>JAQBYI010000010.1 GCA_027622655.1 Gemmatimonadota bacterium | reverse complement strand
GTTTCTTTCTGCCGCCGCTCGCCTCCGGCTCGCGGCATTACCAGTCGAATCCCGCCGTCACTTGGCGGCGCTATTTGCGGCGTTGCACTCATAATGAATGATCCTCACGCGGAGTATCGCCCAAATGTGCGTGCGCCCGTGACAACGTTGCTCTGGCTGGCATCGCTGGGGATCGTGTTCTGACCCATATTCGCGCGTCGCCGTAGTCGCGGACGGCGAAGCGCGGGGTGCCAGAACTCCGCGCGATCGCGCTCGATGTTGCTGCGCGCTTCCCCGACGACGGGGCAACGCCCCGCGTGGTCGGCGTCATCGAGATCCGACGAACGGTCAAGGGCGTCTTTTCATCTCGTCGTATTGACCGATGATGCGGAGGCTCACCACAACGCTGTCGGGACCGCTATTGTGCCACGTCCATCCGTGTTGGCCGTCGAATGCAGCCGCGATGATGCCGCTGTCGCTCTGTACGCCCGTGCCTTTCGAGTATCCGTGATAACTCACGGTAGGCGAGTCGGCATGCGTGTCGTGATTGACGCCGCTGCGATCGGCCGACCAGACGTAGCTCACACTCGCGTCCTTCCCCATGACGAGCATTATTCCGCGCTCCTGTCCGGGGGGAACGATGACGTCGGTGGAATCGAACATCGTCCCGGCGCCTGGCCTCGCAAGCATCCCCGGCGGGCCGGCATCCGCCGCTGCGTGTTCGGCCGCCTCCTTGGCCAGCGACACCTTCGTGTCACCCATTTCCTTGAGGCCGAGCACCTGGCCGATGCCGGTCGGGTCGATTCCAAGCTCTGCCGGTAGAACCACCGTGACCACGATCGCTCCAGCAACGGTGATCGCGACCGCCAGCGAACGAAGAAACCGACGTGTCGAGCCGGAGCCGCCGCCGGCGGCTGGCGGAGGGGTCGATGGGGTGGGGGCGGTCGGCGCGGACACGTCGCTGGGTCGGCTAGGTGGATTCGCCGAAGTAGCCGGCGAGCTGGATCGCGATCAGCGCTATTCCGGCCGCGGCCACGGCGACGTTGGCGACAACGGCCTGCTGCAGAAAGCGCCTGGTCTGGCGCCAGTGCGTCATTACGACGAGGATCGCGCTCAACGCCAGCAGCTGGCCGATCTCCACCCCGACGTTGAACGCGACGAGGTTTGGGATCATTCCGTCGGACGCCATTTCAAAGTCGATAATCTTGGTAGCGAGCCCGAGCCCGTGAAAGAGCCCGAAGATCAGCGTCGCCGCCTTCGTGTTCGGCTGGAATCCGAACCAGCGTGTGTATACGCCGAGGTTATCCAGGGCCTTGTACACGACGGATAGCCCGATGATCGCGTCGACCAAGTGCGAGTTGACGCCAACGCCCATGATCACGCCGATGAGCAGCGTCGTCGAGTGGCCGACGGCGAACAACGTGACGTACAGTCCGATGTCGCGCAATCGGTAGAGAAAGAAGATGACGCCGAGCAGGAAGAGCAGGTGATCGTAGCCGGTGACCATGTGTTTGGCGCCGAGATACGCGAACGGAATCAGGTGCACGCCCAGGATCGTCTGGATGTATCCCCGGTCACCGGTGGTGACGTCGTGCGCCAACGCGTCCGTCGGAGCGAGAGCGACAAGCGCGAGCGCGGCGAGGAAAATGGCCAGTGCGAAGCGCCCGGTCACGCGCTCACGCATCCATAAGGAAGAGCAGAAGCTTGGTCAGACAGGGAATGTCCCCGGCAACAACACGCTTCGATCAACCTGCTCGATTTGCGTCTTTCCGCAGAACGCCATCGTCAGGTCGAGTTCGCGGTGGATGAGTTCCAGTGCCTTCGTGACGCCGGCTTCGCCCATCGCGCCGAGCCCGTAGAGAAAGGCGCGCCCGATGTAAGTGCCGCGCGCACCTAGCGCACACGCCTTGAGCACGTCCTGCCCGGAACGGATGCCTCCGTCCATGTGGACTTCGATGCCCGAACCCACGGAGTCCACAATTGCCGGCAGCGCGCGAATGCTCGATTCGGCGCCGTCAAGCTGACGGCCACCGTGGTTGCTGACGATCAACGCATCGGCGCCGGTGTTCACCGCAAGCCTTGCGTCCTCGGCGTCCTGGATTCCTTTAAGAATCAACTTGCCGCCCCACCGCTTCTTGATCCACTCGACGTCGCCCCAGTTGAGGGTCGGGTCGAGCTGCCGATTGGACCATTCGGCGAGCGAACCCATCGTATTCACGCCTTTGGCGTGGCCGACGACGTTTCCAAAGTGGCGACGCTTGGTGCCGAGCATTCCGATGCACCAGCGCGGCTTGGTCATCATGTTGATGATGTTGCCGATCGTCAGTCGGGGCGGGGCGGAGAGCCCGTTCTTGAGGTCTTTGTGCCGCTGGCCGAGGATCTGCAGGTCGAGGGTGAGCATCAGCGCGCTACAACGGGCGGCCTTGGCTCGGTCGATGAGCCGTTCGATGAAGTCGCGATCGCGCATCACGTAGAGCTGGAACCAGAACGGCGCGGTCGTGGCCGCCGCGACGTCTTCGAGCGAGCAGATGCTCATCGTGCTCAGCGTGAACGGAATGCCGAACTTCTCAGCCGCTTTCGCCGCAAGGATCTCGCCATCGGCGTGCTGCATGCCGGTCATTCCCGTCGGAGCAATGGCGACCGGCATCGCGGCCTTCGTGCCGATCATCGTCGTCGCCGTGCTGCGGTGCTCGATGTTCACCGCAACGCGCTGACGGAGCTTGATGGTCTGGAAGTCGGTCTCGTTGGCGCGGAGGGTGCTCTCCGTCCAGCTGCCCGAGGCCGCGTAGTCGTAGAACATCCGCGGCACGCGCTTCTGCGCGAGCAGGCGGAGGTCTTCGACGTTCGTGATGACGGTCATGAGATGGAAAATGCCGACCGGCGGTAGATGCGCAACCGGCTCCGGGTCGGTCGGCTGCAGCACGCGTCTTCATCCCGGACAGCACCAGTGGTGCCACGACCGCTAGCTTAGTCATCGTCGGCGCTCGCCGAAGCACCACCGGGGAGGAACCGCCATGCGGCTCGAACGAACGCACACGCTCGCTGTTGGCCGGGGCCCGGCAAAACCGGCCCGGTACAGCGCCGGACGCCGGGCCCAAGCTTGATTCGCGACTTTCAATGGCCGCTGTGGCTTACGATCGCGGCGTTTGCCGTGGACTTGGCCGCCAGCCTCCACGTCATTCTGCACAAGCGCGATGTGCGGGCCGCAATCGGCTGGGTGGGTCTAATCTGGCTCGTGCCCATTGTGGGTGCCGTCCTTTACACGCTTTTTGGCATCAACCGTGTGAGGCGGCGCGCACGCGAACTCCGGGGGGCAATGCCACGGAGCGTCACGGTGTCGGCCGAGCACGTGGCGCCGCTCGCCTTGTTGGGACAACACCATCCCAATCTCGCGGGACTCTCGCTCCTCGTGGAAAAGCTGAGCGGGCGCGCGCTGCTCGGCGGAAACCGCCTTGAGGCGCTGATCAACGGTGACGCAGCGTATCCCGAAATGCTCGCTGCGATTGAAGGGGCCAAGGAGTCGGTGGCGCTGAGCACGTTCATCTTCGCCGCCGACAGTGCCGGAAGTCGGTTCATCGAGGCGCTCGCGCGAGCCGTGCAGCGCGGCGTGACGGTGCGCGTGCTCCTCGACGGGGCAGGTGTACGGTACAACTTCCCCCCGGCGCACTGGGCGATGGAGAAGGCCGGCGTTCCGGTATCGCGATTTCTTCCGACCATCGCGCAGGCAGGCCCCGCGTTCTTCAATCTTCGCAATCACCGCAAGCTGCTGATCACGGACGGGCGGATCGCGTTCGCCGGCGGTATGAACATCCACGAACGGAACCTCGCCACCGCGCCGCCGCGCCGCGCCGTGCGCGAGGTGCACTTTCGCATTGAGGGGCCGGTGGTGGCACAACTGCTCGACTCCTTTGTGGACGACTGGCGATTCGTCACCGGCGAAGTGCTCGAGGGAACGCGCTGGTATCCCGAGCTCGTGCCCTGCGGCTCGACTTCTGCCCGCGTCATCACCGACGGGCCGGACGGCGATCTCGACGTCCTCCGCGGCGTGATCCTCGGCGCGGTGAGCTCCGCGCGCGAGTCGGTGCGCATCGTTACGCCGTACTTCCTCCCAGACCAGCCCATGCTTGCTGCGCTTGGCGTAGCGGCGCTACGCGGGGTTCAGGTGGATATCGTAGTGCCATCGCGGGTGAACATTCCCGTCGCCCAGTGGGCATCCACTGCGCTGCTCTGGCAGGTGCTCAGGCCCGGGTGTAGCGTCTTTCTTTCGCCGTTGCCGTTCGATCACTCCAAACTCTTCGTGATAGATCGGTCGTGGGCGCTGATCGGCTCGAGCAACTGGGATCCGCGGAGCCTGCGTCTCAACTTCGAACTCGACATCGAATGTCACGATGCCACGTTCGCAGCGCGCATCGACGATCTGGTCACCGAGCGCATCGCGGTGAGCCGACCGTTCACGCTCGCCGACGCCGATGGGCGGTCGTTCGCCGTGCGCGTGCGCGATGGCGCGGCGCGACTCCTCTCTCCGTATCTGTGATCGCCGTCGCGTAAGCCCGCTCGCCCCGGGGTTTCTTAGTTCCTTGCGAGCGTGTCGAAGCACTTCCATGCCTCGAACGCAATCCGGGCGATGGCATTTTCAGCAGCGCGCTCATCGCTGGCTCTGATGGTGAACATCGAAATGGCGAATGGGCGCCCCGCGACGAAAACAACGCCCGCGTCGTTGCGCACACCGCCGAGTTCGCCAGGCTTGTTCGCGATACGAACATTCCCGGGAATGAACCGCGGGATGTAGCTCGCCTTTCCGAGGGAGAGCAGCCGAAAGAACTCTTCCGTAAGTGGCGTGCCGAGCACGTCGCCGCGATGGAGGGCGACGAGGAACGCCGAGAACTCGCGTGGTGACGCGGTGTTCTCGCGCCCCGCCTCGGCGGCCTTCGTGTCCATCATGTTCCGACGGAGGCGCGTGACGGCCAATCCGCGTGCGGAAAACAGCGCGTTCACGTTCTCCATGCCCACACGCTCGATAAGAATGTTCGTAGCGGAGTTGTCGCTCACCGAGACCATCATGGCAGCGAGGTCGCGATTGGTCAGTCGCGTGACGCCGGGCGAGAACCGCCCCATGATGCCGCTACCGCCTACCAGGTCCTTCCGGTCCACCGTGTAGGGATCGTCAAGTCGTGCTGGCGGTGCGCCGTCGCCGCGGACGTCGCGTCGGGCCGAGCCGCCGCCGTCTTGCCGGAACAGTTCGGCGAGAATGGCGATCTTGATTGTACTCGCCGTCTTGAACACCGAGTCGCCATTCACATCGAACGAGCGTCCGTCAGTCAGATCAACGATGGAAACGCCAAACGTCGCATCCACAGCGCGTGTGATGGCGTTGATGGAATCGGCCATCGCCGCCCAGAGGGCGTCGGCTCGTACGGTGGCGGCAGTGCGCTGCGCGCGAAGAGGCGCTTGAGCCGACAACGCGCTGCACAATAGAATGGCGAGCGCACGTCGCGTGGAAATCATGAGGGTCGGCTGTCGCGGTTGGCGTCGAAGTTGTCGTCGCAGCTCGCAGCGATCGTCCGTTACGCCGGCGCGAGCGCCAGCACCCGCAGCGGACTTCCGCTCCCGTTCACGAGCTTGAGCGGCGCGGCGATCACCACGGCCCCGGTAGCCGGGAGCTGGTCGAGGTTGCGAAGGCTTGCGAGCCCGAACTTCCCGGCGCCGTGCATGATGGTGTGATTCGGGAACGGCGGGTCGAATCCGCCGGCCTGACCTGCGTCGGTGCCAACGGTCTCGACACCCACACCGAGCACGTTGCGATCATTCGCGAGCAGTCGCGAGGCATCGGCGTGGAATCCGGGGCTGTGCGGGCCGTTCTCTCCGACATTCAGGAACTTCGCCGGATCGGTGCGCGTGTTCCATCCGGTGCGAAGCAGAACCCACGCGCCGGCCGGAATCTTCCCGTGCTCCTTCTCCCACGCTTCGATTCGTGCGGGGGTGAGGAGGAAATCTTCGTCCTTCGCAACGTCGGCCGTTACATCAATCACGCATGCCGGCCCAACGAAGCGCTTTGCCGGAATGGTGTCGCACGCGTTGTCAGGCAGATCCTTTCCGGTGATCCAATGCACGGGGGCGTCGAAATGCGTGCCGGTGTGCTCGCCCATGGAGATGGTATTCCAGTACCACGCCGGCCCCTTGTCGTCAAAGCGCGAAATTACTTTCATCGTCACGCCGGGAGACGCGCCGAACATTTCCGGAAGCCCGATCACCGGCGTGTCGGGGCCGAGTGGTTGCGTGAGATCGACGACTTTCAGTGCGCCGGAGTTCAGTTCGGCGACGAGCTGCTTGAGTACGGACATGGTCAGCCCTGGTTGGTATGTTGGGTGGTTGGTTCGTGAAGACGCGCGAGGTCGCGATCGAAGCTATGCCGCTGTGGCCGTACCGAGCACGCTGGTCAGGAGCCACCAGATGCCGACCGACAGGATCGCAGCGGGAATGCCGAATCGTATCCAGTAAATGAGCCATGTGGGAACCGGTGTGCCACCCTCGGCTCCGATTCGCTCAAGCGCGGACGACCGGCTCATACACCATCCGAGTGTGATGACGGCCAGCAACGCCCCCAATGTTTGCATGCCCGAGCCAAACGTCAGATCCCAGGGCACGAAAATACCGTTGTTGAGCGAAGGCGGAATCGCGATGAGAAATACTGCGGCCGCGAGGAGCCAAACCGCGGACTTTCGGCCAATGCTCGTGTTGTCGGTGACTCCCGCGACGAGTACGGCATATGAGCCGACGGCCGAGAGATATCCGGCGCCGAGCAATCCGACGAAGAACAGTGTGCCAAATACCCATCCGGCCGGCAGCGACGCGAACACCTTGGGGAGGGTGGAGAAGATCAACCCAGGCCCCGACGCCGGTTCGAGGCCGAACGCGAAGACAGCCGGAATGATCGCCAGGCCTGCGAGGAGCGCCGCGCTCGTGTCGCCGATCACGGTCCAGACTGCGGGGCGCGTTGTTGGCTCGTCGGCTTTCAGATACGAACCGTAGATCACCATGAACGTGCCGCCGAGCGCGAGCGAGAACATCATCTGGCCGAGCGCGCCGACCATCACGGCTGGCGTGAGATCTTCCAGTCGGAACTTGAGGATGTACCAACGCACGCCTTCGATCGCATTCGGCAGGGTCAGCGAGCGAACGAGGAGTACGACAATCATCACGGCCAGTAGTGGTACGATCACCTTGCTGGCGCGTTCGATACCGCCCCGGAGACCCTTGAGCATGACACCCGCGCACGCGAGGGTGACTGCACCGGTGCACGCCATCTGAAGAACGAATGACTTGGCGTTGAAACCGGTATCAGGCGGGAGAATCGCGCCGGCATCAAGCGCCACGCCGAACGGAACGGCGAGCTGTGCGATGGCGTAGTAGAGCACCCAGCCGATCACTGCGGAGTAATAGCCGGTGGCCGCAATGACGACAGCGAAGAGGAACCACCCCACCTGTTTGCCAAACGGCAATCCGCCGGCGGCAAATGCACCAACCGGGCCGCGCCGCGTACTCCGCCCCAGCGCGAACTCGGCCATCAGGGCGGGAACGCCGATGACGACCGAAATAAGAATGTAGAAGAGGACAAAGGCGGAGCCGCCAAACTTTCCGACCATGTACGGGAAGCGCCATACATTTCCGAGCCCGACGGCGACGCCAACCAAGGTCATCAGGGCGCCGAAGCGCGAGCCGAACGTTTCGCGCGTCAACGTGCCACCCTCAGAGTGCGCCGGTGTCGCCGAGCGCGCCAACGACGGCGTCGAGCGCTGCGTCAACGTCGTCGATCGTGTTGTAGAAATGCGGGGCCAGCCGGATCACCGAACCACGCGCCGATGGGAGAACGCCGCGTTTTCGCATAGCCATTTCGACGGCGTGGGAGTCGGGCACAACGAACGCCGTATTCGCCGTCTTGTGTGCGATGTCCGTTGTACCGTGGAGCGTGAGTCCGCGGGCGCGGCCGCCGTCAATGAGCCGCTGGGCAAGCACGGTGTGCCAGTCGCGAATGGCTCCCACGCCAATCCCGTGAATGAGTTCCATCCCGGCGCGTGCGATGTACGCGTTCATGATCGGCGGCGTCCCGGAGTCGAAGCGGCTCGCTGTGTTGGACCAGTCGAGCGTCTTCGCGTCGAATGCGAACGGGTTCGCACGGCCAAACCATCCGGTAACCGTCGGACGCAGGCGCTCGATCAGATCGCGCTTGACGTACATGAACGCTATTCCCGGCACGCCCATGAGGTACTTGAGGTTGCCGGAGGCAAGGAAGTCCACGTCGAGCGCTTTCACGTCGACCGGCACGGCGCCCAGCGTCTGGTAGGCGTCTACATATAGAAGGGCTCCGGCGGCGTGGGCTCGCGCCGCGAGCGCTGCCAGATCCTGAGTGCCGCCATTCATATAGAAGCCGTGACACGCTGAGACGATCGCCGTGTCGCCCGTAATCGCCGCGTCATAGTCGGCCGTGTGTACTAAGCCGTCGCGCACGGGCACCCACGTCATTTGTGCTCCACGTGGTTCCTGCGCAAGCCAGACGTGGCCGATGGTGGGGAACTCCGCTTCGCTTGCGACGACGGTCGCTCGGCCAGCGGTGAAGTCCAGCGCGCTTGCGATGGCGCTGGTGGCTTCCGAGACGGAACTGAATACGGCGATTTCGTCCACGCTCGCGTTGATCAGCGCGGCGAACGCCCGCTTGGCGAGTTGTGCCTCGGCCATCCAGGCGTCCCAGTCCATACCCTGCCGGTTCCACGTGTCCAGATAGCGCTCCGCGGCGGCGCGCGTGGCATCCGTTTGGGGCGCCTGCGAACAGTTGTTCATCGGGATCATCCTGGCGAGCAGCGGCATGCGCCCGCGCCAGGCCTTGAGATCGTATGCCGGCTGCTGCGTGCTCAACGCGCCGCTCAACGCGCCGCTCAACGCGCCGCTCAACGCGCCGCTCAACGCGCCGCTCAGGGTGTCGCTCAGGGTGTCGCTCCCACGCCACGGTCCAAGCCCTGAATGTGGCGGCGGAACCGGAATGCGTTCTCTCGAAGTTGGAGGTCCATTCCGTATACCTCAGGGCCGACGGCAGAGACCTTGGCGACGATCACGCTGAGATCGTCACGCTCCATAGCGGCGACAAACGCCTCGCCGAACGCGACGGGATCAGAAACGCTGACGACCTCCTGAACGCCCGCGCCGCGGGCGATGGCCGCGATGTCCGTGATTCCGGACGTGGTTTGCGAATCGAATCCACCGGTCGAGAGGAGGCTGCCGTTGTCGAACACGATATGGATGAGGTTCTTCGGCCGATACCTGGCGAGCGTGGCAAAAGTCCCGAGGTTCATCATCACCGAGCCGTCGCCGTCGAATACGATCACCCGTTCTGCAGGGCGATGCAGCGCAAGTCCGAGTCCGACGGATGAGGCAAGTCCCATCGCGTGCTGGAGGTAGAAGAAGTTCTCGCGATGTCCGAGGTTGTAGAGTTCCTGAGCGGCCGCTCCCATGATGGTCACGACGAGCGGCTCCTCGAGTTCCGGGTACATCATCTCGATGCAGCGGGCGCGTTCCATCAGTCCTCCATCAGTTCGCGCGTCAACAACAGCGCAACGGGAGAGAGGGAACTCTGCGAGAACGTCCACGCCTCGCGAATCTGGCGTGCGACCTGATTCGGGTCGCGGGCGTATTCGAACGGAATGCCGAGCGCACGCAGAACCTCCTCGGTGACGATGCCGCCGCGCGTGTGCCACGGATACGGCTCGCCCCAATGGCCGCGAAATGCGATCAACATGCAGAGTGGCAAGCCGTAGAGCTGGGCTAGCGACACGATGCCGTTGATGGCGGCGAGGAATCCGTGGTTCTGCATGAGGAGCACGTGCGGCGTTCCGGCGAAGTGGGCGCCGGCGGCGATTCCGATCGCTTCTTCCTCCTTGGCCACCTGCACGAGGTCGAAGTCGGGATCGTCTTCGGCGCGTTGCAACAGCAGGCCGAGCCACGTCTCGGGCAGCGCCGACGCAGACCGGATACCGGCCGCCTTGATGCCTTCGAAGATCGTCTTGGAGTTGTCGTACGAAACCGTCATGCCCCCTCCGGCGGGGAAAAGTGAGCCGCGCGGCGGCGCGGCGCCACTTCCGGAACGCTGGCCGGCTCCGCTACCACTTCATAAGGCTCACCGGCACCGCTCCGCTGCGTGCGCGCGCGACGTCGTGCGGTTCAAGCCAGAACAGGCGGGTCCGATCACTCACGGAGAGGCGCACCTCGAAGCGCGTGCCGGCTCGCGCCGGATTGAACGGCAGGACGAGGTCAACCCGATATGTGCGTTTGCCGCCGGAGGGATACGCTCCCAGCAGCGACACGCCCGCCGACCCGAGGATACCGGTGATGGCGCCATACGGTACGTCGCTAGCCCAGAGTTTTCCGGCGGCAACGAATGCGCTCGCCGCGAGTTCTCCGCGAGCGCCGAACGATCGGAGGACGCGCCGCTCCTCTACGCGCACTATGGCGCGCTGGCCACCGGCCGTCGTCGCATCCGCGTAGCCCGGGAGACCTCCCTCGGGGTCGCGAAGCGATAGTTGTGCGGGGAATACCAGCGCGTGCACCGCCGAAAAGTCGAGGCTCACCAGGTGGGTGCGCTCGATGCCGTCCTTGCCGTACCACGAAAGTCGCCCACTCATGACCGCGCCGTCCCACTCGCGTCTGCTGCGACCACTGCGCGCTTCCATGAGCGCGCGGGCCGTGAAGAACGACGTTGCGTTTCCCATGCCTGCATACAGGTCCGTCGCGACGAGGATATCGTCGGAATGCCCGGATGCGTAGATGCTCGGTCCAACGAGCGCGTCAACCTGCACACCGATCCCCATGTCCTGCTCGGCGGTCAAGGCGTCGAACCCGGCGACCGTGGTGAAGCGGAGCGCGCGTACACCGCCGATGGCAGCCAGACGCGTAACGCTGAAGTCGGCGTATCTCGAACCAAACGCGTTCACGGGGCCAGCGACGAGACCAGTGTCGGCAACAATCACGAGGTCATTGCCGCTCCGCACGTCCTCGCCCATGAACGCCAGTCCGGCGAGTCCAACCGGTCGGCTGCCGCCGGCGCGCCCGAGCCGCCAGACCGCGCCGATGTCGTACGACGTGCGGCGCACGAAAACCGACGCTTCGTCGCCGACGGGCCGGAGGATCGTGGCGTAGCCGCTCAGGAGTTGCGCGCGTGTATGAAACGCACGGACCTGCAGATCGGTGAGGAATGGTTCGGCTAGTTCGAACGAGAGGCGCTCTCCGATGACCGGGCGCCGTTCCGCGGCGACGGTGAGGACATCAGGTCGCCCGAACATACCGTACTTGGCCGCGTCGATGCTGAACCCGCCGCGGTAGGCGAAGCCGCGGCGCACGCCCGCCACGAGCGAGAGACCGCGACCCGAAAAGTTTCCGGAGCCGAGCTTGAGCGCCGAGACTGTGCCGTGCCGCGTGCGGGCGTCAGCGACAAGCCGTAGTTCATCGACGACATCAACCTGAAGCCGAGCACGTCCAGGGCCTTCGCGAATCGCCTGAATAGTTGCCGACGCGATGAACGGTTGCGCGCGGAGCAGGCGTTCCGATTCGCTGCGATCGAATTCCGTGCACACGGTGCCGCTCGTCAGGCGCAAGTACGCGGCGATCACGGCGTGCCGAGTGGGAACGTAGGTCAGCCCGAGTCGACTCGTGGCTGCTTGCTCGGTAGCCGCCGCCAAGCCCGCGCCAGACGGAGGATGCGACCGAATATCGATCGTCGTGATCGTGTCGCCGTCGCACATCCTCTGGGCCTGCACCAGTGCCGGCGGGAGTACGGTTTGAGCTGCGATCTGCGCGGTCGGGGCCAGCGCAGCGATGATCGCCGCGACGAACGCTAGGCGGAGTGCGGCAGGGATCCGCCGGTATGCCGGCGTCCAGGTCACGGCGTCACCCATCTGCTCATCATGGTGCTAAACAGTAGTGATCTGGCCGCGCGGGGCGCCACGGCGGGCGCCGGACGGCAGGATCGGAGTCATGCAACCCCGGTGGGCTGACGGTCGCGCGTGAAGATGCGATAGAGAACCGGGAGCACGAGCAGCGTCAGAATGGTCGAGGAGAGAATCCCTCCAACGACCACCGTTGCGAGCGGACGCTGCACCTCGGCGCCACGTCCCGTGGCCAGCATCATCGGCAGAAACCCGAGTGCCGCGACGAGCGCGGTCATCAGCACCGGACGCAAACGGGCCACGGCGCCAACCATCACCGCGTCATCCACCGAACTGCCATCCTGCCGGAGCCGCTTGATGAACGTGAGCATCACGAGGCCGTTGAGTACGGCCACGCCAGAGAGTGCGATGAATCCAACCGCAGCCGAGATTGAGAACGGAATTCCTCGAATCCAGAGGAAGAAGACGCCGCCCGTCAGAGCCAGCGGAACTCCGGTGAACACCAGAAACGAGTCGCGGGCTGTTCCAAAGGTCGCGTAGAGCAGCCCGAAGATCAGCAGCAGCGCAACGGGAATCACGATCATCAGCCGTTCGCGCGCCGACACCAGTTGTTCGAACTGGCCACCCCAAGCGGTCCAGTATCCCGCAGGGATCACGACGGACTCGCGAATCTGCCGTTCTGCATCAGCCACGAACGACCCGATGTCACGACCGCGCACGTTCGCCGTGACGACGACGTAGCGCTTGCCGTTCTCGCGGCTCACCTGGTTCGGACCGGGCGCGACCTCGAACGCTGCCACACTGCCAAGCGGCACGTAGCCAACTGGCCCGTTGCCGGCACGCGTACCGCGCGGCAGCGGAACGGGGAGTCGCTCCATTTCCTCCATTCGTGCGCGCAACGATTCGGGCAGACGGACCACGATATCGAACCGCCGGTCCCCTTCGAACACCTGGCCGGCGACCTTCCCGCCGAACGCCACCTCAACCAGGTCCTGCACATCCCGAACGTTGAGGCCGAGCCGCGCCATTTCGTCGCGCTTGAGGTGAACGGTCAGCACCGGCAATCCTGTCGTCTGCTCGACCTTCGTGTCGGCGGCGCCGGGCACCGCATTCAGCACGGCCTCAATCTGCTCGCCGACGTCGGCCAGAACGTCGCGATCATCACCAAAGACTTTCACCGCCACGTCGCTTCTCACGCCGGCAATGAGCTCGTTGAACCGCATCTGGATGGGCTGCGTGAACTCGTAGTTGTTGCCCGGCATCAGCGGCAGCTCGCGCTGCAGCTGCGCCACAAGGTCGGCCTTCGGGCGTCTGGGGTTCGGCCAGAGTGCACGCGGCTTGAGCATCACGTACGTATCGGCCACGCTGGGTGGCATCGGATCGGTGGCGATTTCCGCCGTGCCGATCTTGGAGAAGACGTAGTCAACCTCCGGGTACGTTTTGAACTTCCGCTCCAGCGCGTGCTGCATCTCGATCGCCGTCGTGAGGCTCGTCCCCGGAATGCGGAGCGCGTGCACGAGCAGGTCGCCTTCGTCGAGGCTGGGGAGGAACTCGCTGCCAAGGCGAGTGGCCATCGCTCCGCTCACGACCATCAGCATCACGGCCGACACGACGATTCGCGTGCGGTGGCGCAGAGCCGCCGTGAGTGCGGGGATGTAGTACTTCGTGGCCCACCGCACCGGTGCGCTTTCGGATTCGGAGACACGGCCGCTGACAAAGGTTGCGACGGCGGCCGGAATAAACGTCACCGACAGCACCATCGCCCCGAAGAGGGCTGCGAGCACGGTGAACGCCATCGGGAAGAACATCTTCCCTTCAATACCGGTCAACGTGAGGATCGGCAGGTACACGACCATGATGATCAGCTGCCCGAACATCGTGGGCCGCCAGACTTCGGTGGCGGCATCGCCCGCCACCTGCAATCGCTCCTCGAGTGTCAGGAGCCGGCCGGCTTCGTGTTGCCGCGCTGCGAGCCGGCGCATGCAGTTTTCGACCATGACCACCGCGCCGTCCACGATGATGCCGAAATCCACGGCGCCGAGGCTGAGCAGGTTGCCGCTCACGCCACGTTCCACCATTCCTGTTATCGCGAAGAGCATCGAGAGCGGGATCGCGCAGGCCGTGATGATCGCGGCACGCGCGTTGCCGAGGAACCAGAACAGGATCGCGATGACGAGCAGAGCGCCGATGACGAGGTTGTCCTTGACCGTATTGATCGTCGCGTCGACGAGCGTCGTTCTGTCGTAAACGGTCTTGGCCACGACACCGGCCGGCAGCGTGCGATTGACCTCCTCCATCCGCGCCGCGACGCGCCGCGACACGGTGCGGCTGTTGTCGCCCATCAGCATGAATACGGTTCCGAGCACCACCTCGCGGCCGTCCTCGGTCGCGGCGCCGGTCCGGAGTTCGTTTCCCAGATCGACATTCGCCACGTCTTGAATGCGGATCGGCGCACCGGCGTGTGTTCCGATGACGATCCGCCGGATGTCGTCGAGGCCGGACGCCTGACCGGGAGCGCGGATCAGGTATTGCTCGCCGCTCCTTTCGATGTACCCTGCGCCGACGTTGCTGTTGTTGTTCGCCAGCGCTTCGAGTATGTCGCGAAACGTGAAGCCGTACGCGACCAACTTGTCCGGACTTGGCGTGACGTGGAACTCCTTCGTGTAGCCCCCGATGGTGTTCACATCGGCGACGCCGGCCAACGTCTTCAGCTGCGGCCGTACGATCCAGTCCTGAATGGTTCGGAGGTCCGTCGTGTTGTACGGGCGTCCGTCCACGGTCAGCGCGTCCGGCGCAGCCTCCACGGTCCAGAGAAAAATCTCACCAAGGCCGGTGGCGATCGGCCCCATCCTCGGCTCGATACCTGGTGGCAGCTGGCCCTTCACTTCCTGCACGCGCTCGGCGATCAGCTGGCGCGCCCAGTAAATGTCGGTGCCGTCCTCGAAAATCACCGTCACCTGCGACAGTCCGTAGCGTGAGATGGAACGCGTTTCCTCCATCTGCGGGAGTCCGGCCATGGCCGTCTCGACGAGGTAGGTGACGCGCTGCTCGGCTTCGAGCGGCGAGTAACCCGGTGCCTCGGTGTTGATCTGCACCTGAACGTTGGTGATGTCCGGAACCGCGTCGATCGACAATCGGGTGTAGTTGAACAACCCGAACGCCGCCATCGCGAGCGTGAGCACCAGCACCAGCCAGCGATGCTGGATCGAATAGCGAATCAACCGTTCAATCATCGTCTGCGGCGCCTCAGTGGTCGTGCGTGGCGCCGAGCTTCCCGATTTCGGCTTTGATCGCAAAACTGTTCGTTGCCGCGTATCTCTCCCCCGGGCGCAGGCCCTCGAGCACCTCGATGTACGTCCCGTCGCTACGCCCGAGCTTCAGCGGACGTGCCTCGAACCAATCTCCGAAGCGAACGAACACCACCTGCCAGTCTCGGAACGTCTGGATGCCTTCGGTGGTGACGGCGAGCTTGACGACCGTCGTCTCGCGAACGAGTTCGACGTTGACGAAGAGCCCCGGGCGCCAAGTGCCGCGCGGATTCGCCAGCACGATGCGCGCCTTGGCAGCGCGCGTGGCCTCGCCCACGAGAGGGCTGACGAATGCAACGCAACCGGTCACTTCGGCGCCGAGGTCGGTGGATCGTATGGTGGCGGCCTGACCCTCGCGAACCATGGCGAGGTCCTTTGCATACACCGTGATGTCCACCCAGACGGTGGAAAGATCGGCGACGGTGAACAGCCGTTCATCGGCCGGCACTGCCTCTCCGACTGCGGCGTTGCGCGCGATGATGCGGCCGTCGAGCGGCGCGCGAATCTCGAACCTCGCCATTGACTCGGCAGGCGCGCTCGCGAGCCCCTCGAGCGATTCGCGCGGAATCCCGAGTACGATCAGTGATTGTGCGGCGAGCCGCTCGTTCAGCAGAGCCTCGTCGTAATGGCGCCTGGCTTCGAGGTAGTCGCGCTCGGCGGCAATCTTCTTCTGCCAGAGCGATTCCTCGCGGGCGAGCGCCGTGCCGAGAAACTCGCGATGATGCTCCGCGGCCACGAACGCTGTTTTCGCGGCGGCCAACTCGCGGCTCTCGATCACCGCGAGTACGTCACCCTTCCGCACCACGTCGCCTTCCTGCTTGAACACCTCGGCTACGACGCCGGGCATCCGCGCGACGACGTGCGCGAGGCGCGTCTCGTCGGCGGTGACCTGGCCGGGCAGGGTGACGGTCGTGATCATCCGCCGCGGCGCGACGGTCTCGATCGTGATCCCCGAACTCTTGAGCTGGTCTTCGGTAAGCTTGACCTTTCCCTCGATCTGCGAGTACGACCACTCGTACGACCGGCCACCAGCCTGCGCAAAGACTTTCACGTCAAACGAATGCGGCTCCTCGACGACTGCGTCGCCGAGGAGGTAGTCCGCCTCGGGTTTGAATTCGTGCAGGTCTACGCGACCACCGAGCCGATGCAGCTCGATTCGGAGCTGCACGTCGGCCGGAGCGACGGGCTCGAGGTTCGCGTCGTACGTGTAGACCCGAAACTGCGGCTCGACTCCTGTTTCGTAGATGGTGACCTCGAGTTGAAGCGCACCATCGGAGAGGAGCCGGGCCCCGTGGGGTCCGCGTGGGTAGGTGAGCGCTCCCGGCTCGCCGCCCGACTCAACGGCAGAACCGCCACGGCCGAACATCAGCACGAGAGCGGTGAGCGCGACGCCGACGGCGACGATTACGCCGACCGCCGGGATCGAGCGTTTTGCGTACGGTGTGTTTGTCGTTTGCATTCGCGGTTACCGCTCTCGGGTCACAGTGGGGAGTGGTGCTCCGATCAGTCGTTCGACTTCGGCGACGGCCTTGTGATACTCGCCGCCGGCCCTCAACGCCTGCGTGCGCGCCGAGGTCAGCGTGCGCTGCGCATCGAGCACATCGAGCAATCCGAAGCGTCCGAGCCTGTATCCCTCGCTAACGGCATCGAACGCCTCTTGGGATCGCGGCAGGATCGTCTCGCGCAACGTGGTCGCTTCCCGGTACGCCGTTGTGAGAGCGCTGTGTGCAGTCGTCAGGGCCAGCCCGACGCGCAATTCCGCGGCCCGCCTGGCTTCATACGACTTGTTGAGCAAACTTTTTGCCTCGGCCGTGCCGCCCTGATTGCGGTCGAACAGTGGGAGGGCGATTGATGCACCGACCACGTAGGCGTCGGTGTTGAGTTCGGTAAACGTGCGCTGGCCGGCGATCACGGAAACATCGGGGAGGCGCTTCGCGGACTCGAACGAAAGTGCCGACCGCCGCCGCGAGATCTCCGCAGTCCATCGCGCGAGTTCGGGGTTTTCCGTGAGTTGCGCCGCGAGCGCGGCATGGGTTGGCGGCGCGGCTACGGTGCTGAGGTCGCCTCTGACTGCCGCGAAGTCCGGTGCTGCGGCACCCCATTCCGACGCCAACTTGTGCCGAACGACGTCTAGTCGCTGCGTCGCGCGCTCGGATTCGATGCGGGCAGATGCAAGCCCGATGTCGGCCTTGGTGGCTTCGATCGGCGACGCTACCCCAGCCTGTACGCGCGCGGCGACGCTCTGCAGCACCTGGTCGGCGGTCGCGGTTGCTTGCGTCGTGAGGGCGACCATCTCCTGCGCGGCAAGCAGGTCAACGAACGTTTGCGTGACGCGAGTCAGGAGGTCGATTCTGGCCGACTCGTAGTCCCAACCCGCGAGATCGCGGTCGGCCGTTGCCATTCTTCGGCGTGCCAACCGCTTGCCGGGGAGCTCGACCAGTTGGCTCAGCTGAATTGTCGTCTGCGGCTCAATCACCTGCTGAGCAGCATTTCCGCTTCCGACCGGCGAGGCACCGACGTCTTCGGCCAAGAAACCCACGACCGGGTTCGGGAATCTCGTGACTTGCAGCAGTTGTGCCTCGCGTGCCCGCACGTCCCACGCATACCCAGCGAGCGTCGGACTGTGAAGGAGCGCGGCCGCGACCGCATCGCGCAATGCAAGGGAGTCGTTGGCGCCAACTGGTGCCGACGTTGCGGGTCGCCCGCTGTCATTGCGAACGGGCCAAAAGACCGGCACGTCCCGCCCGAGTGCACGCGGCTGGACGATTGGTGAGCGTGATGGTGCGCTCGCGCATCCAGCGAGCGCGGCGACGGCAACAAGTATTCCGACCTGCTTCATTGAATTCATATGCATCCCCGGGTCCACCGGCTGGTGCACCGGTCGGCGCACTGAACGGTGCGGCCAGCCGGCTGCCAAGCCGCCCCCGGAAGTCTCCGGGCGCGTTCAGCGACTCTGTATGATGTGTGTGGCGGGCAGCGCACGGGCAGGATGCCCGCGGCGCGCTACGGCTGATCAGTTGGCCGGGGGGCCGCGCGGTCGATCTGGAGGACTTTTGCCGTGAGTGGCCGCGTATGTGGTGCGGGCCTCCACGACGACGGCGCCAGCCATCGGTATCTCACTCGCGGTCAGGCGGTCTGGCTCGGCGGGACCGTCGCGCGGCGCATCACGATCCGGTCGCGGGAGCGCGGCCTCGGAAAGCGTCGAATGGTGGTGATCTCTGTCACCCGGCGCAGAGACGGACGTCACGTCCGGCGCCTGCCCGACATCGGATGCTCCGTCGGCGTGATCGAGCGGAGCATGTGCATGCGATCGGCGTCCGTGCGATTCGTGCGCGCCAGAGTCGTGTGTGCGCTCCGACGCCACATGATGCGCTTCGGCGTGCGCCCACGCCGTACCGGCGGGAGCGAGCGCAACGATTGAGGCAAGCGCCAGCATGGAGGCGCGAGTCACGGTGGCGCGAAGCATGACCAAAATGTATACCGGGCACGCGGCGACTGCACAACGTCGTAGCGCATTGACTGGAGGTAGATTCTCGGAGATTCCACACTTCGGATGAGATCTGAGCATGAGCAAATGGAACCCAACTGACCGGTGGCGGGCGTTCGTCGTGTTATCAACGATCTGCGCGCTGATCGCCTTTCCGGCTGATGCGTTTGCGCACGGCGTGACCGCCGGCGACAAAGGATGGATCCAGGAAGTTTCCGGCGTTCTGTTGATGCCGTTCGCGTACCTCGGTGCCAAACACATGGTCACCGGCTACGACCACCTCCTCTTCCTGCTCGGCGTCATCTTCTTTCTGCATCGGCTTCGCGATGTCGGACTGTACGTCACGCTTTTCGCGGTCGGTCATTCCGTTACGCTGATCGCCGGTGTGCTGACCGAGGTGAAGGTGAACGCGTACATCATTGACGCGATCATCGGATTCTCCGTTGTGTACAAGGCGCTGGATAACCTCGGCGCGTTCCAGCGGTGGTTTGGATTCCAGCCGAGCACCAAGGCTGCGACGCTGATCTTTGGGTTGTTCCACGGATTTGGGCTGGCGACAAAGATTCTCGACTTTGAGGTTTCGCCTGACGGGCTCGTGCAGAATCTCGTGGCGTTCAACGTTGGTGTGGAGATGGGCCAGTTGCTCGCGCTGAGCGCGATATTGATCGCGATGGGATACTGGCGTCGTACCAGGAGCTTCGGGCGGCACGCATACGCGGCGAATGTCTGGATCATGACCGCCGGCTTCGTGCTCGTGGGCTATCAAGTCACAGGCTACTTTCTTCCGGACTTCATATGAAGGCAGACGACACTCCGAATGCGCCCGGTACCTCCGGATCACCTGCGACGCCTGACGGTACGCTTCCGTCGTCACGCGCGTTGCTTCGATCGACAGCCATCGCAATCGTGAGCGCGGCTGTGATTCTCGTGACCGTGGTGTTGCCAGCCGAGTACGGGATCGACCCGACGCGGATCGGGAGCGTGATTGGCCTGACGCGGATGGGCGAGATCAAGGCGCGGCTGGCGAAGGAAGCCGCGGCCAATGACTCGGCTGACGCCGCGGCAGCCGCAGCGGCGGACCGCGAAGACAGCGTGGCGACCGCTACAACTGCAATTGCAACTGCAACTGCGACCGTCCCCGCCGCGATTGCCACTGCACCGGGAACATCCACGAACAGCCACGTTGAGCGAGTCGAGCTGAAGGCGGGCGAAGGAAAAGAAATCAAGCTCGACATGCGAAAGGGTGCGCGCGCGACTTTCGCCTGGTCAACCGATCGAGGTGTGGTGAACTACGACCTGCACGGAGACACGCTCAATGCGCCGGACGGTGACTTTCACAGTTATCGAAAGGGTGTCGCCGTGCGGGCTGACTCCGGTGAGATCGTGGCAGCATTTGACGGACGCCACGGCTGGTATTGGCGCAATCGCACGGCCGAACCTCTCGTCGTGACCCTGACCACGCGCGGCGACTATCAATCATTGAGGTACGTGAAATGAAGAAGATCACACGAGTTCCCCTGCTGGCCGCGGCGTTTGTGCTGTGCGCCGTGGCGATCGGCGCCGCGCACGACATGTTCCTCAAGCCGTCGCGCTATTTCGCACCGGAAAACACCGAGGTGCGTATTCGCGTGCTCAACGGCACGTTCACCCGCAGCGAGAACTCCATTGCGCGCAACCGGCTGGCCGACCTGAGTGTCGTGTCACCGACGCGACGGTCGCCGCTCGACACCGCCGAATGGGGCGTCGTCGGCGACACGAGCACGTTTCACATTCATACTCGCGGCGCGGGAACGTACGTCGTCGGCGTGTCGACGAAGCCCAACGCGCTGACGATGACCGGCGCAGATTTTGACCTCTACCTTCAGGAAGACGGCATCCCCGACGTACTCGCGGCGCGCAAGCGTGCCGGCCAGTCGGCCGACTCGGTGCGCGAGCGGTATGCGAAACACATCAAGACGCTCATCCAGGTCGGCAACGCCCGGAGCGATCACTATGCGACCGTCATGGGCTACCCTGCCGAGCTCGTTCCGCTCGAGAATCCGTATTCGCTTGCCGTTGGCGGAACGCTCCGTGTCCGGGCGCTGGTGGACGGCAAACCGGTCGCGAACCAGCTCGTGTTGTACGGCGGTACCAACGACAAGGACGCTGCCGTGGAGCAGAAGAGCACGCGTTCGAACTCCGAGGGCGTCGCCAGCATTCCGCTGGCACACGCGGGCGCGGTCTACGTGAAGTTCATCAATATGGCGGCCATGCGTACGGAGGGGCTGAACTACGAGTCGAAGTGGGCCACGTTGACGTTTCAGGTGCGGTGACAACGGGGGCGTGAGCGGCACCACAATGCGGGTGAACGGAGCGGGCCGCATCATTGTTTGCCGGCGTACTGCTTGGGATCTGCCATGAAGGCTGCATGGCAGCCCTGGCTGCAGAAGTAGTACTCCGTGCCTTCGAATGAGGCCGTTGCCGCAGCGTCCTTCTCGTTGAGCGTCATGCCACACACAAGGTCCGGCGTGTGGTCGCGCGCGATCGAAAGGCCATCTGGGCCACTGCCGGCGACGTCAACCGTGTAGCCCTCCAACGCCAGTCCGCGGCGGACAACACTCGTGACCTTTGGATCGTCATCAATGACGAGAATTCGTGGCACCGGCACTCCTTGCTCAGGTACGGCCGCGCATCAAGCGACGCCGATGACTCAGTCTCGGTGGATGGGTAACCGGTGAGCAGAGGGGAAACGCGCATGCGACGTCGGTATAATCCCTACACGGCATCGGCAGATCGCCCCGTTGTGGTAGATCGTCGCCGCCCGTAGGCTTACATCAGTTCTCGTAGGTAACCACCATCATCCCACGGAATCTTCGTCCGGAATGACTCGCCGAATCATCGCTGCCGTGTTTGTGCTGCTGCTTCCGCTTGCGGATGCGGCGCAGTGGGCCAGTTGTGGGCCACTGGGCGATTCGATGACAGCGTCCATGATGGAAATGGAAGCGGGGATGGGGATGCCGATGGACGACGAATCGGCTCTGTGCGCACAAGAGGCCGGCGCGGATCAGAATGGCCACGACGGCGGTCCGTGCGACAGCTCGCCGGGGTCCCGGCACGGTTGTCAGGCGTCGGTTCCCTGCGGCGTGGCATTCGTCACCGTTACACCGTCGTCGGCGCAGCCTGTTGCCGCCGCCGCTGTTGACCTCGCGGTGTGGCGCCATCAGGTCGGGCTCGGCACTGGGCCGCTCCGGCCGGAACCACCCCCTCCACGCAGCTGACCGTCCTCTGATCATCGCACGCTCGTAGCGCCAACGCGCTCGCGTGCCGGAGGGGAGGTCCGCCCGTGGCGGCAGTCTGCCGCCACACAACCGTGGAGTAATCCGTGTTCTTTCGATCAATGCCATGTTCGCGCATGGGCGTCGGCGTGTTCGCCAAGCCTACCGAGCATTGTTCTGTCCTGCCGGTTGCCGTATGCGCCGCGCTGCTGATATCCGTGGCGCCGCTTGGCGTCGCCAATTCTCAGTCGCTCTCCGCCTCCGATACGACGGCGCTCCAGCTCCGTTCGGTTTATGCTGCCGTCGCGCGCGACAATCCGCGCGCGGCTGCCGCACGTGCAATGGCGGACGCGAAAGCTGCGGTCGTGCCGGGCGCCCGGCGCATGCCCGACCCCCAACTGCAACTGGGGCTCATGGATTACATGCTCCCACAGCTCGCGCCGATGAAGACCCTCGGCATGACCACGTTGCAACTGATGCAGATGGTGCCGGTCGCGGGCAAACTGGGCCTCGCAGGACGCATCGCGTCAACACGCGCTGAAGGCGAGACGGAGATGGCACGCGAAGTCGCGTGGGCGGTGCGCGCGCAGAGCGCCATGGCGTTTTATGAAGTGTACAAGACCGACGTCTCGCTTGGTGTTGCACGCGAGACACTGCGGCTGCTCCTCGATCTCCAGCGCATGTCCGAGGCGATGTACCGTGTGGGCGAGAGCCAGCAGGCCGACGTGCTGCGTGCGCAGGTGGAGGTCGCGAAGATGACCGAAGACACGGTGCGCATGGGTGCGATGCGCACGGCGGCCGCGTCCCGACTGAATTCACTTGCCGATCTCGCGCCTGACGGACCGGTCGGAATGCCGGAGCTGCCGACCTTCCCGGCCGAAGTACCGACGCTCGCGTCGCTTATCTCCAGTGCGGAAGCCGAACGCCCGATGGTGCGCTCGGGCGAACGGGCGCTCGACGCAGCCGTCACGGGCGAGGAACTGGCTCGCCGCGACCTCTGGCCCGACCTGCAGGTGGGCATTCAATACGCGCAGCGCGGCGGTGAGATGGGGACCGAACGAATGGGGAGCCTGATGGTTGGGGCGAGCCTCCCGATCTTTGCACGCGACCGCCAGTTCAAGATGCGCGACGAGGCCGCCGCGATGCGGCAGGTGGCCGCCGCCGACTTGGCCGCGGTGCGCGCCGACACACGGGCGCGTGTGGCCGCAGTCCACGCCGATCTCATTCGGGCCCGGCGCCTGGCCGTTCTCTACCGCACGACGATTCTGCCACAGGCGCAGGCGGCCGTTACGTCGGCGCTCGCGGCGTACCGTGTGGGGCGCGTGAACTTCATGACGCTGCTCGACAATCAGATGGCGGTGAACCGATTCCGCCAGGAACTGGCCGCACTCGAAGCCGAGGAAGGGCAGGACTGGGCCGACCTCGAGATGCTGCTCGGACGTGAACTCCTTTCCGCCAACTCCTCGGCGCGTGACGCCGATGCTTCCGGAGCTACCCGATGACCGACCCAACCAACCCGCCCTCGACAATGCGGCGCGCACTCGGCATAACCCTCGGCGTGGCTGTGCTCGGCGCCGCCGTGTTCGCTGCGTGGTTCATGACCCGCAGCCCGGAGTCCGTTCCGATTGCGGCGGACCCGCAAGACCACTCTGGAATGGCGGGCATGGCGGGAACGCCCGGACCGGACTCAACGCCGGCGAAGAGCGAAGGGCTCAACACTGTCATGCTGACGGACGACGGTGCCCGACGGATCGGGATCACATACGCAACCGTCACGCAGGGGTCGTTCGCGCGCGAAATCCGGACGGTGGGACAGGTCAAGTACGACGAAACGCGGGTCACGACGATCGCTCCGAAGATTGACGGATGGGTTGAACAGCTCTTCGTGGACTTCACAGGCCGCGCAGTTCAGGCAGGCGAACCACTGCTTTCCGTGTACGCGCCAATGCTCGTCGCTGCGCAGGAAGAGCTCCTCCTCGCCACGCGTCTCGTGGCGGACGTCAAGGATGGCTCACCCGATGCGCGGCGCGGCGCTGATGAACTGGCCGCGTCAGCGAGGCGCCGTCTCACCTACTGGGATATTCCCGAGGCCGACATCGCCCGGATCGAACGGACTGGTGTCGTGGAGCGCACGCTCACGTTGCGTGCGGGAACGCAGGGTGTCGTCGTTGAGAAGGCGGTATTTCAGGGCCAGCGGATCATGCCCGGCGATGCTCTGTTCAAAATCGCCGACCTGAGCGTCGTCTGGGTCGAGGGCGAAGTGTTCGAGCAGGACCTTCGCGCGATGCGACTGGGGCTTTCCGTCACCGCAGAGATTGATGCGTTTCCGGGTGAATCGTGGCGCGGACGCATCTCCTACATCTATCCCACGGTCAACGCCGATACGCGCACCGCGCGCGTGCGCATCGAACTGGCGAATCCGCGCCTACGCCTCATGCCGGGGATGTATGCGACGCTGCGGCTGAACAGCGAAGCCAGGCAGGGAGTGCTCACGGTTCCGCGATCGGCCGTACTGACGACGGGAGAGCGAAGCATCGTTTTCGTAAAGCGACCGGACGCGATGCTCGAGCCGCACCTCGTGGTGCTCGGCGCGGCGAATGATGGTCGCATCGAAATCATCCGCGGCGTAAAGGCCGGCGACGTGGTGGTTGCCTCGGGGACGTTCCTGGTGGACTCCGAGTCGAATCTCAATACGCTGATGGGCGGCATGGGAAGCATGCCGGGAATGGATATGTCGGCTCCGGTCGGCGCCAAGCCGCCGCAGGAGTAGCGCCATGCTCAAGCGCATAATTGAGTGGTCGGTCCGCAACCCGCTGCTCGTGCTGATGTTCACCGTCGCCGCGATTGGCGGTGGCGTCTGGGCGCTCAGGAATACACCTCTCGAAGCTCTTCCGGACCTCAGCGACGTGCAGGTTGTGATTCAGGCCGACTACAACGAACAGGCTCCGCGAATCGTCGAGGATCAGGTCACGTACCCGATCGCGGCCGAGATGCTGAAAGTGTCAGGCGCACGCGTCGTGCGCGGCTACTCGTTCTTCGGGGTGTCGTTTGTTTACGTCATCTTCGACGATGATACCGATCTCTACTTTGCCCGCTCGCGCGTTCTGGAGTACCTCAACGGCCTGAAGGGAAAGCTCCCGGCGTCGGTTTCGCCGACGCTTGGCCCTGACGCGACCGGACTGGGCTGGGTTTACCAGTACGCGCTCGAGGATACAACCGGCCGGCTCGACCTCGCCGAGCTAAGGAGCATTCAGGACTGGTTCCTGCGATACGCATTCACTGCCGTACCCGGTGTGGCCGAGGTGGCGTCGGTAGGAGGATTCGAGAAGCAGTATCAGGTGGACGTTGATCCGGCCAAGCTGCTCGCGTACGGCGTTCCGGTCACCCGCGTAATGAGCGCGATCCAGAACGCCAACTCCGACATTGGCGCGATGGTGATGGAACTCTCCGAGCGCGAATACATGGTGCGCGGGCTAGGCTATCTGGAATCCATCGGTGACATCGAGAACGTCGTCGTCGGCGCGACGGCGGCCGGTACGCCGATCCGCGTGGCGGACCTCGGCCGCGTGTCCATTGGGCCAGCCGTTCGGCGTGGTATCGCCGATCTCGACGGGCGTGGGGACGCCGTCGGCGGAATAGTAGTGATGCGGTTCGGCGAGAACGCGCTCGCCACGATCGACCGCGTCAAGGCGAAGCTCGCCGAAGTTGAACGCGGTTTGCCCGAGGGTGTGATCATCCGGCCGATGTATGACCGCAGTGACCTGATTCACCGGGCTATCGACACGCTTCGCGACAAGTTGGTTGAAGAGAGCATCGTCGTCGCGCTCGTGTGCATCCTGTTTCTTCTTCACGCGCGGTCGGCGCTCGTGGCGATTCTCACGCTGCCGGTCGGGATCCTGATGGCGTTCATTGCAATGCGAACGATTGGAGTAGGCGCCGACATCATGTCGCTCGGTGGCATCGCGATCGCCATCGGGGCAATGATCGACGCTGCGATCGTGATGATCGAGAACATGCACAAACATCTCGAACGCGCGGTGGACGCCGCCGGCGGAAAACCTGATCGGCAGGGCCGCATTGACACGGGAGTGCTGTCGGCTCGCGACCGGCTCAACATCGTCATCAAATCGTCGCAGGAAGTTGGCCCGGCGCTCTTTTTCTCACTGCTCATCATTACCGTCTCGTTCGTTCCTGTTTTCACGCTGGAAGGGCAAGAGGGACGCCTGTTCACTCCGCTCGCGTTCACCAAGACTTTCGCGATGGCGGCCGCGAGCCTCCTCTCCGTGACGCTGGTGCCGGTCACGATGTCGCTCTTCGTTCGTGGGAAGCTGTGGCCTGAGCGGTCCAACCCCGTGAACCGCGCGATGCAGTGGTTCTACCATCCAATCATCACGTTTGTGCTGCGGCGCCGCTGGTCGGTGATCGTCGCGGCCGGCGTCGTGCTCATTCTCACGTGGGTGCCGTGGAAGGGAATCGGCAGCGAATTCATGCCGCCGCTCGAGGAGGGAACGATCCTCTTCATGCCAACGACGCTCCCGGGAATCAGTGTGGCTCGGGTCCGGGAGATCCTGCGGCTGCAGGACAGCATCATCAAGCAGTTCCCCGAGGTCGAACACGTGTGGGGTAAGGCCGGCCGCGCGAATACTGCGACCGACCCCGCGGGGCTCGACATGATCGAGACGACCATCACGCTCAAGCCGCGTGACCAGTGGCGTCCCGGATTGACGTACGACCAGCTGATTGTCCAGATGGACTCCGCTGTGCGCATTCCCGGCGTCACGAATGCGTGGACGATGCCGATCAAAGGGCGCATCGACATGCTCGCGACCGGGATTCGTACGCCAGTCGGTGTCAAGATCTTTGGACCTGACTTGGCCGAACTCGAGCGACTCGGAATTGAAGTGGAACAGGCGGTTCGCGACGTGCCGGGAACCCGGAGCGCGTTCGCCGAGCGCGCAGTATCGGGCTACTACCTCGACATCAACATCGACCGCGGAGCGGCCGCGCGTCACGGTTTGAATATCGGCGACGTGCAAGCCGTCATTGCGACTGCGATCGGTGGGATGACGATCACGCAGACTGTCGAAGGGCGCGAACGCTACGCTGTGCGTGTGCGCTATCCGCAAGAACTGCGGGATTCGCCGGAACGTCTTGCCAATGTGCTGGTCCCGGTCGCGCACACGAGAGGTACCGGGACCGGCGGTTCCTCTGGCGTAGGCCAGGCCATGAGTGCCGGTATGGGCGGTGGAGTGACGGGTGGCAGCGCCGCGGCAGTCGGCATGGGCGGTGGCGGCGGCTTTGCGGCCCAAGTTCCGCTTGGCCAGATCGCCACGATTACGCAGGTCGCCGGCCCGATGGTCGTGCGCACCGAAGGAGCGCAGCCGACGGCGTGGGTGTATGTCGATGTTGTTGACCGCGACATCGGCAGTTACGTCGAGGAGGCACGCGCGAGGGTCGACGCGATGGTAACGCTCCCGGCAGGCTACACGATGACATGGAGCGGCCAGTACGAGTACATGGAGCGTGCCAAAGAGCGGATGAAAGTAGTCATTCCAGCGACGCTTGCGATCATTTTCCTGCTCCTCTACTTCAACTTCAAGAACGTCACCGAGTCGTTGATCGTGATGCTCTCGCTTCCGTTCGGGCTTGTGGGCGGGATCTGGTTCATCTGGGCGCTCGGCTACCAGCGGTCGGTGGCCGTGGCGATCGGGTTTATCGCGCTGGCCGGCGTGGCGGCCGAAACCGGCGTCATCATGCTGGTCTATCTCGACCAGGCCTGGGCGGCGAAGCGGCGTGATGGGCGGATTCCGTCGGCTGCCGACCTGTACGATGCCGTGATGGAAGGTGCCGTGAATCGCGTGCGGCCGAAACTCATGACCGCCGTGGCGATCATGGGCGGCCTGCTCCCGATCCTCTGGGGGAGCGGCGCCGGCGCGAGCGTGATGCGGCGCATCGCGGCGCCAATGATCGGCGGGATGGTCACCAGCACGATTCTCACGCTGGTCGTGATTCCGGCGATCTACTCATTGTGGAAGGGCCGGGAGGTGGTCCGCGCTGAGGCACGGGCCGGCGCGATCAACTCGCCGTCTGCGGCAATCGAACCCGCGTTCTGAGAGCGCGATCTCAAGGAGAGAAAATGTCAAAATCGCAGAAACATTTTGCAGCTCCGCCACGGCGCGGAAATGGTAGGGGCATTGTCATCGGTGCCGCCTTGTTCGCACTCGCGCTGTTGGCGGGTGTGACGGTGTGGCAGGGCACGCAGCAGTCGCGAACACACGCTACGCTTGCCGAGGCTGGGCTTGGCGATGTTGCCATGACGGTGTACAAGAGCCCCACGTGCGAATGCTGCGGCAAGTGGATCGCGATCATGCGGAAGGAAGGCTTCACCATAGACGTGGTCGATCGCGTGGATATGTCGCCAATCAAGTCGCGGCTCGGCGTGCCGAACTCGGCCGTGTCATGCCACACCGCGACGATCGGAGACTACGTCGTCGAAGGGCACGTTCCGGCAGCGGACATTCTGCGGGTTCTCACCGACCGGCCGCCCGTTGTGGGCATCGCCGTGCCCGGGATGCCGACGGGGAGCCCGGGAATGGACGGTCCTTCAGTACGCTACACCGTCGTGAGTTTCGACCGGAATGGTGAGCTCAAGACGTTTGCGGAGCGCTAGGCAACACAGGTTCGTTCATCACATCTTCGCGCGTCGGAGCCGGAGCGCATTGCCGATTACCGATACGGAGCTGAAGCTCATTGCGGCGGCAGCGATGATCGGACTGAGCAGCAGCCCGAAGAATGGGTAAAGGACTCCAGCGGCAATCGGCACGCCGGCGGCGTTGTACGCGAAGGCGAAGAAGAGATTCTGCCGGATATTGCGCATCGTCATCCTGCTGAGCCGGCGGGCGCGCACGATTCCGCGCAGGTCTCCCTTCACGAGCGTTACCGATGCGCTCTCCATAGCGACGTCCGTCCCCGTTCCCATCGCGACTCCAACCTGCGCCTGGGCGAGCGCCGGAGCGTCGTTGATGCCATCGCCCGCCATCGCGACTACGTGGCCTTCGGCCTGCAGGCGCTTGACTGCAGCCACCTTCTGATCCGGCAGGACGTCGGCGACCACGTCGTCGATTCCGAGGCGACGTGCCACGGCGTTGGCGGTCGTTGCGTTGTCGCCGGTGAGCATCACGATGCGGATGCCCTCCTCATGCAGCGCGGCGATCGCTTCGGCCGTCGTCTCCTTGATCGGGTCGGCGACGCCGAGCAGGCCGGCAAACTTGCCGTCAACGGCGACGAGCATCACCGTCTGCCCCTCGGCGCGGAGCGACTCTGCCCGGTCAGCGAAATCTCCTGCGGCCACTCCGATGTCGGTCATCAGTGCGGCGTTGCCGAGTGCCACGGCGCGACCTTCAACGCTGCCGCGGATGCCCTTGCCGGTGATACTCTGGAACTCGGTTGCCTCGACCAGCGCGACGGAGCGCGATTCGGCGCCGCGTACGATGGCTTCGGCGAGTGGATGCTCGCTGCCGCGCTCCAGGCTCGCGGCAAGTCTCAGGAACTCCTGCTCGTCCAATCCGGCGATCGGCAATACCGAGACGAGTTTGGGCTTCCCCTCGGTCAGTGTGCCGGTCTTGTCAACGACCAGCGTATCGACCTTGCGCATCACTTCAATCGCTTCGGCATTTCGGAAGAGCACACCCGCAGACGCGCCCTTTCCGGTTGCGACCATGATGGACATGGGCGTCGCGAGCCCCAGCGCGCACGGGCACGCAATGATAAGCACGGCGACGGCGTTGATCAGCGCATGCGCCATTTTCGGGTCTGGACCGACGCTCGCCCAGACGCCGAACGTCACGAGCGCGATCCCGATCACGATGGGCACGAAGTAGCCCGACACGACATCAGCGAGCTTCTGTATGGGCGCACGGCTCCGTTGCGCGTCGGCGACCATGGCCACAATACGCGAAAGGAGCATATCGGCCCCTACCTTTTCGGCACGCATCACGAGCGATCCGGTGCCGTTCACCGTCGCCCCGACGACTTTGTCATCGGGCTGTTTTGCAACGGGGATCGGCTCACCGCTCACCATCGATTCGTCGATGACGCTCGTACCCTCAAGCACGACACCGTCCACCGGCACCTTTTCGCCCGGCCTCACGCGCAACCGATCGCCCACCTGTACGGCGTGAAGCGGAACGTCTTCGTCGCTGCCATCGTCCCGAATGCGGCGCGCGGTCTTGGCCGCCATGCCGAGCAGCTTCTTGATTGCCGCGCTCGTCTGGCTGCGCGCCCGCAATTCGAGAACCTGTCCAAGCAGGATCAGCGTGACGATGACGCCTGCGGCCTCGAAATAGACGGCGACCTGGCCGTCGGCGTCCCGAAACGACATCGGAAAGATCCCGGGGACGAACGCTGCCACAAGACTGTAACCGTACGCCACCGACACGCCGAGGCCGATGAGCGTGAACATGTTGAGACTTCGATTCCGGACGGACGCCACGGCACGCGTGTAGAACGGCCACGCGGCCCAGGTGCAGACTGGTGTGGCCAGGAGCAGCTCGACCCAAGTCTGCGTGGCGCCGGACAGGAGGTCTTCCAGGAAGTGTCCTGGTACCATTTCGCGCATCACGATCAGCAGCAGCGGAGCAGTGAGCGCTGCCGATCCCCAGAAGCGACGCGACATGTCGCGCAGTTCGGAGTTGTCCTCGTCGCCCAGGGAGATGTCTTTGGGTTCGAGCGCCATGCCGCAGATGGGGCACGATCCCGGACCGTCGCGCTCGATCTCGGGGTGCATAGGGCAGGTCCAGATGCCGGCCGAGCCGGTCGTGGGTGGCGCTGCCGGTGTTGCTACTGGCGCTGGCGAAGCTGAGGGCGACGAAGCCGGGGGCGCCACGACTGGAGTCGCCGACTTCTTCATGAACGCGCTGGGATCGGCCACGAAGCGATCCCGGCAGTTCGTGCTGCAAAACGCGTACTCCGTGCCATCGAATGTGTGACGATGCGGACTGTCCGCTTTGACCGACATGCCGCACACGGGGTCTGTGATCAGTCGCTCCAGTTCGTTACGCGGCTGCACGCACCGCCGGTATCAGCGCACCCCAAACGCCAGCGTCGCCCACTTCGACTGGTAGTCGATGGCGGGGTCGTCGGTCACCCGCTTGAGAGAAATGAACTTCGCGTACCAGCTACCCGGCTTGCCTGGCGTGATCGTCGCCACGCCGTCGGTACCGGATCGCACCGCCAGTTCGGCAATGGTCTTGCCGTCCGTTCCGACGCCGCCGAACAGCACGACCTGATTCGCGACCGGCTTGCCATCGACCAAGACTCTGATTCGCAACTCGGCACCTGCGCGGAGCGAATACGGATTCTCTTGCGGCACGAGCTCCGCCGAGTGCCCCAGCTCAGTGGCGAACTCGGCGGTGCGGGCCTCGCCAACCTGAACAAGCGCCTTGACGTTTTTCCCGTAACGCTCGCGCACGGCCTTGGTGAGCTCACCATTCTTGCGGCGCAGTTCGAGTTCGTCGGGGTTGCCTTCGGCCTTGAGATAGGCATTGAAAACGTCGGCCGGTTTGGGGTTGTCGCGCGGGGCAACCGCGGCGCCCACGACATACGTTCCGGCCACGCCGGCCGTCCAGACAAGATCGGTGGAATCGCCGTGGACGCGCCACGCAGTGGTGTCGGGGCGCGTCGTCCCGCCGGGGCCGACAATTCTGAGGTCGGTGAGCCGGTCGAATGTGAGCGGCGATTCGCTCTTCGAGAACGTACCGTTCAGCACGTTGACGCGAACGGAAGCACCCGGCGACACGAACCAAGCTCTTGACCGCATGAACAGGTCATGTGCGGCGGCACCCGCCGTGACCGTCACGAGCAGCGCAACCACCATAGCTGCGACCCGCACAGCCGTCCGGCGGCCGGGCTGTGTCCCCGGCCGCTTTCCGTACCTACGATCGGCAGTGAACGTCATGGCGCGCGCCGTGCCTGCGGCACCTGAGGGGGTGCCGGATCCACCACCATCGGCAGACCCCTCTGCTTGAGCAGCCGCTGCAAGAGTGGATGCCCCTTCGCCTGTCCCGCCGGCACGGTCTGCCCAGTAGGCGGCACGGGCATCGAGGGCTTCACGGTTGACTTCCGGTCGGTCGAACCACGGGGCGTTGCCACTGGCAGTCACCTTGAACTTGGTGGGAATAACTCCGGTCGCCGGCTTCTTTATCTCTGCGAGGAAGGCTCTCCACGCAGGAACGCTGAACCCGTACTCGTTACCGGTCGGGGTCGTGTACCGGAAGAACGGCGTGCCGTTTTCGTCCCTGAAATATGACGTGCCATACTCGTAGGCGCCATACTCCCCCTGCTTCGCCCCGACCCGAGCGATCGCCATATCATCGCCCTGCGCGGTGCGGAGGATGGCCGACAGGGTCTCATGGCCCGCCCATCCCACCGCTCACGCTGAACACCATCGTCGAGAAGTACACTTCCCAGTGTTCCGGCATGCCCTGCATCGCTGCGGCGTAGAGCGTACGAACATTCCACAGGCCCGGTTCGGTGATATCGATCCTGGCCACACCGTCGGCGCCAGTGACGACGATCTGATCGGGCTTGGCCGGCGCGCCGGTGGGCGGTTCGGAATTCACGGCGTCCGGCGAACCCCAGCCAGCGCGAAGGTGTACGTTCGGGATCGGCTTGCCATGGAAGAGCAGGCGAACGCGAACCGATCCGCCGGCATGCGTATGCGCCGGATCGTCCAGCGGAACGAGCTCGAGCGCCTGTCCCAGAACTTTGTCGAAAGCGCGGGCACCGTTCGAACCGACTTCGACGATCGTTTTGGCGAACTTCGCACTCGTCTGCGTCACGCTGTCGGCCTTCGGGTACTTGCCTTCCTGTTCGTACCGTGCGGCGAGTTCGGGCGCGCCCTCGAGCGCGATGTACCGTTGGAGCCGGGCCGGCGTCGCCCGCGCGTTGCGGGCCGTGAGTGATACGGCCACGACGTATTGGCCGGCGCCACCGGGCTTGCTACGCAACATCAACGATTTTCCGCTCACCGAAAGATCGGTGATCTTGACGTCGCTTGACTTGCCGACGATGCGAGCTTCGGCCACCTGAGCCGGCTGCGTCGGGCCGCCGCTTGTGGGGAACCGGGAGCCCGACTGGCCGAGTACCTCAACCGACGCGCCCGGTGCGAACGTCAACGCGTTCGGCACGAGCCAGAAATCGTGCGCCGCGAGCACCGCGGCAGAGACCAGCGTTGCGGCAATCGCACCGCCGACTGTCGCGCCCAACCGGCGCGAACGTTTCATCGTATTCATGACTGCTCCTCGAGAGGGTTGGCATGTGAGCCGCGGAGGAACATCGCTCCGGCCGCTGCACATGCAATGATCAACAGAATCGCTGTCGCCGTGACCGCGGTGCTTCGCTCCCGGTCGATGGATAGAGCCTCGCCCGTCGGGTCCGTCGCCATTCCTTCGTGTCCGGGCATTCCCTCCATATTGGCCACTCCCGCCATCGGCGCCATTGGCGCCGCCGCGGCCGTAACCATCACATCGAGGCCCGCGACCACATCGCCGTCAATCGCTTCCGCCAGAAGCCGATACTGTCCGGGCGCCACTGAGGCCGGGACGAGCAACACTCGTCGGAAACCGCCGGCGGTGTCAGTCGGCACTTTGGCCAACGTGATACGGCCCGAGACGCCTAACAGCAGCAAGGTGACTTCGTCATCGGGCGTGAACTTCGTGCCGAGAACTACCAGCGAATCGCCGGCACGAAAGGTCTTGGACACGAGCTTGAGTGTTCCCTGGTCGTGTGCCTCGGCGTTACCGTAGACGGCAACGCTCAGGACAAGCGCGATGAGCGCAATCGCACCAATGCGCATCCACCGTGCAGATGAGCCGTGCCGAAAAGTGTGCATGTTCAAACGCCTCCCATGTCCATGCCGAGGTGACTCTGACCCGGTGCAATCGCGGCATAAATGATCGCACCGATCATCAGGACGAAAAGTACGGCGCCGAGAACCCGCGTGATTTGCGCGGCGCGCCCGTCGTGCCGGTCGGTGATCGGTACGAGGGCGAGAAAACCGAAGAGGACGGCTGGAGCGATGAGCATCCCCGCCATCCCGAACAGGTTCTCGGCAGCGTAGACCCATAGGAACGGCCAAGACGGCTTGGTGACTTCAAATCCGACCACTCCGGGCGCGGAGAGTGCCGCGGGCCAGATCAACGCGGCGCTCGCGACGATCGCTACCAGCACGAATCCAGCCCCGCTGATCAGTCGGAGGTGAGACGTGAAGCGCACACGCTCGGGGCCCACCGCGCTGACGCCAAGATTGCGCACGAGCCACAGGTGAAGCGCCATCAACGCGATCAGGGCAAGCGGCAGCGTGGATACGTGAAACGCATAGAGTCGCGAAAGGAGCGGCGTTGACGGTGTGAAGTCGGCGCTCAGCAACGCGCCCGCCGCACCGGCGAACTTTGCTCCCGCAGCGGCATGGGCCAGCGCTTCGACGGCTTCCTGATCGGCCCGTAGGGCCGTGCCGGTGAACGCGAGGCCAAACAGCAGGATCAGCAACACGACGCCACTCCACCACATGCCTTCGCGCGGATTCCGAAAGCCTCGCCTCCAGAACACGGCGGCCAAGTGAGCGAACACGAGGGCCAGCGCGGCCGAGGCGGCCCAGACGTGGGTATCGCGCAGCAGCGAGACGGCCGGCGAGTTGCTGATGATGTACAGCAGCGAATCGTGTGCGGAAAGCGGAGCAGGGTTGTAGTACTGCGTCAGTACGATTCCGGTGAGCGCCAGCACGACCAGCGACACCAGCGTAAGCGCGCCGAGCATGAAATCCCAGCGGTTGGCGCGCGCGGGGGTCGGATAGTCCAGCGCACTAAGCGCCAGACGTTCGGCGATGGCGCCGCCGCGGGTTGCAGTGGAACGGGCCTCGGTCATGCATGTACCTCCAGTGCGTGGACGAGCAAATGCGAACGCTGCGTACTCAGAACCACAGGCGCATCCCGCCAACGAGGGCAGTCGCGGAAACGGCTTCACCGCCGGCACGCGCCAGATCAGCCGTTCCCGCGAAGCTGCGGTTCCAGCTAATGCCGACATATGGCGCCAGCTTTCGCCGCAATTCATAGCGCAGGCGCAGGCCGATCCCAGCGTCGTTCAACCCGGAGCCGACGCCGAATTCCCGAACTTCCTGAATCGCCGCCCGCAGGTCGAGGCGGGGCTGGGCGATCAAACGCTGTGTGATGAACAAGTCGTACGTGGCCGTAAACTCAGCCGATATGTCGCCACGATCGCTGATGAAGAGCGACGGTTCGATCTCGAACCAGTACGGCGCGAGGCCTTCGAGCGCGGCGACTGCGCTCAAGCGTGTGTGGCGCGCGCCCCCATCGCCGCGCGTGTCAAGACGCACACCAATTTGCGCATCCCAGAATGGCGAAATAAGGCGGCCGAACAGCGCCTCCAACTCGGCGTCGCTACCTCCGCCACGCGTGGCGCGGGAGCCGCTGGACTTGATCCAGACGCGATTGAAGTCGCCGCCAACCCACCCGATCATGTCCCAAGCGACTGGCTGTTCGCCACGAATGTTGCGCTGTTCGAGCTGGTCGAAGAGGACGAACGTGTGGATCGCTTTATCAGCGACCTGAGCGGAGATCGGCGTGCTAACGCCCAGCGCGCTAGCAACAGCCAACGCCGGAGCCAAAAGGCAACAGCGGACTCGGATGCGCATGTGGTCAGTTCCCCGCGCGGCCGCTGACGTCAACCACCCGGAACATCCCGCTATCCATGTGATACATGATGTGACAATGCAGGGCCCATTTTCCGGGGACGTCTGGCTCGACTATTACCGACAGCCGCTCGGAGGGTTTGACGTTTACTGTGTGTTTTCGTGGCTGAAACTCAGCCGCGCCGTTTTCGAGCAGCATCCACATGCCGTGCAGATGGATCGGATGCTCCATCATCGTGTCGTTGACGAACGTGACGCGTACGCGCTCGCCAAGGCCAATCGAAATCGGTTCGGGGGCGTCAGAGAACTTTTTCCCGTCAAACGACCAGAGATAGCGCTCCATATTGCCCGTCAGGTGAAGCTCGATCTCGCGCTCCGGCTCGCGCTCATCAGTTGCCGCCACAAGGCCTCTGAGATCGCGATAGGCAAGCACCCGGCGGCCATCCTCGCCGAGCCCCGTGCCCGGGTCATCGAGCCGTGGCTGCGTCATCTCGGGAATCATCGAATTCCCCGGGCCGTGCCCGTCCTTCCCGTGCGGCACGGCGTCGACCGATGTCATCACGTGTCCGGCATGGTCGGCCTGCGACATCCCGGGCATGTCCATTCCCGCCATCGCCCCGCCGCCCATAGCCATTCCCATATCGGCCATGGAACGCAGCGGCCGGCGCCGACGCTCCGGGGTTGGCCCGCGCATCCCTTCACGTGGAGCGAGTGTGCCCATCGCAAAACCGCTGCGATCGATCGTCTCGGCAAACACAGTATACGCGCGCTCCTCCGTGGGCTGAACGATCACGTCGTACGTTTCCGCGATCGCGATGCGAAGCTCATCGACCGTCACCGGCTGCACGTTTTGGCCGTCGGCCTGTACGACCGTCATCTCGAGCCCCGGGATACGAACGTCGAAATACGTAGCGGCACCGCTGTTGATGAGCCGGAGGCGAACCCGCTCGCCGGCCCGGAAAAGTCCGGTCCACGCGGCGGCCGGCGGCCGGCCGTTCATTAGATAGGTGTACGTCTCGCCGGTGATGTCTGCAATGTCGGTGGGATCCATGCGCATCCGGCCCCAGGCCGACCGGTCGGCGAGCCCGGCGTCACCAGCGCGAAAGATGTCGGCCGCGGTGCGGCGCTGATAATTGTAGTAGCCGCCCATTTTCTTCAGGTTGGCCATCACGTGATGCGGATTCTCAAACGTCCAATCCGAGAGCTGTATGATGTGTTCGCGCTCGTACCCGAAGGGGTCCGGCTCGAGCGGGTCGATAACCAATGGCCCGTAAACGCCAAGCTGTTCTTGCATTCCCGAATGGCTGTGGTACCAGTACGTGCCGCTTTGGAGGAGCGGGAAATCGTATTGAAACGTTTCGCCCGGTTTGATACCGGGGAACGTCACTTTGGGAACGCCGTCCATCGCGTTGGGCAGGATGATGCCGTGCCAGTGGATCGACGTGTCCTCGCCGAGGGTGTTTATCACCCTGATGGTGGCGGTGTCGCCTTCACGAAAGCGGAGCAGCGGAGCCGGAATGGAACCGTTGACGGTGACCGCGGCGGCGTTTCGCTCACCGATCCGCACGGTGGTGCGACCGACGGTCAGGTCAATGGCGGCTGAGCGGTCTCTACCCGGACCTTCGTTGAGCAAGCCGGCTGCCGCCAACGAGAAGTCGGGGAGGAGCTGGTTCAATCCAGTGAGTCCGCCAACCGCAAACGCGGAGGCGCGTACGAACGCGCGGCGGGTCGGCCGCAACGGGTCGTTGGTCATGTATATGGATGTCATTTGGGATTCAGCGTCAGAGTATATCCCTCACGCCGCCGCGAATGGCGCAGCGCCAGCACAAGATTTCTTAAGCGATGTCGAGCGGAGCGTCCCAACCGCGGTGTAGTTTCCTCCGGGACGCGACAGCAGCACGCGAGGGCCGATGAGGATCTTGTTGGTTGAGGACGAACCGCGAGTCGCGGATTTCGTAAAGCGAGGTCTCACCGAAGAGGGGCACGAAGTGGACGTCGCCGGCGACGGCGCGTCGGCGCTCGTGTGCGCGCGTTCCGGCGGGTACGATGTCGTCATTCTCGACATTCAGCTGCCGGACACGGATGGGTTTCGAGTGACGTCAGCGCTTCGGGCTGATTGTGGCGCGGTTCCCATTCTGATGCTCACTGCGCGCGACGCCCCCGAGGATGTCATACGCGGGCTCGATGTCGGTGCGGACGACTACATGACCAAACCGTTCGACTTCGGCGAGCTCGTCGCGCGGGTTCGCGCCCTCGGCCGGCGGGCGGCCGGTACTCCAACGTCTTCCCTGCATATGGGTGACGTCGAACTCGACCGTGTGCGGCACGAGGTACGTCGCGGCGGAACGCCGGTACACGTCACGCCGACCGAGTACCGGTTGCTCGAATCGTTGATGAGCGCGTCCGGCGAGCCCGTCGGGCGGGCTGAGCTGCTCGAACGGGTTTGGGGCATGACGTTCGATCCGGGAACCGGGCTGATTGATGTGCACATCGCGAACCTGCGAAACAAGCTGGAGCACCGGGGCCAGCGGCGCGTCATCGTGGCGGTGAAGGGCGTCGGATTTCGTTTTGACGGATCTGCACCGTGACGCGGCCCGCACGTTCATTCCGCGCACGGCTCGCCCTGCGAATCGCGGCGGCAGTCGGCGCCATCGTCGTGTTCGGCTCGGCCGCAGGCTACTGGGCGTTGCGCACTACCCTGTATGAACGCCTTGACGCTGTGCTCCTGCGCCTCGCGGGCATCGAAGCGGCTGCCACGGCCGACTCGCCCGACGAGAGTGTGCATTTTCACGACGAAGTGTTGGTGAGCGCCGGAGTGGGCCACGATTCCGTGCTTGTCCGTTACGCGGAGGTCTGGACGCTGAGCGGTGAGCCCGTCGTGCGCACCAGGAATCTTGGCGTCCGGAACCTCCCGCTCCCTGCCGGAGTGCGCGCGCGCGTATCCGTCACGGAAGCCCCGGAGCTCTTTGCGATCGTGTTTGAGGGGCAAGCACACCGATCGGTGCTTTACCCGCTCGGGCTCATTGGCCCTCAGCACCGCCTGCATCTGCTGCAGGTCGCCACGTCGACGGCGGAGACGGATGCCGTGCTCGGCCGAATCGTTGTGTTTCTCTCCGGACTCGTCGCCGTCGGATTCATTCTCGGTGGAAGCGTCGGATGGTGGCTGGCGGGGTACGCCGTACGGCCGGTGCTGGCCATCATCGGTGAAGCCGAGGCGATGGAGGCGTCGCTTCCAGGCCACCGGATAGCTGTCGAGGCCGACTCGGCGGAACTCCAGCGCCTCGTATCGGTGCTGAACGGCATGCTCGGCCGCATCGATGCGTTGCTTGAGAGTCAGCGACGGTTTCTCGCCGATGCGGGGCATGCAATCAAGACCCCGTTGACGGTCCTGCGTGGGGACGTGGACGTTGCTCTGCGCAAAGACCGTCCGGCGGCTGAGTATCGGCAGGTCCTTGAGCAATCGCTCGCCGACCTTCGCGAAGTTTCGGCGCTGGCCGAGGACCTGATAACATTGGCGCGCAACAACGGCGGCGCGCTGCGAACGTCACTGGAGCCCGTGTCCGTTGCGCTTCTATTCACCGGGCTCGTGCGTCGGTTTGAGAACGCAGCGTCGAGACTTGACGTGCGGCTTACCATGGATGCGCCAGACGACCTATCCGTCCGAGCCGATGGGGTGCTCCTTGCGCGGGCACTCAGCAACCTGGTCGACAACGCGGTGAAATACGCGGGCCGCGGCTCGCATGTAAGACTGGTGGCGCGCGGGGCAGGTACCGGTAGCGTTGAGTTGGTCGTGAGCGACGACGGACGGGGCATTCCGCCGGACGAACAGTCACGGGTCTTCGAACGGTTCTACCGAGGCGACGCCGGACGCAGCATCACGCCGGGATCCGGGCTCGGTCTCGCGATCGTGCGTGCGATCATCGAGGCCATGGGCGGCGACGTCGAGTTGCGCAGCGATGGCGGTAACGGTAACGGAACGACTATCGTCGTTCGCTGCCGGGCGAGCGATGCGCGCGGTGACAGGCCAGACTCATGATTCGGAGCGACGTTGCGGCAGCCGCATGAATCGAAGTACGTGCCGGCACTCGGCTTTCACTGGCTGACCCCGTTGTACGATTCCGTCGTGGCAGCAACCACGCGCGAACGTACCTTCAAGCAAGCCTTGATTGAGCAGGCCGGAATCGCACCGGGCCACCGTGTGCTCGACCTGGCATCCGGTACTGGCACGCTCGCCGTCAGGATCAAACAACGCGAACCGCTGGCCGATGTCACAGGCGTCGATGGCGATCTGCGGATCCTCGCGCTGGCGACTCGCAAGGCAGAGCGAGCGGATGTCGCCATACGATTTGACAACGCGCTGTCCCACGAACTGCCGTACCCCGCAGCCCATTTCGATCGCGTTGTCTCGAGCCTGTTCTTTCACCATTTATCGTGGGAGAACAAACAGCTGACGGCGCGGGAACTGTTCCGCGTGATGAAGCCGGGCAGCGAATTACACGTAGCTGACTGGGGACGCGCGACCGACGTGGTGATGCGCGGGTTGTTTCTTGTCGTTCAGCTCCTGGACGGATTCGAAAACACGCAGGACAACGTTACAGGCCGACTCGTCCCGCTGTTCGAGGGCGCCGGTTTTGCCGATGTGTCGCTACGGCGAACGTTCAGCACCGCGTACGGAACGATGGCACTCTACAGGGCTGTCAAATTCGGATGAACAGCTGCGGCGCGGGACGCCGCCCGTCGCTCGCAGCGACTTCCGCTGCAGCGACGTTATTCGTACACTCGGGAATCGCCACGTGCCGCCAGAGTGCCTGGCGGCCGTCCGCGCCGACATGGAGCCCAGGAGTTCGATTAGTGAGAGCGCCGCATTACCGCATTGCTGCAGCACTCGTGGCCGCCACCGCGCTTGGCGCGTGCGCCCGCGGGATGCAATTGGCCCCGGGAACGGGTGTGATCTCGGTTGAGGAAGCCCGCACCGCTCCGGCTGCCGGTGGAATGGGCGCCGCGATGTACGACCACACCGCCGCCGACGTGCACTTCATGAGCGGGATGATTGCTCATCACGCTCAGGCCGTCGTGATGGCAGGGTGGGCCGTATCGCACGGCGCCAGCGATGCCATCCGACGCCTCTGCGAGCGTATCGTCGTGGGGCAAAACGACGAAATCGTGCTCATGCAGACTTGGTTACGCGACCGCCGTGAGCCGGTTCCGTCCGCAACGGCCACGCGCATGCGGATGGTCATGAACGGCATGGAACACGACATGTTGATGCCGGGCATGCTCAGCGACGAACAAATGGCGCAGCTCGACAAGGCACGCGGCGTGGACTTTGATCGGTTGTTTCTCCATGGAATGATCGGGCATCACGAGGGCGCGATCATCATGGTCGATGAGTTGTTCAACAGCCCGGGTGCCGGCCAAGAGGAAATCGTGTTCAGGTTTGCATCGGATGTGTATGCCGATCAGACCACCGAGATCGGCTTCATGCAGAAGATGCTGGCCGCCCTGCCCGGAGGCGGCGATCGAAGCCCGTAGGACCAGTACTCTCAGTACGCACGTTCTCTGCACGCCAAACTTCCCCCTTCCTCCGGATCCCGAATGACCACCAACTCGAAGCGCCGCCGCGTGATCGTCGCGACGCTCAGTACGCTCAGTACGCTGACCATCGCCTCGGCGTCGCTGTATGCGGCCGCCTGCGTCAGTTCGTCAGGCACGACCGCGATGCCGGAGATGATGGCCTCGATGCCGGCGCAACTCGCGCCGCCGCTTGATATGGGGACCACTCCACCGATGCCCGATCCGCGGGTTGGGTTGCGCCCCGGGCGCGCTGATTCAACGCGGCGAATCATGACGAAGGCGGCGGAGGCGGCGTGGAACATGCGACTCCTCTCAAACTCGGCGACTCCGGAGCGCTTCGTCGGCTCGACCAACTCGGACCTGGCCTTCAAAGGCGGGTACGTATTTCAGGGGAACTACAGCGGCTACATGGTCTGGAACATTTCCAATCCCAGCGCGCCGAAACTCTCGTCGGCGTTCTATTGCCCGGCGTCGCAGAGCGACGTCTCGGTATACAAGAACCTCCTCTTCGTGTCTGCGGAGGCTGCATCGGCAAGGCTCGATTGCGGTCCCGGTGGCGTTCAGGACAGTGTCAGCACGGAGCGCATCCGCGGTATCCGGATTTTCGATATCACGGACATGAACAATCCGAAGTACCTGACAAACGTTCAGACCTGCCGCGGATCACACACGCACACGGTGGTGCCCGACATCAATGATCCGGACAACGTCTACATCTATATCTCCGGTTCGTCGCGTGTTCGACCGGAAGGTGAACTGACCGGTTGTTCGGATCTTGCACCTGACGCGAGTCCAACCGGCGAAAACTTCCGGATCGAAGTGATCAAGGTCCCGGTGGCGAACCCTGCGCGCGCGTCGATTGTGAGCACGCCGCGCATCTTTCAGGGGCTTGAGGCTGTGACGCGCCACGCAGATCCACCGGTGAGCGAGGAAGAGAACGTCGCGCGCGGTCGCGGTGGGCGTGCCGGTGCTGCTCCCGCAGCGGGTGCCGCTGGCGGTCGAGGTGGGCGGGGCGGCGCACCGGTGATTCGGACTGGCCCGTCGCAATGCCACGACATCACGGTGTATCCGGCGATCGGCTATGCCGGAGGTGCCTGCGGCGGCTACGGGCTCCTGCTCGACATCAAGGACGTTCCCAATCCGCGTCGCGTCTTTGCCGTTTCGGATTCCAACTTCGCCTTCTGGCATTCGGCGACGTTCAGCAACGATGGATCGAAGGTCCTGTTCACGGACGAGTGGGGCGGCGGCGGGGCGCCGCGGTGCCGTGCCACGGACAAGTACGAGTGGGGCGGGAACGCGATGTTCTCGATCCAGAATGCGCAGATGGCATTCAAGGGCTACTACAAGATGCCGGCCGCGCAGACCGTCCAGGAGAACTGTGTCGCGCACAACGGGTCGCTCATTCCCATACCCGGCCGGGAAGTGATGGTGCAGGGGTGGTACCAGGGCGGGATTTCCGTCTTCGATTGGACGGACCCGTCAAACGCGTTTGAGATCGCCTTCCACGATCGCGGTCCGCTAGACGGTGCGCGGATGATGAGTGCCGGGTCGTGGTCGGTCTACTGGTACAACGGATACATCGTGAGTTCGGAAATCGCGCGAGGGCTCGACATCTTTGAACTACAGCCGAGCGGCTTCCTGACGCAGAATGAGATCGACGCCGCGAAGACGGTCAAGTTCGAGTACCTGAACGCTCAGGAACAGCCGCAGTTGGTCTGGCCGCCGAGTTTTGCCAAGTCGCGTGCCTTCGTAGACCAGCTTGAGCGTTCTCGCGGGTACTCGGCGGCGAAGGTCGCGACCATCCGTGCCGAGTTGGCTGCCGCCGAGAAGCTGAGTGGGCAGGCGCAGAAGGACGCGCTTGGCAAAATGGCCACCGCGCTCCATGGCGATGCGCGTGGTTCGTCCGACGCTCCGAAGGCGCATCTGCTGGCGTTCTCCGTGGGAGACCTCGCCAAGTAGCACGCAAAACGCGGCGAGCGGTGCGATCACAACGTCGCGCGACTGAATGCGAACCAAGGCACCCTGGGTCAACTCAACCGGGGTGCCTTGTTCATGTCCGGCACGAAATGCGTCGGCGCGCTAAAATACAGGTCACGGTCGCGCGGGTTATTACTGCCGCCGCCGGGGTTGCACTCACCCGATACATCGGAGAGCGCAGTGGTTCAAGAGACGAGTAATGTGATCAGTTCGCTCGGCGCCACCTGGGGGCAGATAGTGAACGTCCTGCCCTCGATCGGTGCCTCAGCGTTGCTGCTCCTTGTTGGCTGGCTGATCGCGCGCCTCGGGCGCCGCTGGTCCATCAAGTTGTTTCGGCTTCTGCGCGTGGACACTCTCGCCGAGAACATCGGCATCGAAGGATTCCTGATGCAGGGTGGCATCCAGTTCACTGCGGTCACGTTGCTCGGTGGCGCTATCTACTGGGGCGTACTCTTCCTGACCTTCGTTGCGCTCCTCAATACGCTCGCCGTACCGGCGGGCGTCGAGCTTCTCGAGCGGATCGTGCTGTTCATTCCGAATGTGCTTGTGGCGGTGATCGTGCTGATCTTTGGAACGGTCACGTCGCGGTTCGTCGGATCGGTGACGTTCACCTATCTCAACAACGTGGGAAGCAAGGGTGCGGCGGCAATTGCCGCGACCGCCCGGTTTGCGATGCTTGGATTCGTGATCGCGATCGCCGTGGAGCAACTGGCGCTCAAGAGTGAGATCCTGGTGTCCGGATTCCAGATCGCGTTCGGGGCGGTGTGCCTTGCGCTCGCGCTGGCGTTCGGGCTGGGCGGCCGCGAATGGGCCGGCCGCATCCTCGACCGTTTCTGGAAGGTTTGAGCAACCAACGATGATCATCGACTGTCACGTTCACCTGAACCACTACGCCGACGAAGAATTCGACGGCCTGAGCACGAGTCTTTCGAAGCTGCTGGCAACGATGCGGCGCAATCGCGTGGACCAGTCGATCATTCTCACGTCGTACAAGGTTTCACCGGGGCGGCCGTCTATGCGCCAGGTGGTGGAAGCGGTGAAGGACACGCCGAGCCTGCACGTGGTCGCCGGCATCAGCTACGAAACCGTTGACGCGGCCGTCGTTGAGGACCTCGACGACCTTCTCGCAGCTGGCTTGCTAAAAGGACTCAAGCTGTATCCCGGGTACGAGCCTTTCTATCCGTGCGATCCCAAACTCGAGCCGGTGTACGACCTGGCCGCGAAATACGACGTGCCCGTGATGATTCACTGCGGCGACACGTACTCGCCGCGCGGAAAAGTGAAGTACTCACACCCGCTCAACGTCGACGAAGTCGCCGTCGATCACCCGGACGTGAAGTTCGTTATCTGCCACCTCGGGAATCCGTGGCTTACCGATTGCATGGAAGTCGTCTACAAGAATGCGAACGTGTACGCCGACATTTCCGGCCTCGTGCTCGGTGATTTTACGGACCGGTTCGAGGCATACATGCGCCGCCAGCTGCAGGACCTGCTCGTCTGGGGGGTGGATCCGTCGAACGTGCTCTACGGTACCGACTGGCCCATCTCGTCCATGGAGTCGTATCTGGAGTTCATGGAAGACCTCAAGATCCCCGTGAAGGAACGTGAGGCCATCATGTGGGAGAACACGGCGAATCTGTTCAAGCTGCCGCGCTTCTCGGAAACGAGCACGCTCGGCTCTCTCTTCGCCAAGCGGTAGCCGGAGTATCGTGGCCGACCGCATCCCAGTCATCGTTCGCGAGACGCGCCCGGAAGATTTCGACGCGATAATCGAGATGTGCCGCTCCGTGTATTCGAGCAACCATCCGTGGACTGCCGAGCAGCTCGCATCGCACCACCGCGTATTTCCGGCGGGGCAGTTCGTGGCCCTCGACGCGGTGAGCGGCGAGATGCTGGGCATGTCCGCGAGCCTCATCATCCTTTGGGACGACTACGAACCTCAGGGCGAATGGCGTGGCTTCACTGACCGTGGCATGTTCACCAACCACGATCCTGAGTACGGTCGTACGCTGTACGGCGCTGAGGTGATGGCACTGCCGTCGGCCCAGGGTCGTGGGATCGGGACGGCGCTGTACAAGGCTCGACGCGAGGTGGTCGAACGACTCGGGCTGCTGCGCATCCGGGCCGGCTCGAGGCTTCGCGGTTACGGTACCTATGCCAAGGAACTCACACCCGAAGCGTATGTGCTCAGGGTGGTCCGCAACGAGCTGTTCGACCCGACGCTCAGCTTCCAGCTTCGCCGCGGTTTTCACGTCATTGACGTGGTAGGCAGATATCTACGCCACGACGAAGAAAGCCTCGGGTACGCCGCGACGATTCAATGGCTGAACTCCGCGGTCGCGAAGCCCGAGGATTATGGCACGGCCAACCCAGCGTTCAGGCCCTATGTACCAACGGAATAGGCCGAAGGATCAGCTTACGCCGCATATTCGGGCGCCACGAGCTTAGGCCGGAGCCGCCCGGAGCCGCCCGGAGCCGCCCGGAGCCGCCCGGAGCCGCCTGGAGCCGCCTGGAGCCGCCTGGAGCCGGCTGGAGGCGCCTCCCATGAAAGACGCCAAGACCCAGGAATCGAGGTATCGGTCGGCCGGGATTCCCGGCGCGGCACCGCTCGTGCCCGTGGCGGATGAGCCCGGGGGGATGGCGCGCAGCGCAGGGAGGGCGTTCGCTAGCTGGTGCAAGACTGCGGCGGTGACTTTGGGAGTGATGTATGTGCTGGGATGGGGCGCCCTTACGTTCGGAGTGGTCGGGCTGAATCGCATGACGGCGCGCCCGCCCAACATGGGTAACACGATTCAGAAGAACATTATCGCCGAAGTAATGCGCCCGTACGCGCTCCCGGTGGATCCAACGATCTCGCCGGAGCGCGCCGGCTTGGCGTTCGTCACTATGCAGCCGCCGGAACGAGCGTCAGCCGATTTCCCGCGTCGCACGGTGGACTCTCGGCCCGAAATTCCGTGGCGCGATATGACCATCGCGCCCGGCCTCTTCCCGACGGCGCGACCCAACGCATACCGAGGTCCAAGTTCGCAGGGCCTGCTGACGGCCGCCGCATAAGGGTTGTCTCCCAGAGAAATGGCGGTTCTCAGGACGATTGCGACTGCGCCGGTATGGGTCGAATTCGACATCCTCGCGCGGGCGCCCGCGGTAGACCTGATCGGTGCGAGGTTTCAGCTTCCGTTTTCTCCGGACGCGCGGGTATACTCGTTTCCGTTGATCAAGTTCGCCGCAACGAAAGAAATGGCGTACGCCGGTGCGTCGCGTGCCGCGTACTACCTCGCGCTAGGTCAGCGGGCCGAAGCGGAAGCCGTGCTTCGAGGAATCATATCTTACAGTTTTGTGCTCAAGGACAACGGATCGCTCATCATCGACGAGTTGATCGGCGACGTCATTGTGGGCATCGGCCGTGCGGCACTGACCGAGTATTACACGACCACCAACGACCCGCGTGCGGCAGCGATCACAGAGGCGAACGAAACGGCCCAGAAATCCGATGTACCTTCCCCTGCGTGGTCCTTCGCGTACGGGCAGCCGAGGGCCAACCGGCAACGACTCTTGGAGATCGTGAATTCCCCAGTGACGTCGCGTGCGGAGCGCATCGAAGCCCTCATCTCACTGACCTTCAGCGGCTGCAGCACCGTGGCAGACCTCGTACTCGGCCCTCGCAAGGACATCCGCGACGCATTCGCCCGGGTTCGGAATGAGGTTGGGCGTTTTCCGTCCGAGGTCGCGCTGATCGATCTAATCGAGCGTACCGTCCTGTCCGGGATTCCATCCGACGGCACGGGACTCGACACCAGAGTCTACGATGCCATTTTGGTCGCCGAAAAGATCTTCTTGAACCCTAGGCTGGGAAGCTGCGCGATACACGGGCTCGGCGGGCGGTAGTCGCCTAGGCCTGCCCCTCAGAAAACACCGGAGCTTTCAGTCCCGCTGCCGACCGCCCGTGCGGATCCTGCTCAGCGCGAATCGCACTGACCAGTTCGAGCGCCGTCTGGTTACACGGCGGCAACTCGCGATCGCTCGAACCAAGCGGCGTAACGCGGTCGCCCCACTTCACGAGCAACGAGCACCATGTGAGCCCACCGCCGAACGCAGGCATGAGCAACGTGGCGCCCGGTTTCACGCGTCCAGCCTCGAGCGCCTCCACTAGCGCGACCGGCACCGTCGCAGCGCTCATGTTGCCGTACTTTTGCACGGTGAGTATCACCTTGTCCATCGGGACGCCGGCGTACTTGGCGACAGATTCAATGATGCGAAGGTTCGCCTGGTGCGGAACGACAAGATCGACCTGTTCTGCCGACACGCCTGCTTCACGCAGTACGCGCAGTGACGCGTCGCTCATCGCCTTCACCGCGCGCTTGAAAATCACCTGCCCGTCAAAATCCCACAGTGTGTCTCCGAACGAAACGCCGCGGCCTGCGTAGCCACAGCCAATGCCGCGGATGCGGAGTGCGGGGCGCGCTTCGACGTCACACCCGAGCACGCTGCCGATTACGCCGGTCTCCGTTTCCGACGCCTGAAGCACGACGGCAGCCGCCCCATCACCGAATAGCACCGCAACGTTCCGATTGCTCCAGTCCATGTAGCGACTGATCAGCTCCACTCCGATCACCACAGCGTTCTTCACGACGCCGGTGCGGATCATCGCAGTCGCTGTCGTGAGGCCATAGAGAAAACTTGTGCACGCGGTATTCAGGTCGATCGCAGCGGCGTGCGTCGCGCCGAGTGCCGCCTGAACACCTGACGAACTGTTGGGAACGGCTTCTTCGTTGCTGCAACTGCCGTAGATGATGAGATCGATGTCTTCCGGCTTGAGGCCGGCGCAGGCGATCGCGCGTGCCGCGGCTACAGTTGACAGCTCAGTCGCCGACACATGGGAAACGCGACGCTCGCGCATTCCGGTTCGGGACGTGATCCATTCGTCCGACGTCTCGAGAAAAGTCGAGAGGTCGGCGTTCGTGAGGACGGCGGGCGGCATGCACGCGCCCCAACCGGTGATGGCAGCCCAAGTCATGAGCTGAAACTAGGAACGTCGCGCCGATTTGCCAGCGCGACGCTCCCCAAGGCTACTGCATGCCCTTCGCGATCACGTGTTCAGGGAATTCCTCGAACAGTTCTTTCATCCCTCGACGCACACGCTCCCCCAAGACGGCGCTGTTGCCAATCGCCCCGGACAAGTCGGTCTGCATCCACCCACGCCAGATCACGCGTTTCGTGGTTCGCTCGGCGATGTCCACCAGCACCATGCCCTCGTCGTAATGCACGATCTGAGCGCTTGTGGCGTAGCCCGACATATCGTATCCCGCCACGCGATCGGTTTCGTACACATCAACGCGGTCGCGGACCGTGGCGTGAAAGTGGACAGTAAGATCTGTTTCGCCCTGCGCTTCGCGCAGACCCCGGACCGCCAATTCCACAGTTACCGCGTTCTGGAGCTCGCGCACGAAGAACGGATTGTTGTCGAGCCGCGGATCGCCTGTCGGAAACTGGTCCGGAAGTTCCCACGTGAACGTACGGTACGCCGCCGTCTGTAGATCCGGCGCCGTGTTGACGCCAACGGTGATTGATGGCGCGCATGCCGCGACGAGAAACGTAGCAGCACTGGCCATGAGGACTCGATGAAGAACTCGCACATGACGCTCCCTGTGAAGCTGTATTCAGGTTACGCCGGGATGCGGAGTCGCAAATCCGGCAAAGCAAGCGGCCGTCGTAGAGGTTTTCCTTACGACGGCCGCTCGACAGCAGAATGTGTTCGCCGCGTGGTCGCTACGGAACCGGAGCGGCGAGGTAGATCGGATCCATCGTCGGCGAGATGCCGATGTCGTCCAGGATTATTGCGCCGCGCACGGTCTTGTCGAAGACCAGCCGGATCGCGCGCAACTTCGACGGCTGAAATCCACCAGTGGCGCCACTGAAATCGGCCAGCGGCAGGACGAACGTCTGCGGGACGTATTCGAAAATGTTCTGGAAGCGTTGCTCGTCGCGGCCTGCACGTCGGTAGAGATAGACGTCGAGCGGCCGACGGACGACACCATAGCGACTGATCGGCATGCGCGCGCTGTTACCATCGGAATCGACGAACTCCACGCTGAAATCGATCGGCAGTGTGTCGGCTGCAGGGTTCGGCTTCGGCGGCTTAGGTGCGCGCTTGGCGGAATCGGCGGCGGCTTTACGCCGCGCCTCCACGGCCGCTTTCGAGGTGTCGCGCTTGGCGGTGTCACGCGGCACGGCACGCGGGCCCGGCTTTTCCTTGGTCAGTGCGACCGAGAGATACACAGCGGAGCGAGCACCGGGGGCGAGCGCGCGGACGAGTGAGTCGGATAGCGTGAGCGAGTAGCTGGCCGGCCGTCCGGTGCGCATCGTGTCGGGCCCAGCGATGCGGTTGTTCCACCCGATCCAGGCGGCGTTGGTCTGCTGGTTGTCTGTGCCGCGCCCCCGAAACGGGATCACGTTTTCCTTCCAGCTGGCAAGGCTGTCGCTATCGATCGTCACGCCCGGCTGGCCGGAGGTGAGATCCACGTCATCTTCGTATTCGGCGAGTGCGCGATAGCCGCTCTCCTGGAATCGCGTGGTGTACATCGACTTCGGGTACCAGCGGCCCGCGGTGCGATGATCGCGGAACATCGGCAGGTACTCTGACTTTCCGTGGAGCGTGGCTTCGAGAAAGCCCGAAATGACCAACTTGCCCATCGTGCGCTGATCCTCAATGGGCACGAGCGCGCGCAGTTCGAGGTTGCGCCCGCTGCGCGGACCATTGTCCTTGTTCTGCCACACTGTGTTCCACTGTCCGTGGTTGGCGCGGTACATGAAAACCATCGCCTTGAAATGCGGCTGGCCATCGGTGAACTGAAGACGATCGTACTGACGCATGCCAACAGCTGTCGAGACGTCTCCGTCGTGCGAACCGTGCATGAGGAGGTAGTTCACGTTCGAAACGGGCGTCGGCTTGGACGCCGGCGTGTACTGGCCGTCAACGGGAGCGATGGCGACGACGCTCTTGATGGCAAAGTTGAAATCGAATTTCTGTTTGGCGTCATCCGGGTAGTACTTGAGCTTGTTGAACGCGGCGGAGATGGCTGCGGCCTCGCCACCGCGCGAATGGCCCATCATCGCGATGTTCGTCATGTCCACCTTGTGCGACATCGGGCCGGCGCTGGAGTCGTTCCACCGCTTCCAGTACTCGAGGTGTTTCAGCATCACCCAGGCGCGCCCTTCATTCTCGCCGCGGAGGGCGCCGTTGATCCAGTTCTCGTCGAGCGACGCGAGAATGAACCCGCGCGATGCCAACAACTCGCCGAGGTAGTCGTACCCAGGGTCGGAGAAGTCCTGTGGGTTGTGGTTGCCATGCACGACGAGCACGAGCGGAAACGGACCCGGCCCTTCCGGATACCAGACGCGCGCATTTATGGGCGCGGCCTTGAGGTCGAAGCCCCAGAACTTCTTGCGGTCGGCGGCCTGCGCCGGCGCAATGGAAGCGTAGGGCGACACATCAACCGACTTGGTCTTGTACGCGACCGAGTCCTTGAACTCCGGGCGATTCCGATCTGTTCCGGAGCCGTAGTACATCGTGCGAACTGCAAACGACCCCGGTTCAGCGGGGTTCGGCGCGTTGATGGTCTGGTACGACAGCACGGTCGCCGAGTCGTCTTTCGAAAACTTGAGCGCTTGCGTGCACGCGGCGAGTGTGATTGCTGCGCAGAGTGTGGCTGCTCGCGCAAGCCGCTGGCAGGGCGCGTTCATCGCCACCTCAGGGTCAGACGGTGGGAGGCTTCGTTTCCGGTGTAGAAATTCACGCCGTACTCGATATTGAGCCGGTCGGCGCGGAATGACGCACCGATACCGACTGGTTTCTCATCGTCGGTTTCCGTTCGCCGCGCGCCAACGCGGCCGGTAACGCTGTATCCGTCAATCCAGGCCCAGCCGACTTCAACGCCGCCGCCTGGCGCGACCCATCCTTCCCGTCGCGCTGTGACCTGCGTGACGTATCCGATGTCGAGTGGCCCCCATTGTGTCTGATCAGACCAGCCGACGGCGATCTGCGTGGGAACGCTGAACGAGTTCGGGCCGACAGAATAGGGCTGGCTGATATTCTGCACCGAAAGACCGGCCGTGCCGCCCAGGAGCGAGTGTGAGATGCCGACATCACCGAGAAGCGCGGCGCCGCGCGTTGGCACGACGAGCAAGCCGTTCTGCGCCGTTTCCCGCGGCACAACATCCTGCGCGTACTTCGCCGCGACCCCGATTCCGAATCCCTTGTACGTGCGGCGGACTGCGACGACGGCGACCATGCTGAACAAATCTGCGTCGCCACTGCCGACAAGCGCTGCTGGCGCGTACGGATACGCCGTGTTTGAGCGTGAGGTGGAGAAATCCAGAAGATGCACGCCCCAGCCGAATGTGTACTCTCCGACCGTGGCCGCGGACGCGGAGGCGATGCTGCGCCCGTCCGATCCGTGGGAAGCGAGAGTCAGGCCAAAGCCTGTGGTCGGCGTGATCAGCGCGGGATTGGAGAAGATCGTGTACTCATCGCGCCCGGCTACCCACGCATTTCCGAGCGATGCGGCGCGCGCGGAGACGGGAACGAGCAGGGCGAGTGGGCCGCCGGCTTGCGCATACATCGGTGATGAGCTCGCAGCCGCGGTAGCCATGATCGCGAGAACGGTGATGATCGGGCCCGCCGGGGCCCGTCGTCGGGGCGCGGACGAAGAAAGTCGAATCAATCGCATGCGTCGAAAGTGAGGGGAGTGAAGCCGGCATGGAAGGGCCGCACGGTTTCGCACTGTCACTGTTCGACACTACGACGAAGCGCATGGTTCGTTTCGCACCGCCCGACGCGTGGAGAATCAAAAGGCCGCGTCGCCCTCCCACGACGCGGCCCGATTGCAACGATTATCCGGGGAAATGCGCACCACTGCGGCGCGCGTCAGTCGGTACGCGCTGGCCCCGGGAAAACGAATGTGCGCGTCACGATCTTCCGATCGGCGAGCGCCCGGGTGATATCGAGTGAACTCACGACGCCGATGAGGCGGCCGTGCTCGACGACGAACACGCGATGAATGTTGGCCTTGCGCATCAGGTCTGCGGCCGCCTGAACCGGCGCGTCAGATGATAGCGTGCAAGCAGGGCCGCCCGACATCGCTTCGGCGACGGTCCGCCCGGCGAGCGCGTTGCGCCCGTCGTTGCCATCCGAGTCGCCGAAATCGGCGAGCGCCGTGGGATTGGTCGCGACGAATTCCAATATGTCGCTCGCGGTCAGCACTCCGACGACGCGACCGCCCCGGAGCACGGGAGCTCCGCTGATGTGCCGCTCGGCAAGGAGTTCTATCGCGTCGACGAGGCTGGTTTCCGGTGTGAATGCAACCAGATCGCGGGACATCACATCGCTGAGCTTCGTCATGTGTGCCTCCTGTCGGGGCCGATTCCCAACTGAGGATACGACGCAAGAGAGCGGACGAGTGTAGGCGAAGCGCCCACGTGGTGTCAGGGTGTGTCCCGATCATTCGCGGGCCCGAGGCGCGTCGGCGCGCCGAGGTGCTCCTCGGTTAACATATCAAGAAATGTTGATACGTTACAGGCCATGACGCCCGCTGCCGATACTCAGCCCACCGACGCCGCCAAGGCGGCGCGGCTGTTCCATGCGCTGTCCGACGAGACGCGCGTGGCCGCAATGCAGATGCTGCGAAACGGCGAGCGGTGCGTGTGCGAGCTGCAGGACGAACTGGGCGCCGCTCAGTCGCGCCTCTCGTTCCACCTCCGCGTACTCAAAGACGCCGGGCTGGTGACGGACCGCCGCGACGGGCGCTGGGCCTACTACTCCATTTCACCAGACGCGCTGCAGGTTGCGCACGATGTCGTGCGCGACTTGGCGACCCCGCCGGCGCGTCGTGGGTTGAAGGTCGTTGGAGGATGTTGCGGATGACCGGCCACGCGTCGGCAGGTTCGCCCGAACGGGGCGATGAAACGCCGAAATCGGGTGCGCGCGTGTTGTTCATCTGCGTCGAGAATGCCAATCGCAGTCAGATGGCAGAGGCTTTCGCGCGCATGCACGGTGGCGACGCCGTTATCTCCGCGAGCGCGGGCTCCCGGCCGTCTGGCACGGTGAACATGAAGGCGATCGAGGCGATGGTCGAACGCGGATACGATCTGAGCGTTCACGAATCGAAAAGCGTCGACGAGATGCGCGGCTGCGCCTGGGACCGCGTGGTCACGATGGGATGCGGCGATGTCTGCCCATGGGTGCCTGCCGAGCGGCGAGAGGATTGGGCGTTACCCGATCCGCGTGACCTCGACGCGGCCGGCGTACGGGCAGTGAGGGATGAAATCGAACGGCGGGTGATCATCCTGCTCGCCGAAATGGGAATCACGACACAAGGGAGAGGGCAATGACCACGGCAACGACGCAGGACCCCACCGACAGTGCGCGCCCCACGGGAGAGGCGCTGACATCAATCGTGCGCGAGAAGTACGGCGCGGCCGCGCGCCGCGCAGCAGCTGGCGAGCAGGCGTCGTGCTGCGGGCCCACGTGTTGCGGCGGCGGGAGTGGTGAGCCGACGGCAAAGAACGATCCGATCACGTCAGACCTATATGTGCGTGGTGAGACAGACATGCTCCCGTCGGCCGCCGTGCTGGCATCGCTCGGCTGCGGGAATCCCGTCGCCCTGGCCAGTCTCGAGACAGGGCAGGTCGTGCTCGATCTCGGATCAGGCGGTGGGATTGATGTCCTGCTCTCGGCGCGCCGCGTTGGCGCCACGGGCAAGGCGTACGGGCTCGACATGACAGACGACATGCTCGCTCTCTCGCGCCGAAACGCCGCCGAGGCGGGCGTAACGAACGTCGAGTTTCTGAAAGGGCAGATCGAGGCGATTCCGCTGCCCGACAATTCGGTTGACGTGATCATTTCCGACTGCGTGATCAATCTGTCGGGCGACAAGGCACAGGTGCTGCGAGAAGCGTTCCGCGTGCTGAAGCCCGGCGGGCGATTCGCCGTGAGCGACGTCGTCGTGCGCGGCGTAGTCAGCGATGCGCTGCGCCGCAACATGGAGCTGTGGGTCGGATGCGTTGCCGGCGCGCTCGACGAGACCGAGTTCGTTACTCTGCTCAGCGCCGCAGGATTCACGAATCCGTCGGTGGAACCCACGCGTGTTTACCACGCCGAAGATGCCGTGGCGCTGCTCGGTGACGAGGCGGCCGGACTGGCGAGCGATCTGGCGGCAATCGATGGTAAATTCATGGCGGCGTTCGTACGCGCGACCAAGCCTGCGGCAGGCGACCACCTGGAATTCTGAGCAGCCGGAATTCTGAGCGGAGGGTTCGATGGACGGGACGACAATCAGGCCGGCGACGGGCAAGGATCTTGCTGCAGTAGAAGCGTTGCTGCGTGAGGCCGCTCTTCCGACGGATGGCGTGGCGAGGATCCTGGCGCTCACGCCGGGCGATGTCGTCGTCGCCGTTCAGGGTGAGAGCATCGTGGGCGCGGCTGCGATTGAGGTCGCCGGAGCTGACGCTCTGCTGCGCAGCGTCGTGGTGCGCAGCAACGGCCGGTCGACCGGGGTGGGGCGGGCGATGGTCACGCAGCTGCTCGCGGAAGCCGATCGGCGACGTTACGAGGGCGTCTACCTGCTCACCACCACGGCCGGCGACTGGTTCCCGCGTTTTGGTTTCACCCGGGTGGAGAGGTCGTCGGTTCCGCGGGCGATCGCGGAGACGTGGGAGTTCAAAACGGGGTGCGCCGACACGGCGGTTGCGATGGCCCGCCGCGCAACTGGAACCTCCGCTGGCCGCCGACCGTAAGGACTGCACACCCGCCATATAGGGACTACCCGAAATGATCCTGCTCCTCGCCGGCGTCCTGCTCGTCTCACTCCTGCTCATTCCGTTGGGCCTCCCCGGAATCTGGCTGATGGTGGCGACCGCAACAGCGCTCGTTCTGCTGGGTTCAGCAGTAAAGATCGGCTGGTTCGTTGTGCTTGGCTGCGCTGCGATTGCGCTCGTGTCGGAGCTGCTCGATTTCGTCGTGGCGGCGAAGTACACAAAGAAGTACGGCGGATCCAACCGCGGCGCGTGGGGAGCAGTGCTTGGCGGGATCGTCGGCGCGATTGTGGGAGTACCGGTTCCGATCATCGGATCGGTGATCGGAGCGCTGGTCGGCAGCTTCGCCGGTGCGCTGGTCGCGGAGTATTCGGTGGGCGCGTCGCACGAGGGCGCCACCCGCGCCGCGACGGGCGCGACGATCGGCCGGGTCATCGCGACCGCGTTCAAGGTCGCAGCCGGATGTGTCATTGCCGCGTGGATCCTCGCCGCAGCGCTGATCTGACCGACATATTGGACCGGTGATCACGGTCCATCGCGGCGACAACCTCGACGTCCTCGCCCGGTTTCGGGCTGCGACCTTCGACTTCATTTATATCGACCCGCCGTTCAATACGGGGCGGGCGCAGAAGCGAACGCGTGTGCGGACGCGTGTGCGGACGCGCCGTGACGCTGAGGGCAGCCGCACCGGGTTTGGCGGACATCGCTACAGCGACGAGGTAGTCGGAAGTTCGGCGTTCGCAGACCGCTTCGACGACTACGCCGCGTTTCTCGCGCCTCGCCTGCTCGAAGCCAGACGCGTGCTCAAGCCGCACGGCGGTCTCATGGTGCACCTCGACTCACGCGAGGTTCACTACGTGAAAGTGATGCTCGACGGGATGTTCGGGCGCAAATCGTTCATGAACGAGATCGTCTGGGCGTACGACTACGGCGCGCGCACGACCAAGCGATGGAGCGCCAAGCACGACACGATTCTCTGGTACGTAATGGACCCGGAGCGCTACACGTTTCGGGCACAGGAATCGGACCGTCTTCCGTACATGGCGCCCGGACTGGTGTCACCTGAGAAACGGGCGCGTGGCAAGCTGCCGACGGATACGTGGTGGCACACCATCGTCAGCCCGACCGGACGTGAAAAGACGGGCTACCCGACGCAGAAGCCGCTGGGAATTCTCGAACGGATCGTGAAGGTGCATACCGCGCCCGGCGATCGCCTGCTCGATTTTTTCGCAGGGAGCGGGAGTTTCGGCGATGCGGCGGAGCGCCACGGCCGGGAGGTGGTGCTGGTGGACTCGAATCCGGAGGCGATAAGGGTCATGCGCCTTCGATTCGGCAACCGGGCGATATTCGTGGCGAAGCGAGGCGGGCGAGCCAAGCGTGAGGAGAAAGCAAGCAGTGAGGAGTAAGCAAAGGGTGAGGAGTGACGAGACGCTGCGAAGAGTCAGGGCTCACCTCACTCCTCACCCGTCTCTTCCACCTCACTCTTCACTCGCACTCCTCACTGATACTGTATGTACAGCGGGCGCGGCCAAAGCCTGAGTATCTCGGCTATCGTCGTCCGCGGGTTGTCGTTTCTTGCCTTGAAAAACTGTTTCCATCCCGCGAACTGGACGGGCTCGGATTTCACATAGGCAGTATACGTACCCTTTTTCAGGCGCGGCGACCCGAAGCCGTCCATGTGGATCACGATCTGGACGCGCGGGTCGAGCGTGATCTGGCTCGAATTCGTGAGGCCCCGCTGGGTGTAGCGGTGAATCACGAAGACCTTCGGCGGAACCTTGTACTCCGTCACGATATCGGCGAGAAATGACGACGCGTAGTTCACGTCAGTCGCGTCAAAAGTGCCGACCCGCTTTCCCGGTAGCCCGCCATTCTTCATTGAAAACTCGGGATCGATTCCGAGGTGGAAGTTCGGGCGCGAGAGAAATCCCCTGAGGCGGGGAAGTTCCTCGTGCAGCGTCGAGAGGCCGACCTGAAGGTCGAGGAACACCAGCGCATCGCGCTGCTTGGCCCAGCCGGCGACCCGCTCGATGAGCGCCGAATCCATCCTCAGACGGTACTTTCCGTCGCGACCGGGGCCCGCCTGCGCCACAACGGCGATAAGGTGGAGCGCCGGCTGCACAGGCGTTGACGGGTCGCCCTCTTCCCACGCGGCAACTTCGGCGTCCAGACGACGGAGCATGTCGTCCGGCTCATATTCGCCGAGCACGCCCATCCGTTTCGAGAGTGGATTTCCGTAGAACGCGATGATGCGCTTGTTCGGGAGAATCGATCCGGGGAGCGGGGCAGGACCCTTCACCGGCCACATTGCGTTGAGAACCGAGTCGCGACGAGCTGCCGCCGTGCTCCCGCCGGTCACACGGGCGATCGGGTTGCCCAGACTGTCGCGCATTACCGCGCTGGTCGCTGCTGCCGGCCCGGTGCTGCCAGGGGCAGAATCGCGGGCCTGACTCTTCGCGACCGAATCGCGGACCGCGCTCGCCGTCGCTGAGTCGCGGGCTGCTGCGCTCACTGCGGATCGTATTGTGGCCAGTGAATCGGACAGAGCCGTGGCCTTCGCGGCCGCAGCCAGCGTCGCCTGCGCGTTCGACTCAGCTTCGGCGTCGCCGGAGCACGCCCAAAGCGAGCACGCTGCCAACAACACGACACCCAGTCTGGCGCGCCGAGAATGACGGTAAACAATCCCAGGGGAGCAGTACGAAATTATCATCGACGGAAAATTAGTGAAACGCGTGCGGTCAGCCCGCGTTGGCGCGGCGACGCTGCGTACGCTGCGTACGCGGCGTCACTAAGGACCGACGATTTCGATGCGGTGTTCGGCACGAATGACGTATTGCCCGGCCACCTCGACCTCGAGATTCACCACGTACGCGCCCCTCGGCAGAGTCGAGATGTCGAGCTCGAGCGCTCGCGCGGACGTTGGCGTGCCGCGTGCAGACATATCCTGCACGCTGACTCGCACGGGCGTTACTTCGCGGCCCAAACCGAACACGCGGGCCCCGCGTCGCAGAAAGCTGCTGGCATCCTCGACCTCGCGCTCGACGGTGACCGAAATAGTCATGCGTTCGCCAGCCGGATCGGTGCCGTACGCTTCCCAGAACACGCCCAGTTTTTCATCCGCCATCACGCGCTCGGTGGGGAGCGCGTGGGGAATGGCTTCGTCCGCATTGGCGGGAAACGACCCGTATGGCTTGAAGAAGAGGAGATCCGAGAGGCTCACGCGTGTGCCGACGGCGTACGGCGGGCTCATGCCGTAACGCGCGCGCGCGATGGCGTATTTCTCGGGGGCGGCGACTTCGGCGCTCATGATGAGCGGACCCCACGGTGCGCGTACTGTGAGAATCCCGGCCGGATTGGTGGACGAGCGCCGGGCCTGGTAGGCGCGCGGGACCCCTCCGGCGGACACCGTGATTGCCGATTCGAGGTTGGTACCGCGAAACTCATCGAACTCATTGGCGTCGTATGAGACGACAACCAGCGCCGTGTCGCCGCGGCGAAACATGGCCTTCTGGTGCTGCAGCGCGCGCACAGTCTTGGCGTACGGCGGAGCGTAGCGTCCCATCACGGGCGGCAACTGCAGACGCCAGTCGGCCGAGTCCGACACCGCCGGGTTATTGAGCACAAAACCGGCGGGGATGTATCGATACGCAGGCACTGATTCGTGGCTGATGATATCGAACGTCCGAGCGCCGCGGGGATTCGATGACGGAGCACGCATCCATGCGATGGACCATCCGAATCGGAGCATCAGTTCACGTTCGTCGTCGTCGAACCCGAACTGGTGCGGCGTCGCGGCGTCGGTGAGTATCAGAGCCATCGTCATCCGCGCGTAGTGTTCGGTGCGCGAGTCGTTGCCATGCATCATGTACAGGGTGCGTGCGTACCACCACGCGCGGTCCTCATACGCCGCGCGCTTTGGGTCGTCGCACGGGAGCCTGCGGTATGACTGCAGGGCGTCGTTGTCGAGTAGCAGCGAAATGTCGTCCCACGCACACCGGTCGCGAGGAAGCATCTTGGTGAGCCCGACCGCGTACACGCTGTCGGCGCGCTCGTACTCGCCGAGCATATGAAGCGCAAAACCCGTCATCACGTCGCACCACCACGTGCCTGTTGTGCATTCGCGCGCGGCTTGAAGTGCTTCTGCAGGACGCTGATCCTCCACGAGGTAGCGCACGCGCTGCGCGAGAATCCAGGTGTCGTTGGCGTCCCGTCGCCCAAGCGAATCGAGCGCCCGCGTGAGTTCGGCGCGGCGGTCGATTACCGCGCTCAGTTCGGGCGGAGCCGAGGCGGTTTCGTCGTACCAATAACAGAACCGGCCAACACGTTCGTCGCAGTTGCCGGGGCGTCCACCGCGAAACGCCGGAAGGTTCATGCTCCGAAAAAACTCGAAGTCGGCTTGCACCGCGCGCGCCGCTTCGTATGGCGTGCGCTCCCGTTCAACCACTTTGGCGCGCGTGGTATCAGGCGTCGTCGCCGAACGGATGATTTGCGCACCGACCCCGCCCGCCGCGATCCCGATCATTAGCGACGCGGCAGCAGCCACGCGAAACGTGAATGTCATTATGGTCGTATTACCCGGCACAACCATAAATGGTCATTCGCCCTCCGGAGCGCCAGCCGGCGATTTCAACGGCGACCCTGTGGTGCTCGGCAGGCGCGCGAGGCAATCTTACGGCGTGATCATATTCGAACCGCTTCACCCCGACGTGTCCGTGCCGGCGCGCGGAACGTCTGCGAGCGCCGGATACGACCTCGCGGCGTACCTGCGTAATCGCACGGTGCGGGTCTGGCTGGACGGCGTTACGTCGGAACGCGCGTCAGAAACTCACGATGGAACGCCAATCTTTACGCTCCTGCCGGCAGAAAAGGCTTTGATCCCTCTCGGATTCAAAATCCAGCTTCCGGCCGGAGTCGAGGGGCAGGTCCGGCCGCGATCGGGAACCAGCGTCAAGACCGATCTCGTGATTGTGAACGCTCCCGGGACCATCGATCCGGACTACGCCGAAGAGTGGTGTGTGCCGGTCAAGAATGGTGGGACCGCACCGCTCGTGATTCGCCACGGTGATCGGATTGCGCAGGCCGTGTTCGCGCGCTTCGAATCGCTTGAGTTCACTGCAGGTGTCGTGCAGCGCACGACTGAACGCGATGGCGGATTTGGGTCGACTGGCACTGTGACTGGCACTGTGACTGGCACTGTGACTGGCACTGCGAAATCGTCGGCGAACGGAACCAACTGAACCAGAGGAATCTGCGTATGCGTATCGTGTCGAGCCGCTGGGCCATTGCTGGTGCGTTTACTGTGCTCACTGCGATGTCGACGGTTGCACCGGCGCAGAATGCGGCGCAGAATGCGGCGCAGAATGCAGCGCGGCGTGTCGCGTCACCCGCCGCCCAGCCGACAATCGAGCGCATGACGCTCACGAATGGCCTGCGTCTCCAGCTGCTTGAGGATCACTCGTCGCAGGTGGTCTCCATTTCGCTCTGGTTCGATGTAGGTGCGCGCGACGAAGTGAAGGGCACGACCGGCTTTGCGCACCTGTTCGAGCACATGATGTTCCAGGGGTCGGCGAACATCAGGAAAGCCGAGCACTCGCAGCTCGTCGAGCGTGCGGGCGGGAGAAGCAACGCGAATACGCAGTACGACATTACGCGTTACTTCGAGCAGGTACCGTCGAATCGCCTCAATCTTGCGCTCTGGCTCGAGGCCGAGCGACTTCGGTCACTGACGGTGAACGAGGAGAATCTCAAGAATCAGATCGAGGCGGTGAAGGAAGAACGTCGTCTGCGCGTGGACAATGCGGCGTACGGCAAGGCGATTTGGGACGGAACGTATCCGGCGTTCGACGCAACGTCGTGCTTTGCCTACGCGCACTCGCTGATCGGATCCATGGACGACCTCAACGCAGCGTCGGTTGCAGACGTCAAGGCGTTTTTCGATCGGTTCTACACGCCCAACAACGCAGTTCTCACGATAGCTGGAGATTTTCAGTCCGCAGAGGTGAAGCGGCTCGTGAACGAGTACTTCGGGTCCATCAAGCGGCAGCCCGACCAGCCGAAACCGACCTGCGACCAGGAATTCAGTCCCGGTGCGATGCGTTCCCGCGTCACCGACGACAAGGCAACACTTCCCGCCGTGCTCGCGATCTATCGCATTCCTGCCACCGGCCACGCCGACACACCTGCACTGGATCTTCTCGGGTCTATTCTCGGTATCGGCGAGAGCTCGCGCTTCAACAAGGTGCTGGCGCGCGACACCAAACTCGCCCTCGGGGCACAGGTGCTGGTCAACCCGTTTGGTCCGCGGCGCGGCCCCGGCCTCTTCCTCGCGCTCGCGATCGCCAATCAGGGAGTGGAGCCGGACTCACTCGACCAGCGACTGCAGGCTGAGTTTGCGCTTGTCGCATCGGACGGCGTAACCGAGGCGGAACTCGCAAAGGCCAAAAATCAGTATCGCGCCGGGAAAGTGAATGAACGCCAACAGGTTTTTGATATGACGGAGGCGATTCAGCACGCGACATTTTACCTTGGGTCGCCCGACGCCGTCTTCTCGGACCTCGATCGGTATGCGAAGGTGACCGTCGCCGATGTGAAGCGGGTCGCGGCGACGTATCTCGTGCCGGCCAACTCGATGATGCTCACGATTGTTCCGGAGGCCAAGTGATGACCCGCGCGATTGTCACAGGAGCGTTCGCGGCAGTCCTCGTTGCGCCGACGTTCTTCGCGCCGACGCTCGTCGCGCAGACGTTTCCCAAGACGCCACCGCCGGCGATGCCGATACGGGCCGCGCAGTTTCCGCCGTTCGAGCAGGCGACGCTGGCCAACGGAATGAAGCTGCTCGTCGTGTCGAACCACAGGCAGCCGATCGTGTCCATGTCGCTCGCCTTTTCAGCCGGCAGCCGGTACGATCCGCCCGGCAAGACCGGCGTTGCCGCCATGGTGGCGGCGCTGCTCACCAAGGGCGCGGGTGCCAGGAACGCTGAGGCAGTTGCCGAAGCAATCGAAGGAGTCGGCGGTGCCATGGGCGCGTCGGCGAGCAACGACTTCCTTACCGTCAATCTGGGACTGCTCACCGAGAACTCAAGACTCGGAATTGAACTGCTCGCTGATGCTGTCATGCGCCCGTCGTTCGATACTTCGGAAGTCGAACTCGACCGTACGCAACGCCTCTCAAGCCTGCAGCTTGAGGAGTCGCAGCCCGCGTCTATCGCGGCGCGTGCATTGGCGCGCGAACTCTATGGCGCGCATCCGTATGGGCAGGCGGCGTCTCCGGCCAGCGTGAAGGCGATCGCGCGCGACGATCTTCTCGCATTTCAGCGCGCGCGGCTCCGTCCCGCGGGTGCCCTCCTCGTCCTCGCCGGCGACATCACGCTCGCGCAGGCTCGCGCGATGGCGAATGCTGCGTTTGCCGGCTGGACTGGCACCGCTTCAACCGAGAGCGCGGCAGCGGCAGCGCCGGCCGCCCGGGCGGCGACCGAGATCGTACTCGTGCACCGACCGGGCTCTGTTCAGTCCAACGTCCTGATCGGCAACCTCACCTGGGGTCCTGCCGATCAGCGAAACTACGCCGCCACCATCGCAAATCACGTACTCGGCGGCGGTGGTGACGCTCGGCTCTTCATGATCTTGCGCGAGCAGAAGGGATGGACGTACGGCGCGTATTCAGCGCTCACCAGATTCCAGGGGCCGGGGTACTTCTCGGCGTCGGCCGAAGTTCGCACGGAAGTCACCGACTCTTCGTTGACGGAAATGCTGACCCAGCTTCGCCGGATCCGTTCGGAGCCGATTCCTGTAGACGAGTTTTCCGCGTCCATGTCGGCGCTCGTTGGCCGGTTTCCGCTTGAGGTCGAGACCGCTGCGCAGGTGGCCGCTCAGGTGTCGAGCGCGCAACTCCTCGGTTTCGCACCGGATTACGTGCAGACGTATCGGCAGAAACTCGCCGCAGTGACGCCCGCGTCGGCGACGGCTGCGGCGGCTGCGGCGATTCAGCCCGACCGCTCTGTGGTAATTGTCGTTGGCGATGGTGCCAAGCTATACGACAAGCTCAGCGCCATTGCGCCCGTGCGGATTGTTTCCGTTGACGGTGCGTCCGTCGCAGCGGAAGATCTGGTCGTGAAGTCGGCTACGCTCGATGTGGATGCAGGACGGCTCGCTACGCGGGCCGATTCGTTCGCGGTATTCGTGCAAGGGAACCAGTTCGGCTTTCAGCGAAGCAAGATCGAGAAGACGCCAACGGGCTGGTCCTACACGGAAGACGTGCAGATCGGGCCGATCATCCAGCAAACCACCACGGTGACTTTCGGTGCCGATTTAGTGCCGGCAACGCTGTCTCAGAACGGGAAGGCGCAGGGGCTGGAGACGAAGACGTCGGTATCGTACGCAGGCGGAAGGGCGAAAGGCTCGGCGACCGCGCCACAGCTCACCGGCGGCCTGAAGACCACTGAGTTTGACGCCGAGGTCGTGGCTGGCACGATCGACAACAATATGCTCACGCCGCTCCTTGGCGCGTTCCGATGGGTACTGGGCGCGAAGTTCTCTGTGCTGTGGTTCCAGGCGGCCAAGGGAAGCGCAAGCCCGGTGACACTCACGGTGGGCGGCGAAGAAACAGTTACCGTTCCGGCGGGAAGTTTCGACGCGTGGAAGGTCGACCTCACCGGTGGCGAGCAGGCATTGACGTTCTGGATCGAAAAAGCTGCGCCGTATCGGCTCGTGAAACTCGGATTCGTCGGCGCGCCGATCGAGATGCGGCTGGTTCGCTAGCGGTCTGGTCGCTACGGAACCGCAGCCCCCCAGGCGCCTCCTAGTTTCGCAATAACGCCTGCGAACACTTCGATCGTGTCCCACAGGTTCTGCAGTCGCAGGTTTTCGTCTTTGGCGTGCTGACTGTTGTCGTGATTGACCGTGGGAAACGTGATGAGTGGAACTTTGAGGACGCTGAACATTTCAGCGAGGCTTACGCTGCCACCCAGAGTCGGAAGTACGAGCACTTCGCGTCCGATGGTGCCGGACACAACGTTGCGCAGCGCCGTACCAACCGGCTCTTCCATAGACATGCGGTACGCGGGGTAGCCACCGCCCCAATCGAGGCGCACCACTTTTTCGTGCGTGAGTCGGTCCGTCGCTGACGGCGCGCCGTGAACGATGTGCCATCCACGCGCGGTGAGATGCGCCTCAACGAGTTCACGGATGCGTTCCGGCGTCTGGTTTGCGACGAGCCGGAAGTCGAACGCCGCCTAGGCTTCCGTGGGGATGGCATTGTTCGACAGTTCACCGACCTCGCCGACCTTGATCCCGTGAATGTTCAGCGCAGGGAGCATGATGCGCTCGGCAATCGGCGCGTTGCCAGCTTCGCTGGCGCCGAGGAGCAGGGCACGACGCATGTCGGCCTCGACTGGCGGGAGCGCCCGTGCGGCGGCTAGCTCGGATGCGGTGGGCGGAACGACGTCATCGTAGAATCGATCCACGAGAATCCGGCCATCGCTGTTCCGCAGTGACGCGATCAACTCAGTGATCAGCATTGCGGGGTTCGGAGCCCAGTTTCCGTAGTGGCCACTGTGCAACGCGCGCGCCGGTCCATAGACCGTCGCATCAAACCCCATTACGCCGCGCACGCCGAACACGATCTGGAGGTCGCGACTCTGGTGGGCTGGTCCGTCGCAGATGAGCCAGACATCGGCGGCGACCAGTTCCTTGTGCTTTGCGAGGATTTCGGACAGGTGGGCAGAGCCCGCCTCTTCTTCACCCTCAAAAAAGAACTTCACGTTCACGCTCGGCAGTTGCCCGGTGGCGCGCATGGCGTCGAGCGCGCTCATCAGCGCCACGATCGGCGATTTGTCGTCGGACGCGCTGCGAGCGTAGATGCGGTCTTCGGCGTTGTAGCGGCCATTCACCGGTCCCGTCCGTACGGCGCCAAGGGAACCGTCCGCCTGCGGTGGCGCGCGAAGCGTCGGCGAGTAGGCCGGCGTTGCCCATTCCGAGACCGTCACCGGCTGGCCGTCGTAATGCGCATAGAACATCACCGTACGCGTCGCACCGGGCACGCGCAGTTCGCCAAACACGGTCGGCGGAAACTCTCCGTTCTCGAGAAGTTGCGCGGCGAGTCCGCGACGCTCGAGCATCGCCTTGATGAGGTTCGCGTTGCGAAGAATGTTCGCCCGGTCCGTCGCACGGTTGGGAATCTCCAGCAGCGTCGTCAGTTCCCGAACGATCTCCACCTCGTGCTGCTCTCGCCATTTGCGGACCGCGGACGCCTGCGCGTCGGGGCGGGGAACAGTGGTGGACGCGGGCGGGCGAGCGCCTGTAGCGCCACCTTGTGCGTGGGCGCGGCCGGTGCCCATGGATAGCGCTGTCATGACGAGGGCAATCGTGGTCGCGGCGCACGCGACGTACCGTCGGGAAAGGGTCTCGACCGGGGTGGCGGACTCGGCGAACCGCTGTGTGCTGCGCGAACGATCAGGGCTCAATGATGACTCCTGCCGGAAGAGTGAACGTGGCAATCGCGCCCGCGGTGACGCCGTGACTGGCGAACCAGCCGCGCGGCGCTTCGAGCGCATATCGGAATGGTGCGACGGCGAAGTGAAACGTATCGGTATCTTTGTCCATGTCCTCGATATTGAGGACTACATGGTTCGCGTCGAGAAACGCGATTGAGAGATCAAAGTGCGTGTTCAGCATGTGGAACGCGACGGCTTGATTGCTTTGATTGGTCGGCCACACGAACAACATGCCGCTATCGGCTGCGATCGTTGCGCGGTTCATCAGGCCGATGCTGCGGCCAGCCTGCGTCGCCGCGATCTCGGCGCTCACTGCTCCACCCGTGAAGGCAACGCTGACGGTCGTCAGCGAGGCAGCCGGATCAGGACCCGGATCGAGACCGGTGGGCGCGGAGTCGCACGCTGACAGCAGCGCCACACTCGCTACGAACAGGAGCGCGCGTTTCATCTGCCGAAAGCTATCGCTACTCGCGAGGCTTGCGCGCGCCCTTCTCTCCAACCGGCCGCGCGCGTGGCCTCCCGGCGCGAATCGCGTCGTCTCCGAAGCGTTCACGTACGCGGTCGATTGCGCGCGAGAGGTCACGGTCCCGCGGCTCTTCGACGAGCGGCGCCACCGCCGTCGCGTGCATGGCGGTGCCGCGCGGCGCCGCCACAGACGGACTGGGAGGCGCAAACGCCATGGCCAACTGCTCGGCGTCTCGACCGGCATTGAAGTTCGACAATGCAACGCCGACCAGCCGGGCTGGCTTCTTCTGCACCATGCGCAGCTTCGCCAGAAGCGATACGGCCGTGTCCACCACGGCGCGGTCGGACTCCACCGCATCCGGCAGCGTCCGGCTCGCCGTCCGCGAAACGAAGTCGTTGCATTTCAGTTTCACCGTAATCGTTCGGGCCGCCAGCCCTTCCTCGCGCATGTCGGCGGCAACTTTGCGCGCCAAATGGCGCAGTTCCGCTTCGAGTACATCCTGCTTTACGAGATCGCGGTCAAACGTCTCTTCGCGGCTCATCTGGCGCGCGGGTGCTCTTGGCTCGACGGCGCCGCGGGCTTCGCCCCTCGCCTTCGCATGCAGCCACTCGGCCGTCGAACGATCGAGCCAGCGCGTCAGCGTGGCTATGTCATGACCGAGTACGTCGGCTACGTTGATCAGGCCGACACCGGAAAGGCGCGCTTGTGCCTTGGGACCGACGCCGGGAATCTCCGCGAGTGACAGCGTCGCCATGAACTTGCGCTCACCGCCTGCGGGCACGATGTGCACGCCGCCCGCTTCGGGCGCTCGGGACGGCTTCGCGCGCTCTGCGGCGAGCTTTGCGATCATTCGGTTCGTGCCGCCACCAATGGAAAGCGCATAGCCGGTCTGGTCGAGAACCGCGCGCCGGATGGTCTTCGCCGTTTCGGCGAGCGGCGCATGACGGTACAGCGCCTCTGTGCCGGTCAGGTCGAGGTACCACTCGTCGATGCTCGCCCCTTCCACAGCGGGCGTGAACTGGCCGAGTACGGCGCGAATCGCCCGACTTGCGTCCGAGCAGGCGTAGCGCGGAACGGGTACGCACATCGCGTCGGGGCATAGCCGGAGCGCGCGTGAGATGGGCATCGCCGATCGCACGCCGAACTCCCGCGTCTCGTATGACGCAGAGCAGACCACGCCGCGTGAGCCCGGGCGTCCGCCTACGATCAGCAGCTTCGCCCGCCCAGCACCTTCGGGATCCACCCGACGCGCAACGGCGACGAAGAACGCGTCAGCATCTGCCAGGAGTATCTGCGCGGTCATTGGTGAAAGATGGCGGACACCCGCGAAAGACGCGTGGGGGCCGGAACACCTGTTCCGACCCCCGCGCCTGTCGTGCAGTGAACGACCTTCGAATCGCTACCTGATCTCTACGGCAACCGCTCGGCGGTTCTTCGCCCGTCCGGCCGCGGTCGTGTTGTCAGCAGCCGGGTCATCCTCGCCGCGGGTGACCGTTGTTATTCTGCTTCCGGCGATTCCCTTGGAGATGATGTAGTCGCGCGCCGCGATCGCGCGGCGTGCGCCGAGGCGCGTGTTGTACTCGTTCGGTCCGAAGTTGTCCGTATACCCGACCACTTCGATCTTCGCGTTCGGGTTGGCGTTCATGAAGCGCACAACGGCGTCCAGCGTGTCTGTGGCCGTCTGGGTCAGCACCGACTTGTCGAACGCGAAGTAGATCGGCGCGAATGTCATCAGTGCG
>JAQBYI010000009.1 GCA_027622655.1 Gemmatimonadota bacterium | reverse complement strand
TCCACCGCCTCCGCCACCACCACCCCCGCCACCGCCCTGGCCCTGACGGTATTCCATGTCGTACGGGCGGACCGTAAGGAAGTACATATCGGTGCTTGCCTTACCGGGCCCTGAGACAACGTTGTTGTCGGTCGCCGTGGCGTAATACGACACCTGATCGCCCGGCACGAGCGTCATCTCCTCGAGCATGAACGTGTGGCCCGCAGCCACCTCGCGGAGGGCACGCGCCGTTGCCGAAAAGAGCGGCACGGTGCGTTCTTCGCCGCCATTGACCGCATAAGTCAGTTCGAGGTTGGCCACGCCGTAATCATCTTCAGCTTTGCTGTCGGAGAACACTTCGTCAACGGAAAGCACCTTGACGTCGCGCCCCGGCTTGCCAATCGCCACCGACGGTTTGCGGTCGGGAAGCGCGTCGATCGTGTAGTCGAGCGAAGCACTCACGGGCCGGCCGTCAGGTCCTTCGAGTTCGACCTTGTAGAAGCCGGATTTCCGCACGCGCATCATCGCGATGAGCTTGCCGTCGGCCGTTGGCACGAGCTGGAGGGTGTCGCCGCCTTCAACGATGAGGCGGCCACCTGTCGCCGGTACGGTAGACGAAACACGCACGCGCACCATCGAGCCGGTGAGCGCGGCGATATCGCCGGTGCTGTCCACCTGCCGCGTCGGAAGCTGCGTATACGCGGGGAACCGATACTCGAGGTCCATGTTGGCGACGTAGGGAATCGCCGCGACATCGAGCCTGTACGTCGGCGAACGCACTCCGGCGGCCTCGACCGCATACTCGGTCTCTACAGAGACGTCAAAGAGACGGAACGCCCATCGGCCCGAAGTATCGGCCGACATGTCGAGATGCGTCCAAGTGGGAGCACCCACACTGCGGACCAGCAACTCGACGTGCTCGGCGGTGAAACCGTTCAGCGTGGCGGCGACCAGTTGGTCGCCTCCCTTGGCGATGGTGACATCGCCAGGCGCGACGCGAATTGCATACGCGCGACCCGGATCGGTGCCGGCCCACGGCGTGAGCATCAACTGCGCGCCAGTGCGCAGCGTGGCCGGCCCAGTGGCAAAGATCATGACGGCCGCGACGAGCGTCGCAAAAAACATTCCGGCCGACGTCTTGAGATCTGAAGCGTCCACGCGGCGACCTGCGTCCACACCACGAAGACCGTCTACAGCGGCACGCACCAGTCGCGCGGCAATCCCGCCGGCGGCAACGCGGTCGGCGGCACGGGCATTCAGCTCGACAGCGGTGACGAACGAGCCGCCCAATTTTCGTTCGTGTTCCTCGACGTACAGCGCCACACGTGAATCATCGGGCATGGCTCGGAGCGGACGTACGACGAAACGCCAGGCGCACGCGACAACGACGCCCACGGCCATGAGTCGCGAGATCAGAACGGCGGCGCTTCCGTAATGCGCCGCGCGCATCCCGATAGCGAGGAGCATCCACGTCGCAGCGATGACGATCACCGCGATAGCGGCGCCGCGGAGCGCGTGCTTGAGGCGCCAGCGCGCACGAACATCGCGCACCGCTCCGCCAAGTGCATCTGCGCCGATCAACACACTCTGGGCTTCAGCCATCGAGCTCCCCCCGCCTCAAGTGGAGACCACACCCGACAGCCGGTTCGACAGAATTGTCTCTGCCGCCAGCGCAAGGAAGGCCCCTATTAGAAGATACCACCACACCCGCTGCGCACGTTCCTTTTCGATACTCGTGGCCGTCGCCCCCGTTGCTTGTCCGGGGAGCGTTCCCGACGACGCCAGAGCAGCAGTCACGAGTTCCGCCGGCTCAAGATGCGCGAGATCCGACTCAGCGAGGTCAACATTTACGGCAATGGAGCGCCCGGCGCCCTCAGCGGTCGCAGCGCCGCGAAGTTCGTAGAATCCGCGCTCGAGCAGCGGCGCGGCACTCAGGCTGTCGCTGAACCGCGTCCGTTTTCCGGACGGCGCCACAAGCGTCAGCGACGGCGTGGCATCGGAAGTTGCAGCTCTGCCCGTAAGCCCGACCACTAGTTCGCCATGCCGAGTGATGTCGAGCACTTCGCCGGCCGTGAACCACGCACGCGCATCACTGTAGCGCCCTGCATGCCTGGCCAGCTGTCGCATGAATGGGAGAAAGACAGCCTGCGTTGGCAGGTTGCTCCAATAGTCATCGAGCGACGTGGACCAGACGATCACGCGTCCCAGGCCGTGCTGACGTCCCACGAGCGCCGGGGTGCCATCGTCGTACCACGCGAGAACTCCGCTATCACCAACCACTTGAAGCGTGCGGTGCTGCATCACGTGCGCGGACGAAAAATCGCCACTTCCCGGAGCCGCGAACGCTTCGAAGACGGGGCTCGAGTAGGACACCCGCGCGATCCGCGCACCAGTGATTCCGGCGCGATTCGCACCATCCACCATTCCCATACGGAGCACGGCATCCCATTCCGCGGGGATGCGCGCGGCCGGCGTCTCACCGGGAACGAAAACGAGGCCCGCGCCGGCGCGAATCTCAGATCGAAGCGCGGCACCAAGTGTTCCGCCTGGCGGCGGTACTTCATTGAGCACGACGAGCGCTCGGCCGACGTAGTCCCGCGGCGTCAGCGAATCGACGCGCTTGACGTCCACCCGAAAACGCGGATTGTCACCGATTTCCAGCGCGCGGCGGAAGAAGAGTGACTGGTTTGCACGGGGCCGGACGGGGTCTACCACGAGTACGCTGAGCGCTTCATCCGGCGCCAGCGTGAAACTGAATGTGTTGTTCGCAACTAGAGCATCGTCGGGAATGCGCACGACGCCGCGCGTCACGCCGCCAGGAACAGCTGTAGGCGGAAAGCGAACCTGCGCGGAGCCGGAAGCCGGCACCGACACCCGCGTGGACCCGATCGAACGCCCGGCGAGTTCGAGCGTGGCCTCAACCGATTTGGCCGCCGTACCGGTGTTCGAGAGCCGCGCAGTGACCCTGACTGGCCCGGAAGTCGCTCCGCCATCACGGTCCGAGGAGACCGTGGTCACGGCAATGTCGGAGACGTCCTTGTCGGATACGTCGATTGCACGGATCTCCACGTTCGCCGGCAACCGCAGTTCCGCCTGACTCGACCACCCACGCCGCTGAAAATCGCTGACGATGATGATCTCGCGAAGCGGCAAGCTCGATGCGGCCAGGAGATCGCCGGCGAACTTCAGCGCCGGGCCGTACCGTGTGGCCTCGGCGCTGAGTGTTGCTCGGTCCACAGCTCGCTCCACTTCAGCGCGGTCGACCGTGGGCTCGGTGAGTGCCGCAGCGTCCGTGGCGAACGCCACGAGCGTTACGCGGTCGCCCGGGCGCATGACTCCGATAGCGGCTTTTGCCGAGTCACGGGCCGCATCCCAGCGAGTGCCGTAGCCCATCGAGTAGGAACGATCAAGCAGAATGACACGCTCGCGAGCACCACCGATAACTTCGAGTGCGCGTGCGTTGGCGAAGAACGGGCGCGCGAACGCCGCGACGAAAAGAAAGAGCGCGAGGCAGCGGAGCGAGAAGAGCAACAGGTGCCGCAGCTTCTGGCGCCGCACCGACTTGTACGGCACACGCTGTAGGAACATCAGCGACGGGAACGGTACGACAGATTTGCGTTCGCGATTGATCAGGTGTACCGCAATCGGCACGCCGATGGACAGGAGCCCGGCGAGAAACCACGGCGCGAGTAGTGACATGGCGCGCTACCGCACCCTGTTGAAACGTTCGCGCGCGCCGAGGTAGGCGTACAACGCGTCGGCGATGGGATGTGACGTGTCAAACAACGAGTAGTCGACCTGCCGTTCACGGGCGAGCTTGCTGAGCCGCGCCGTGTGCTCTTGAACGAGCGTGCGGTACTGCTTGCGCAGGTAGTCCGGCACGAGCGGCAGGCGCGCGCCCGTCTCGATGTCCATGAAGTTGCTCGCGGCCGTAAAGGGAAAGTCGATTTCGTCGCGGTCGAGCAGATGAAAGCAGATGAGGTCGTTCCCGCGCCCCCGCAGATGGTCAACGGCGTCGAACACCTGCTCCGGCTCCTGGTAGAGATCGGAAATGAGGAGCACTATGCTGCGCCGGCGCACAGTATCGGAGAGCCGCTTCATCGTCGCGAGGAGTGACGTCCGGCCCGCCAGCTGTTGATCGGCCGGCGCGTCGGGATCAACTGCGGTTTTTCCGCGCGCCCGCTCCGCTTCCGTGGCTGCCGACTCCGGCGTCTCAGCCGGCGTGCGAACAGCACCGGCGCGGTTTGCGCGATCGAGCGTATACAAGACGTGCTGCAGGTGCTTCGCCGAAGGCGGAACGTAGTCGACGATGTTCTCGTCGAACGTCGCAATCCCCACGCGGTCGCGCTGGCTGCTGGAGAAGTACGCGAGTGCCGCGGCGAGATAGCAGGCGTACTCAAGCTTGCTGACACGCCCGTCCGTTCCCGTACCGCCTTTGTATCGCATGGACGCGGACACATCGACGATGACCAGGAAGTTCGTGTTCGTTTCGGCCTCGAACTCCTTGACGAAGAATCGATCGGTGCGCCCAAAAAGGCGCCAGTCGATTCGCCGAATGTCGTCGCCGGGCATGTACTGCCGGTGCTCGGCAAAATCCGTGGACGAGCCAAGGTGCGGTGACCGGTGCAACCCGTTGATGAACCCCTCCACGACATGCCTCGCGACAAACTCGAGATTCCCGATCCGCGAGAGAATCGCGGGATCGAGGAAGTCGGAGCCGGGGGTACGGGAGCGAGAGGACATCTGCGTGAGGAGGGTGAGCGAAGAGTGAGGAAGAAGTTATGGGTGAGGTGCGAGGAGATAAGAGAGTGAGGAGTAAGGAGTGAGGTGGCCCGCCGCGGGCCTACTTCATGCCGCTGCCGGGGACCGGGACGGAGGCAACGAGCTGCTCAATAATCGAATCCGACGTCACCTTCTCACTTTCCGCGTGGAAGTTCATCAGGACGCGATGGCGCATCACGGGTTTGGCGAGGGCACGCACGTCCTCAAAGCTCACGTGGTAGCGGCCCTGCATCAGCGCGCGGGCCTTGCCGGCAAGAATCATCTGTTGCGGCGCGCGCGTGGAGGCGCCGTACGACACCCACTCGTTCACGAACTTGGGCGCGTTAGGCCCGGGCCGGCTCGCTCGCGCGAGTTTCACGGCATAGCGTGCGACGGCGTCCGCTACGGGTACCCGGCGTACGAGCGCCTGGAACTTGCGCACGTCCTCACCGGTGAGCGCGTGCGAGAACTTCTGGCCCATTGTTGCCGTTGTCCGCGTGACGACGAGCACTTCATCGTCTTCGCCGAGGTAGTCCATCACGATGTGGAACATGAAGCGGTCGAGCTGAGCTTCGGGGAGCGGATACGTCCCCTCGAGTTCGATCGGGTTCTGCGTGGCAAACACGTGAAATGGCTCGTCGAGCGGATACGTCTTGCCCTGCACCGTGACCCGGTGCTCCTGCATGGCCTCGAGCAGCGCGGCCTGCGTCTTGGGCGGAGTCCGGTTGATTTCGTCGGCGAGCACCATGTTCGCGAAAATCGGTCCGGGCGTGAAGACGAGCTTGCGACGGCCGGTCTCCGCGTCTTCCTGGATGATGTCCGTGCCTGTGATGTCGCTGGGCATCAGGTCGGGCGTGAACTGGATGCGCGAGAACTTGAGATCCAGGACCTGGGCAATCGTATGGATCAGCAGCGTCTTAGCCAGTCCGGGAACGCCTACGATCAGACTATTGCCGCCGGAGAACAGTGAGAGCATCACGTGCTCGATAACCTCTTCCTGGCCGACGATGAGCTTGTGCAGCTCAGCGTTCACCTGCTCGACGCCAAGCTTGAGGCGGTCGGCGAGGGCAATGTCGTCGGCTGATTCGAGGGCGGGTACGGTTTCTGGTGAAGTCACGGAAGGTTGGGTGAGGAGGGCGAGCGAAGAGTGAGGAGGAAGCGAGGAGCGAAGAGCCAGGTGAATAGTGAGGAGCGAGCAGGGGGCGATCAGTGCGTCAACGCATAGATGATGAAGTTGACGCCGAGCTTGAACGCCTCATTCGATACATCCACCGGCACGAATCCGGCACCAGACCATTGCCAGTTCTCACCGATGTCCTGTCCATAGGCCGCGAGCACGATCAGGCGCCTTTTCGGATCGTTCTTCTCGAAATAACCGATAAACGAGCCGCCCCTGCGCCCTTCACCACGCCCGCCGCGGCGCCCGCCGCCGCCACCAAAGCCGCCGCCAAAGCCGCCACCGCCGTCGGCCTGCTGCAGGCGCGCCATGTCGACCTTGAAGAACGAATCAAATACGGGCTCATCGCCCTTGAGTTCTATCGGCTCCAACTCAGGCACCACGCGACGCATCGCGGACTCGAACGTGCCCCAGTCGCTGGCACCGAAGTCGTCGACGATCACGAATCCGCCTTTGAGCATGAAGTTGCGAAGACCCAGTACTTCGGCGGCGTTCGGAAACCACCCGCCCGGCTCGGAGAGGTACGCGACCGGATACTTGAAGAGCGCAGGATCATCGAGCGCCACAATGGCACCGCCAACGATCGGACCTGCGCTAATAAACGGACGCACCGCCGTGATCTCGCGCATGATGCTCATCAGATGCACGTCGGCGTCGGGATAGTCATGCGACCAGCCGGGCCCTTCGCGGCCCGACCAGCGCGCGTAACCGCGATACTTGATTCGCGCGAACGTGAAGCGGCCGTCGTACGGCGGATTTCCGCGCCAGTCGGGCGGCGTATAGAAATCGTTCGGGTCGCCGAACGACTCTCTGAAACGATCCGGTATGCGCCCGCCACGCTGGGCGTGCGCAGTTGGCGGCGGCATCAGCGACGCGGCCGCGCACAATACGATCGTCAGGGCTACCAGCGTACGACGCATTGGGCGCACCAGACGCGGAGCCCCGGCGATAACCATTCTTCTCCCGGTGCTCATGGGGCCTTCCCTTCCACAATGGTCAGTAGCAAGACCTGCGCTTTCACGAAGTTCGGTGCCTCCTCAAGTGCCTGCAACACGGTGCGTTTCGCCTTCGCTTGATCGCCGGCGCCGTTGTACGCCATTGCTAGTTGGTAGAGCGCCTCCGCGCGGTCAACCGGGTCGAGCGCCACAAGCGCCTCGCGCTCGCGCACCGATCTCGGGTGATCGCCCGTGGCGGCCGCGAGCGTAGCCAGCGAGCGATGCAACTCGGCGGGGAACGGATTGATGTAGATCGCGCGCTCGAGCGCCTCTATTGCCCCGGTCGTGTCACGCGCGGAAAGCGAGATCGCTGCCAGCGACATGTTGGCGCTGTACGACGACTCGTCCGCCATGGCGATGGCCTTCAGCATCGGGAGCGCCTTCGCACTGTCGCCCCGCGACAGGAACGCGTCGGCAAGCATGGCTGCGGGTGATCCGCCGCCGGCGAACTCCGGAAAGAGTGCGTGTGCGCGTTCGAACATTCGGATGGCGACGGCCGGCTGCCGCGCGCGAACGAGCGCAGTGCCCGCCAGCATCTGCGCGCGCCAGCTCCCCTTCAGTTCGTCGGCGCGCGCGGCCAACTCGCCAGCGGTCATTCCGGAGGGGTACTCGGGCCCTTCCGCCGCCAGCGCCGCGAGCGGCCCGGCAAAACGTTGACGCATGAACTCATCGAACTTCTTGTCGAGCGCCTTCATGTCCATGCCGAGCACTTTTTGCACGGCCTCCTCGGTCGTGCGCCCGGCCTTGTACTCGGCGAGCAACGCGGTCAGCGCCTTTTCCCCGCCGTCGCGCACGATCATGTCGCAGACCAGGGAAGCCTGATAGTACGAGAACTGGATTTGCTCCGGGTACGTCGGCCGCATGAAGCCGTCGTTCATTTGGCTCACGGGAACGAGTTTTCCCTGGCGATAGGCGTCGAGGAAGTTCGGCGACACGCCCATACCCCAGCCGGGTCGTGCGTTGTGCTCCTCCCAGACGGAGAGTCCTTCCGAGAACCAGCGTGGCACACGATGGTCGGTGGAGCCGAGCGTGAACGTATGCGCGAGCTCGTGCCAGACGGTGGACGCCCAGTTGAACGGTCCTGCGTCCTTCGCGGCCGGCGAGTCGAACGCGAGCGTCGTGCCGAAACTCACGCCGAGCGCTCCAAGCCCCGCGAGCCCGACGGTGCGCACGGAGAAGTCGGCGTGACTGCGGTAAACCTCTATGCGAATCTGCGGCGGCGAGTACTGATACCGCTTTTCGAACTGCACGTACGCCCGCTCGGCGAGGTCAGCGAGATAGATCGAAAGGAGCGGCGACTCCGCCTTCTCGATCATGAACGTCGCGTGCGCGGTGCGCGTCTCGTCGTAGTTCTTGAAGGTGTCGAGAAGATCCAGCGTGTTCTTGACCCACACGTCGTACGGGTCACCCGCGAATGCCGCTTCCAGACTTGCCCGCCCCTCCGCGATCGTGCCGAGCCGCATCAGGTTCATTCCGAGCACCGAGCGCGCCTTCCAGTTCGTGGAATCGACTGCGATTGCCCGCCGGGCGAAATCGGCTGCCACCGAGTAGCGCCGCACGCGGCCGACTCCCTCGGCCAGCGCCACGAAGAACGCTCCGTCCCGCGGATTGATCGCGAGCGCGCGTGCCTGCGTCTCCTCGAACGCCTTCTGATCGCCACCGACGTAACGCGCCGTCGCCAGGACGCCGAGTGCCTCCGCGTTCGTAGGCTCAGTGCGCAGCGCCCGCTCGACTTCGCGCGCCGCGTCGGCGTAGCGCTCTACATCCACCATTCTACGGGCAATCATCACCCGCGCCGGTACGTACTCAGGACTCACGGCCAGTGCTCGCGTGAGCAGCGAGTCTGCGCCGGGCTGTCCGTCGAAAACGAGTCGCGCCGCATCAGCCACCAGCGCGTGCGGGTGATTCGGGTTGATTTCGCGCGCGTCGTCGAGCGTCCTCTGCGCTTCGGCCGAGTTGTACTTGGCGAGGAAGAGCTCGCCGAGCGCAACCCGGGCATCCATGTTCGCAGGGTCGATCGAGATGGCGCGGTCCATCGCCTTCAGTGCGTCCTTGAAGAGCTCGGGATTACCTGCACCGAGTTCGCGTACGGCAATCGCCACCGCGAGCATTTCCCGGCTCGTGAGCGTCTGCGCCGTGGTGTTGTAGATGTCGATGAAACGGTCGAACGCCGCGTCCGCACGAGCGCGCCGTCCGCGAGCCTGGTCGAGGAGGGCGAGATTGAGACTGGCCATGAGGCTGTCCGATGCGTGCGCGGCCACGGCACGCGCAAACGCCGAATCGGCGTCGTTCAGCTTGCCCCGTGCCCGCAGCACTTCGCCGAGCGTACTGAGCGCCTCCCTACCCTGCTGGGGGTGAGACGCTGCTGCCCGCGCCACGCGCTCCGCATCGTCGAAACGGCTGATCAGCGCGAGCGTGCTCGCCAGCATGACCTGTGCGTCCATCCACGCGGGGTCCGATTGGGAAACCTTCTCGAGGAAGGCGATCGCCTCCGCATAACGGCCGGTGGCCACCGCGAGACGAGCGTCCGGCACGGTTCGCGGCGACTGGAGGACACGCGATTGGGCGACTGCGCTTTCCGGCGCCGCGAGCGCCGCGAGCGCCGCGAGCGCGGCCAGCATGGCGAAAACGAGCAGGGCTCGCGGCGTACGGATGATCATTTCGAGCACGCTCCTCATGGCCGTCCCTCCGCTTGGCGGATCTCGCGCGACTTGAGCGACAGCGCCACGAGAACGCGTTCGAGGTCGGCTTCGTACGCCGCCTTGTCCATGGCCTGCTTTTTGGTGCGCAGTCCCTCGACCTCTTCCTCGATCGCGAACTTCTCCCGATAGAGCGCGCTCAACCGCACGTCACCCACCGCTGCCGCCGCTCGGGCATCAAAGAAGTACCGACGCGCAAGCATGCCCTGCCCCTCGCGCCCGGTCGGCTCGGCGGTCCCCACTTTCGTGCCGTTGTCGTCGAGTTGCGAATGCTCCGTCTGCATTTTGGTCGCGTCATCGTACACGCGCTTCGTCTCGCGGGCCGCGTAGGTGAACGCTTCGAGCATCGAAACGCGGTCGTCCTTGTCGGTGTCGGCCACGTCGCTGGCGAATGCGGCAACGAAATGCTCGGCAAAATTCGACTCATTGCGCTCGTACGACGTTTTCGTTGCCGTGATCACCACGCGGCCCGGCGCAGCCAGCAGCGGAAGAAAATCGCCGCTTGCGCTGGTCAGGTTGGCAAACACCACGCGGTGCTCGGCGAATCCGCCAAGCAGCCGCTGGAAGTCGAGCACGTTCATGTCGGGGCCCGGAAGGCTGATGCGCGACTCGCTCTCAGAACCGGCGCCGTGCCCGATGAGAAAAACGGCGACTTGCTCACCCGCGCGGGCGCGCGCGCGAATCGCGGCCACCTCGCGTTCAATGCCAACGCGGGTGGAACGCCCTCGGTAACGTGGATCGCGCGACGTGGAATCCTCACCGAGCCAGGCAATGTTGGCGTCTGGAACACCGAAGCGAGAATGGAGCGCGCCGGCCAGCGTCGAGCCTAGCGTGCGGAAGCGCGTGGAATACCGCGCCTCTCCGCCCAGCCCGGATACGATCAGCACGTGCGCCTGTGCGTGCGCGGGTCGGCTCGGAATCACTGCGGACGCGACGCCTGCGAGCGCCATAGCTCCAACGACGAAACGCATCGAAGCCGCGTGCACTCCAGCGTCGTAGCTGCGGAACCTCATGCCAGCCCCCGGAGTTTTCGATATGCCCATTCCGACGACACCAGACCGACCAGCACGATGAACACGATCGGCATGTCCCAGAGGTCCATCTGGTTCACGACGGTGACGCCGCGCTTGGTCATCGCGATGTCATCGGGAAGCGTGCCCACCGTCTGAGCCGTGTAGAACTTGCCTCCGGTCTCGTCGGCCACTCGCTGGAGAAACGGGCGGCGCATTTCGGCCATCGTGTACTCGGCGTCGAGCGGCGCGGCGCGTACGTACGTCGTGTCGGCCGCAATTCCGGATGTCGTGGTCGCCGTTACGCGCACGCGATAGACGCCTTCCTCGGACGGCGCGAACGTGCCCCGGTACTCGCCGTCCTGATCAACCGCCCAGTCGAGCGCGACGGTCTGGCGACCGCCGGACGGTGCGACCACCTGAGCCGATACCTGCGCGTCATTCAGCCGCTCGTACGCGCTGTCAACAACCACAGCGCGAACCTGCACCGGAGTGCGGAGATTCACCTGGTCCGGCGTGGCGCGAGCCTCGACGCGCGCCGGCGCGTCGCTTGTCACCCAACGCAGCAGCTGACGCCAGAACGTCTCGAACGACTCGTCTTCCACGGCGACTTCGGCGCCCATCTTCCACTGCCAGTCATCCTGAATCGGCATCGATACGGCAATGCCGCGTCCGTAGCGTTGGTAGACGAGAATCGGCTGTTCATACCGCAGGGCAGTTTCGCCCGGCTGGCCGGCCCGGCCGCCCGAAGGCACCGTACCGGTAATCAACACGACGGCGCCAGGCTTCACGCGCCTGATCCGATTGACCGAGGTGACTGCCGGAAGCGTCTTCCATTTGTCGGCGGCCGATACGCGCGCGGTGCCGATCTGAGTCACGGCGTGGGCAACACCGGCTGGCGTCAGCGCCGGCGCGAGGTCGGCGAAAAACGTGAGGCTGTCGGCCACCGCCGCGCCTTCGACAACAACAGGCATGACGTCCGCAAGCGGTGTGTCGGCGTAGCCACCCTCCGAGAACGATCGGCGACCGCCGAGCTGCACCAACCCACCGCCGCGCACGCTGACGAAGTCGGCAAGCATCGTGAGCTGATCGTGCGTGAAGAAGCTCGCCTCGATGTTGCCGAGAATCACGGCGCGATAGCGGTAGAGCTCGGCTCGTGACTTTGGAAATCCTGCAATGAGTTCGTCGCCTGAGTCCACGTTCAAGCGGAGAAACTTGCCCTCGGCCGTCCGTTGCAGGACGACGAGCTGGAGGTTGGAGTCGGCCGCGACGGCAGCGCGAACGAAACGCACTTCGTAACGCGGCTCTCCCTCGATGTAGAGCACCTTTTCACGCGAATCGCGCACGTCAACCAGCGCCCTTTGCGTGTTGTTCTCGACAACCTGTTCGCGCTCCTGCATCGGAATCCGAAAGGTCAGGATCCGCGGGCCCGGATCGGAGAGCTTCGCAGTGACGCGAACCGGTGACGCGTCGGAGCCCGCCGGCATCAGGATTTCAGTGCGCGCGACAATTCGTCCTTCGTCCTCGACAATGAGCGGCACCGTAGCGCCGTCGAATCCACTCTGCCGTACGATGACATCGGCGACGAGCGTTCCGCCCTTCAGTACGCGACGCGGCGCCTCGACGCGCTGGACCTCGATGTCCCTCGCGAAACGCTCGCTGCCAATCCCCACCGCAAACACCGGCACGGCACGGGCCCGGAGCGCGAGCAGCGCATCGCTTACTTCGGTGAGCGAGTTGTCGGCGCCGTCGGTCACCACAACGAGTCCGGAAAGCGGGACTGCCTCGAGGTCCTGGCGTGCGCCGTCAATCGCACCCACGAGCCGCGTGTCGCGTTGTTCAAACGTCAGCGAACCGGCGCTGTCCGTGCGTTCAGACGTGCCGCCAAACCGGAAGAGTCGGACCTGGAACTTCTCGCTGAGTCGCTCCAGCAGGCGCGAGCGCGGCCCCAGGGAGTCGCGAACAAAGTCGGCTCGGGAACGCTGGCCGCGGTCGGCGATGCGCATGCTGCGGGAATCGTCGAGGAGTACGCCAATGAAGTTGCGGCGCGGCACGGCCTCCGAAAGCAGGAGCATCGGCCGGAAGAGGCACGCGACGAGTACCAGCAGCGCGGCCACGCGCAACGCCGTGAGTACGGCCCGGTCGCGCGGCGTGCTCTTTCCGCCAACGCGGAAGTACGTCAGCATCGCCGGCACCGCGATTGCGGCCGCCAATAGTACGATGAGCACAACCGAGACGGGCGCCCCGAACGTCAGGTCGCCTTGCTCGAAGACCGCTGGGCGGTACTTGAAGAGGAACTCAAAGATTGCGCCAAACACGTCGGAGATCGCGGTACCGGTTGCGGAGGGAGACTACGGTCTGGGCTCCGCGTTCAGGGGACGGGCCCGCACTGGCGCTGCAACTATATAGAGTACCCCCGAGGCAGACGGTTTGTTGAGAACTCCGCTACGGCCTGTTGATTCTCAATCTGGTCCAGATCACTACGGTGGCGCAGTTGCGCCCCGGCCTCAAAAACTCCGAGGGAGTCGATGCCACCGAGGGGTACGATTCGATTGCACCGACCGTTCCGACCGGAAACACCGCATCGAGGTCGCCGGCGTCGAGCTGCTGGTACTCCATCCGGTCGACGAAGACGTTGACGCAACCCCTTTGCCCGCCATTCACGGCGCGCGACGACTCCAATGTTTGCCTCTGACCCTGCCGGGTGATGATGAACCCCGGGATCGTTCGGAAAAGATCGGTGAGCCGATCGTTCTCGCGCTTTTCTATTTCCTCGGGCAACATGAAATTCGATCGGTTGCCGATCCTGAGTCTGTCGGTGAACCCGAGCCGATCGAGCATCTCGTCCCTCTTGGCGGTGATCGTCACTGGAGCGAGCGTGCGCGTCATGGCCGGCATAGTGACGTTCATCGATTCGGGCCGGGAGTTCCGCAGATGCACGGTGCGGATCGCGGGCGCGAAGCCGATTTTTCTCACGGATGCGATAGTAGTGCCCGATGGCAGGCCATCGAGCCTGAACGCGCCATCGTCGCTGGTGAGTGCGACGCCGTTGCCACCCTCGATGGTCACCTGAGCCTGGCTGAGCGGACGACCGGCGACGTCAATGATTCGGCCCATCAGCACTGCCGAACCGGTGTTGCCACTGTCTGACCGCGACGCAGAGCCGATTACAAAGCCCGCGGTCTCGAAGAGTTGGCCGGCCAGGCTCAGCGGAACCTCGGCGCTGGCATTCCCTCCCACCGAAGCTTGCACGGTTCCATCGAACGTCTCGGGGAGTCCGCAAATCGCGTACAGGCCATCGGCGTCAGTTCTCGCGCTCCGGAGCCGCTCGTTTCCAACACCCGTCGCTGGATCGACATAGACGAGCGACACCAACGCGTCTGGCAGCGGAACGCCAAGCTCTGCGTCATCCACGCGGCCGGCAAGCATTGCTTCTCCACTGCGGAAGCCGCCCCGTGGGCAAAGGTTGGTCTTCACACGGGCAAGCGACGGTGTTGCCAGGGCAATCTCATCAAGGCGATCGGCCATTGTCGCAAACGGGGCAGTCGAAACAACAATGAGAAGCGAGTCGAGCAACGGGTGCTGTACGCGCAGTTGTACGGTGCCCGGGAGAATGCTGTCGATGCGAAAGAGGCCGGCCTGGTCGGTGATCGCGCTCCTATTCGTGCCAATGACCGAAACGGTCGCGCCGACCAGCGCCCCACGGCGAAGCGAGTCGTCAACTGCACCGGCGATGGCCGCCATTCCGGGCGCAGGAGGAGCACGAAGGCCCGTCGACTGAGCGGCGGACGGCTGGGCGGCTGCGGCTATCGCCGCCAGCGCGATAACCGCCGCGGTGCCGCGGGCGCGTGTCAGCATACGACGCATGGCGTGGCTACGGCCGATACAGCGCCGGCCGCTTGTCCCGGTTGGCCACGTCAATAACGACGTCACCGATGTACTGCGTGATCCGGGCGTAGTGCGGGTAGTCGATGTACTGCGGCTCATCCGTTAGCTGGTGGTAGTCGGCGTGCAGGCCGGTGAAGAAGAATGCGATCGGAATGTTGAACCGGGCATAGTTGGCGTGATCGCTGCGTCCATAGATGTTGTTATACCCCGGCCAGGTCGTTGTGGAGTCAAATCGGTAATCAAGCCGGAATGGCGCTGCTTGCTTCAGGTTGCTGGCCACCACGGATTGCCCGATGTCGGCAGAGAGGCGCTGCGAGCCAATGACCGCGAGGTAGTCATCGCCGCCGCCGGGGATGTCCGCAGCCCTGCCGCGCCCGATCATGTCCACGTTGATCTGCGCAACGATGGAATCACGTGGCACCGTGGGGTGCATCGTATACCACGCTGAGCCGGTGAGTCCGGCTTCCTCGCCATTGTTCCAGACGAACAGGAGCGACCGCTTTGGCTTGACCGGCATCGCGCTCACGGCCTCGGCAATCTCGAGAAGCGCCATGGAACCGGAACCATCATCGTCGGCGCCGTTGCGAATCGAGTCGAGACGAGGCGGCCGGATCTTGCGCACACTGTCGAGATTGAGCTTGATGCCGGCCAACTCGGCCGGCGTCGCCGTGTGCAGGTCGCCTCCCTTGTTCATGATCGCCTGACGAGCGGCGTTGTACATCTGGAGCGAGTCGTGATCGACCGGATCGCGACTGAACCCGACATGGTCCGGATGCGCGCCAACTGCCACATACGAGTTTCGCATGGCCGGATCGCTGCCGCGAATGATGCCGACGACGTTGCGCGCGTACTGCGGCACGGGCGTTTCGACAAAGTCGAGTTTCGCGCTCACCGCTGGGCCTTCGGTTCCCACACGCATTCCGTCGAGTGGCGCGCCAAGGAGCGCAGCAGCGGCGGCGTTGGTGAGGCGGATCTGAGCCTGCGGTGGACCGGCCTGCACAGCAATCTGCGGCGGAGTCTGCGGCTCATTCGGATTCGGCGGCCGGAGTTCGCTCGCGGGCGCTGAGATTCGGCCCTGCGGATCGTCGTTCACGAACGCACGCGCGCCCATGCTCACGTTGTCGAGGTTCACCGTAGCAATTGCCACCGCGCCGGCCAATGGGTTCGGCGCCGCATTCCCGTTACCGCCACGCCCGCCGCCGCCGCCGCGCCCGCCTCGCCCACCGCCCTGCGCAATAAGCATCACGACGATCTTTCCGTTCGCCTGCTCCGCCGTGAGTCGGCTGGCCGTGTCGCCGGCAACGCCACCGAAGATCACCTTCGCACCGTCAATCGAGCGCGGCGCGGCCGTACCCGGCGTGGCAATCCAGTCATCGACCCATCGCAGCGCGCGCCCGCCAACAGAAAGCGTCGAGGTCCGCGCAAAGCGGCGCTGGACGACCGGCATCTCCTGAAAATACGTACCGTTGTCGCCGGCTGGTTCGACGCCCATGCGCGCGAGCTCGCGCGCGATGTAGTCCGTGCCCTTCATGTTGCCGACGCGGCCGTATTGACGGCCCTGCATCGAGTCATCAGCGAATATGTAGAGGCGCGTCCGAAGATCGCTCTCACTGATGGGCGCGGCCGTTGGACGCGGCGCCAACTTCGGCGGGTTGCCGAGTTGATTGAGCGCCACCGGTGCCGACGCGCAGGCGTAGACCGTAGCCGCCGCCGTGAACAGAGCAGCAGCAAGAACAGTTCGTTTGGAGATCATTCGCAAGTTCCCGTCAGTTGAAATACCCCACCTCTGCAACGCGGACCCTGACCGGCGGCAAGCGGCGAGTGCCAGGCTGCCGCCGACGGTCACGCAACTACGAACACGAAGTCTCGCCGAAAGTCCCGGAAACTTCCCGCGACGAATACGGCTGCGGCGGCCCAGCAGGAGCGGCGGCACGGCCGCCCGCCCTGCCGCCGCGACCAGCCGCGTTCGCACCGCGCCCACCGCCGCCGGGACCACCGAAACCAGACTGGTCTGCGACGGCATACTTCTGCAGGGGAATACGGAACGAATCCGCGAGTTCTGGCTCCTTGTCCTGGCAAAGCATGCGATTCGCCGCGTACTCACCGAGCACAGGGCCAAACTTGAAACCCTCCGACATTCCAGAGCCGAGTATCCAGACGTTGTCCATGTCGGGATGCTTGTCCACGATGAAGTTGCCGCCCGAGCCGCTCTCGTAATGGCACGAGTGCGACCTCAGAACCGGCGCGTTCTTGAGCAAGGGGAAGCGCAGGTTCACGAAATCGACCGTGCGCTGCATCGCTTCCTTGCTGAAAATCCGTTCCGTGATATCCGGATCCGTGCCCTGTGCACCGCCGCCAGCGCGCACCCGGAATCCACTGTTGTCGTCCGGCAGCGCGGGCCATCCCGTGGAACCCGGATAATTGAAGGTCGGACAATTCGGATGCTGCATCCGGTTTTCCCCGGCCGGCGCGCCGAAATAGTAGACGCTACCCATCGGCGTGCGCATTCGCGGGCCCAGCAACGTGGGAAACACTTTGCCGAGCCACGGTCCGCACGCGAAGAGGTACTTCCCGGCGCTCAGCAACTCACCGCTCGACGTCTGGAGCGCGGCCATTTTGCCGCCGCTCTGCGTGGTCGGCCAGGCGCGAGTGATCTGCAGCTCGCCGCCAAACTGTTTGAACACGCCCACCACGGCCTCGCACGAGCGCCTCGCGCGCACCATTCCCGCTTCGGGCTCGTAGAGGAAGTACTCCATGTCGTCGATCTGGAACTGCGGAAAGCGGTCCGCCACTTCCTGCTTGGTCAACACGTCGTACTTGGCTCCGATCTTGTCCCACATCGCACGGTTGTTCCTGATGAACGCGTCGTTGGTGCCGCGCATCATCAGGTCGCCGGTCGTGAAGTAGAGCTGGATCTTCATTTCGCGGCCCCAAGTCGCGTCCCAGTCGCGCCACTTGCCCATGGCACGCTTGGCCCAGGCGCCCCACTGGGCCGCCTGATCGCCACGGCGGTCGCCGTAACTGGAGCGTACGCCGCGGGATTCGTCGCCCGACGTGGACCGCGAGTTACCCGGCCCCCACGCGTCAATCAGCCGGACTTTGACGCCCTGCATCTGCAGGTTGAGCGCGGTCCATCCGCCGAACGATCCCGCTCCGACGACAATGACGTCGGGCAGTCCGCGCGACTGTGCCGGTGCTTTCCCCGGCGCGCCGATAGTACCGGGCTCGAGTGCGCCACCGCGCGAGGCTGCACCGACCAGACCAGCACCAGTGCCAGCGACCTTAACGAATGTGCGACGATCCATGATGCTTGCGCGCTCCTTGAGTCAGGTGCTGGAACGGAGGCCTCGCCTCGACCTTGATGGCCTTGAGTGAGTCAACGACCGCGGGCATATCGATTGCCCGCGTAGGAAGTCGGTTGAGCTGAAACAGGTAAGCCACGAGATCGGTGTACTGCGCGTTCGTAAGGCTGCCGGGGTTCTCCTGAGGCATGGACGAACGAATCTGCTCATACATGTCGTAGGCGGTACCACCGACAAACCTCGACGCAAAGGCGTCATCCGTGTAGTCCGTCGGGACGTGGCATTCGAGGCACGAGCTCCGGAACACCGCCTCACCACGCGTGGCTTGTCGCGCGCTGTACACACCGGAAAGGGTGGTCACCGGTCCGCTGGCAACGGGCATAGGCATCGCAACCACGGCGGCCGCCGGCGGCGGAGTCGCCGCCGGAGCCGCGGCGGGCGCCACTGCAGGAGCGGCTGGCGGACCGCCGCTAACCGCTCCTGACGCGCAGGCGGCGAACGCCTGAAAAGCAACCAACCCGGCAACCGCTCGATTCATTCGCATCGTTCGTCTCTACTTGCGCAGCGCGCGCGCCAGAGGTGAGGAGGCCGATTCGTTGTTGCGCCCGGGGCCACCGAAGGGACCACCGAAGGGACCACCGAAGGGGCCACCGGAGGAGCTGAACCCCGCCGTTGCTCCGACGTCTTCTACGCGCAACTTCTGCTTGTGCGTCTGACCGCCAACAACCAGCGTGATCATATAGTCGCCGGTGCTCGCAGTGAAGCCGCCTGCACCGCCGCCGAAGCCGCCACCGCCACCGCCGCCCCGCCCGCCACCGCCGGTCAGCCTGATTCCGATAATATCGAAGATTCGACGAACCGCTGCGCTCTCGCCGCCGATCGGTCCAGCGGCGCCCCGGCCGCCGCCACCGCCGCCTCCGGCCGACTCAGCGGGACGCGCGCAGAACGGCTCCCACTGCGTGAGCGGCATGTGACAAGTCTGGGCACCGCGGCCACCGCCACCACCACGTCCACCACGTCCACCACGTCCACCGGCAGCACCGGCAGAGTCCGGAGGTGTGAGTAACTCGCGTACGCGCGAAATCGCGGAGGTGTCGTACTTCGCCTTCTGAAGCGAATCGAGCACTGTCGGCGCCCGTGCGGCGCGCAGCAGGCTGTCACGACGCTGGCCTGACGAGAGCACGGCCGGTGGCGCCACGACGCGACGGCTGCCGTTGAATCCCCACGTGACAGTATGCAGGCCAGCCGTGGCGGGTCCGGTGAGGTTCGCGATCGTATCGCCGGTGACGTCGGTGATGTAGATCCGGGCGCTTCCCGACTGGCCGGCGCCGATCCGGTACGAAATCGCGGCGCCGTATTGCGGGCTCGGCGTCGCAAAGAAGAGCTGAGCGTTTCCGTTGCCGCTCGCGGCGAGCGTCGGCGCCTCGGCCCACTGATACGCCGTGTTCGGCGCGAAGAGCGTGACGCTCGCAGCCATCGTCTTCGTCGTGAGTTGCTGGAGCGGAGTAATGTCAACGATCCAGAACCCGCGCCCGTGTGTTGCCGCGATCAGCTCGCCATCGCGGGGATGGATCTTCAGGTCATAGACGGGTACCGACGGCAGGTTCGAAGCAAACTTCGTCCAGGTCGCGCCGCGATCGAGCGACGAATACACGCTGAGCGAGCTGCCGACGAACAGCAAGTCCGGGTTTTTCACATCTTCGCGGATAACGCGGAGATAGTCGGCCGGACTGTCGTTCGGGAGACCGGCCGCGATCGACTTGAAGCTCTTGCCGCCGTCATTCGACGCGTACACGTACGGCGTAAAGTCGCCGTGCCGGTGGTTGTCAAACGTGACATAGACCGTAAGTGTGTCAAAGTGCGAGGGCTCAATCCTCGAGACGCCCAACTCGTTGGGAAGTCCAGGGAAACGACTGGACAGATTCTCCCACGCGCCTCCATCGTTTGGCGACTTCCAGACATTGCCGTCGTCGGTGCCGGCGAACAGCAGGCCCGGTTTTACGTACGATTCAGCGAGCGCGACGATCGTCCCGTACCGTTCGGCGCCCGTGGCGTCCACGGTCACGCCGCCCGTCCAGATGTTGGCCGTGTCCATCTTCGCCTGCAGCTTCTTCGACAGGTCAGGCGAGACGATGTGAAAACTCATGGCCTGGTCGCTGCTCTTGAGCACCCGGTTGCCGGCGAAGTAGATGACCTTCGGATTGTGCGGCGACAGGAAGAACGGCGAGTTCCAGTTGTATCGCATGTCGAGATCAACCGAGTCCTGCTTCTGCTTCGCTCGGAGCAGGTCTACGGCGGCCCTGGTGGCCCGCGACATCGGCCTCAGCGGATCACCGGCGATCACCGCCATCGAATCATCCCACATCCGATACTGCGGCTGCCAGCTGGGTTTCGAGAAACCGCGACGCTCGCCCGTTTTGAGATTCAGCATCGACGCGTTTCCGCCCTGCGATTCGGCGTAAACGATATTCGGGTCGGTAGGATCCTGCGCGGAGTAAAATCCGTCGCCGCCCGCGATGGTGTACCAGTACGAGTTCGGAACGGGCGACTTTCGTCGGCTCGGTCCGCACCACGTACCGTTGTCCTGCGCGCCACCACAGATGTAGTACGGTATCTGCATGTCGTAACTGACTTCGTAGTACTGCGCGATGGGAAGATTCTGGCCCTGGATGAAATTCCCGCCCCGGTCCATCGTGATGGCGATGCCGCCGTCGTTGGCGAGCGCCCAGCGCTCGGTGTCACTCGGATCTATCCAGATGGCGTGATCGTCGATGTGAACGCCCTGGGCGGCAGCTTGCGACGTTTTGCCGCCATCATCGGAAACCATCAGCTGCGTGCTCGAGAAGTAGACGCGGTCCGCGTTCTTCGGGTCCACGGCGACGTTTGAATAGTAGAACGGGCGCGTATTGATGTTGTTCATCTGCTCCCACGTCCGGCCACCGTCCGTCGAGCGATAGAGTCCGTTGTCCGGAGGGCTGCGCTCAGGTGTGAAACTGCCGTCCGCCGAAGGACGCGCGGCCTCGACCATCGCGTACATGACGTCTGGGTTCGACCGTGCAATGTCGAGCCTGATTCGTCCTTTCGTTCCGGCTGGCCAGCCGTTGCCTTTGACCTCGGTCCACGTTGCGCCGGCGTCTGTCGACTTCCAGAGGCCGGAACCTGGTCCGCCTGACTTCAGCGAGTATGGCGTGCGCACGCGCTCCCACGCCGATGCCCACACGACGTCGGGATTCCGCGGATCGAGATCGACATCCACGAAGCCGGCCTTGTCGCTGATGAACTTCACGAGCTGCCAGCTCTGACCACCATTCGACGTCTTGTAGACGCCACGTTCCGGATTCGAATTCCACGTCGCGCCGAGCGCGGCGACATAGACAACGTTCGGGTTCGTCGGATGTACCGCGATCCCGCCAACGTGCTGTGTCTTTTCCAAACCCATCAGCGCCCACGTGATGCCGCCGTCGGTGGACTTGTAAACACCGCCGCCCGGCTCAATCGAGTTGCGCGAATTCGGTTCGCCCGTGCCAGCCCACACCTGCATCGTGTCGCTCGGCGCTATGGCGAGCATCCCCATGGAGATGATCCGCTTGTCGTCGAACACCGGACGCCACGTCGTCCCGTTGTTGGTGCTCTTCCAGATTCCGCCGCCAGCGGCGGCAACAAAGAGCGTCTTGGACGGGCCCGGAATGCCGACCACGTCGGACAAGCGGCCCATGAAGTTGGCGTTGCCCACCTGACGCCAGCGTAGTCCCGCTGTGCTGGCCGAGTCGAGGGTCTGGGCGCTCGACGTCGTGGCCACCACGGCCAGTAGTGCGACGGCGATCGAACAACGGCTGATAATCCGGTGCATTTGGCGAATGGATAGGGGTGTGAACTCAACGTACCGGGCAATACGGCGCCTGACGGGGCGTCCCGGCTCATTCATTAGAGAACATACGATTTGGTCCGCCTTTTTGCTGGCCCCCCTGAGAGGGGGCGCCGTGTCAGGTACGTTCGATCCCCGGCTTGCCATTCCGGATCGAAAACCTGGCGGCCGTCTCGATAGGTGCGCCCACTTTCGACACGTACGGCACGGTCCGGTAGCTCGTAGCCCACTCCTCCGCCCCGACCGAGCACATCACGTAGCCGCGCCGCCCATTGTGCCATATGCACTGCGGATTGGCCGCGCGGGTACCGTCGTTCCAACTTCCGAAGGCGTCGGCGCCGTCGCCGCCGGAACTGATGCTCGTCCCGACGAACTCCGCCGCGATTGTCGGCGCGTCAGGTCGATCGTACCGCGTGTGGAGCGTGTTCACCCAGTTCGAGTGGATATCGCCGGTGAGTGCGACTGTCCGGTTGGGCGCGTGCCGACCGATCGTCTTCATCAGTCGGTCGATAGCAGCCGGATACCCGGCCCACGAATCCATGTAGTACTGAGCGACCGGTCCGGGATTGTCGTCAAACGGCATGATTCGGACCTGGTTCGCCAGTACCTGCCACCGCGCGCGCGACGCGGCCATTCCGTCGTCGAGCCATTTCTCCTGCTGCGCGCCCATCAACGTGTGCGTGGGATCGCCCCAATCGCCGCACGGAACCGGCTGGCCGCGGTCACCACACGGCTGATCGCTCCGGTACTGGCGCGTGTCGAGCACGTGGAATGCGGCAAGGCCGCCCCACTCGACCCTGCGGGTGATGTTGAGGTCGCTCCAGTTCCGAGCGCGAGGAACGCGCACCGGCTGGTGCTCCCACCAAGCCTGGTATCCCGCTGCGCGACGTACGCGCATCTGGTCTTCCGATTCCATCTCGTTCTCGCCAATGAGACCGGCGTAGTTGTTGTCCACCTCATGGTCGTCCCACGTGACAACCCACGGCGCCCGCGCGTGAGCAGCCTGGAGCATCGGGTCGGTCTTGGTCTGGGCGTAGCGGACCCGGTAATCGTCCAGCGTTCGCACTTCGGAACTTGCGTACTTGCGGGTTCGCCCGTCCACGCCGGTGGTTTCGTAGATGTAGTCGCCGAGGTGTGTTACCAGATCGAGTTGGCCTTCGCGAGCGAGGTGGTCGAACGCCGTGTAGTAACCTTGCTCGTAGTGGTTACAGCTGACGAATCCGAATACCAGCGGCGTCATCACGCCAGCCGCCGGAGCGGTGCGCAGCCGACCCACCGGACTCGACCCGTTCTGCAGGGTGAAGCGATAGAAATACCACCGATCGCTAGCGAGCCCCGAAACGTCGGCGTGCACCGAGTAGCCAAGTTCGGGCACGGAGGTGGCGCGGCCTTTCTGCACAATGCGCGCGAACTGCTCGTCCTCGGCGACCTCCCACGCCACGTTCGTGCGCTGCCCACCCATTCCGCCGTCAGGATCGAGCGGCTCTGGTGCGAGCCGGGTCCAGATCATCGCACCGGTCGGCGTCGGGTCTCCGGACGCCACGCCAAGGGTGAACGGGTCGCCGGCGAGACTCGGCCGCGCCGTCACGCGCCACGCATTGGGGAGGCCCGTGCACAGCGCCGAGTACATCGCCACGTCGCTCAGAAAATCGCGTCGTTCCATTTTGGACCGTTCCGGTCGTGAAAGTCGCCAGCGAGTGAACAGGTAGCCAACCCGGACGTCCCGCTCCAGCGGGACACCCGGTCGAACCTTATCGCCGAACCGCAGTCAAATCGAGCAGGGCCCGCCTGACATCGTTCGCCTTGCCGGCACGCTCGAGCGCCGCCCAGAGGCGCGCGGCCGTTTCACTATCGACGAGCCCTGCCGGAGATCCGCCTGTCTGTGGGGTGCCCATTTTTTCGCTCGCTCGAAACTGATCGACCGCCGTCACCGTCTCGGGCGTGAACTGATTGGCGCCAGGTGCGCGCGGATCGACGGTGGCACCCTTTTGGTAAAAGCCGAGCGCGTTGAGCATGACCTTCAACTGCACCACGTCGCCGCCCGAATACTGCTGGAGCGTGCGGTAGCCGAGCGTCTGCGAAATGTTGTCGTAGATGCGGCGCAACTCGGCAACGGGCTCGGCGTTCTCACACACGTTGATGTTAGCGGTGACACCGTCGGCGCGGCGCGACGTACCCGGCCGGGAATCGGCGACGATCACGGCAGCGGATTGCCGGTTGCCGTGCCGCTTGTCACCGCCCGTTTCGTGGCCCGCGTCGAGCGCGGCAATCAGCCGGTCGGCGAGATGCCTCGGGGACCCCTCCGTTGCCTCGAACGATCGCGCAACGGCGTCGATGACTTCGGGGCCGACGAGCACGTTGCCCTGCGTCACGTAGTTGGTGCCCGCGCGGTGACCCGCCCAGGCGTTCGGCCGGGTTCCGGTATGCTGCGCGGTACGGCCGTCCATTCCGATCACACCAACCTGTCGTGCCTGGAAGCTGCTGTCGGCGGCGAGGAGTCGTTTGAGTGCGGCATCGGGCGCTTCGCCCGCCGCGATCGCGTCGAGGAGTTCGTTGCCGTATTCGGTGCGGGTGCTGGCCTGAGTGGCAACCGCACCGATTCCTTTGCGCACCCACGGCACGCCGTTGCCAACGCACGGCACGCGGGTCGTGACGGCGACGCCGACTTCGCCGGTGCGCGGGTCAATGGCCGCGATGGAGAACGTGTGAAAGACGAGCGAGTCGCGCCACTCGTATGGCTGCTGCGCTCCGGACACCTGAGGCGACAACGCCAGCATCGCAATCAATCCTGCACCGCTGACCAGCTCGGACTTGCGCATCGGATCTCCTCATCGGGGCTTGGCCAATCTATCCCCCGGCGCGCGTCGACTGGCGTCGATTGGCGTCGACTGGCGTCGACTGGCGTCGACTGGCGTCGCCTGGCGTCGCCAGCGTCGGAACAGGGACGGTCCTACTGCCGAACCGCGGAGATTCGCGGACGAACGTCGGAAACACCACGGACACAGGAACAACAGGAACAACAGGAACAACAGGAACAACAGGAACAACGGGAACAACGGCAAGCACAACAGCATCCACGACCGAACCCGGCACTGACTCAATAATCCGCGACCACTGCGGCGCACCTGAACAGCCGTTCCCCAATTCCCTGCGTTGTTGTTCCTGTCGTTTCCGCGAATCTCCGCACCGCACTCCGTGAATCTCCGCGGTTGCGCAGTAGTACCTGAAGCGCGCACGCCGAGAGTGCGATGCGATTCATTCCGAGAACTATGGCCCTGCGATGGGCTGTGGCTGGACCTACCGACTCAGTCGCCACTCGGCCGTCAGCGAACTCCAGTTCGTGGCCTGACTCTGCGTGGTGTATTGGCGGCCGGTGTGATTCACGCGATATCCAAGCGTGAGCTGCTGCCAGGTCAACGCGACCGCAAACGTCCTCTCGAAGACGAACGGTTTCCGCTTGACGCGCTCGCTCGCTCGAAAAAGCGCGCCGTCGAGAAACTCGTCGCGAATGACCCCGCGGGCGCGACCATTTGCAGTGACATCGACAAAGGGTACATACCAGCGCTTTTCGGACCCCGGAATCCGCACGCTCGCTTGCACCCCTGCACCGGCCGCCGCTTCGGTGAGAATCGTGCCGACTGCGCCGCCGAGTGACGTATATGGAACGGCTCGCCACGTTCCGTCGTCCACCCACGCTCGAGCATACGACGTGCGCGTATACCGGGCGACAAATCCGGGTTCGAACGGGAGTTGGCGACTCCAATCCACCGGGCGCTGAAACTCACGGCCGAATGAATGGAAGAATTGCTGCATTGCCTCACCGAGCGCGGGCGGCCCGACGATACCGATCGCGATCGAGTACTCTGTTGCCACAGACGCTACGGAATCACGCTCACTCGCCTGCACGTAGAGCCAACCGGCATTGGGACGCGCAGCCAGCGACCTCGCCCCGGCGCCCGCCGTGGCACCTGCAGGCCCGGACGTATCGGCCGCGAAACCGGTGAAAATGGCCTGACCGAGCGTGAATGAATGCTGCGCGCACTCTGAGGGTGCGCAGGCTGCACCAACCGACGACAATAGTCGCCTGAGAACAGGCGAGGGGCCGTCGTAGTCGACGCTGCCGCGCACCCCGCTCGTGTATTCGTGATCAGTGCGTTCCCATGGAGGGAGCCAGAAGTTGAACGCGTCGTTGTCTGCGCCAACGCGCAGGGCCGTCGGCCGTTGAGCGGCTGCCGGCCCTGTCGCCAGGCAAACCACGCCCAGCGCAACTGCACACCACGTCGCCCGCACGCGCGCGATCGGCCCGGTGGGAGGAACTATCCGCAGACTACTGGCGGCATGCGCCCTTGGGATCGGGCTTCGGCTTGTCTACCATCGGACGATGGTCGAGGTTGGCCGCTTCAATCGCGACGTCCCTCACGAAATTCGCGACTTTCTGCATGTGCGGATAGTTGATGTACTGCGGCTCGTCGGTGAGCTGGTGGTAGTCTGCATGACCACCGGTCGTGAAGAACACCACCGGGATGCCGTACCGTGCGTACGAATAGTGATCGCTGCGGCAATAGATGTTTTGCGGATGGCCGTCGGCGTCGAGCGAGTAGTCGAGCGCCATCTTGTGCATCTTCGTCGTGTTGACCTTCTCCACCAGGTCGCCGAGTTCGGTCGAGAGCCGGCGCGAACCGATCAGCTGCACGTAGCTGTCGCTACCGCTGATCTGAGCGCCTTCCTTGGTCACGCCAGTGATGTCGCTCGCGTCGCCGCGGCCGACCATGTCCATGTTCAGTTGAGCGACGATGGACTCGCGCGGAACCGTTGGATGGTCGGTGAACCACTCTGACCCGAACAGCCCCGCTTCCTCGCCTACGTGCCAGATGAAGAGCATAGAGCGCTTCGGCTTCACCTGTTGACCCGCGAAATACTCTGCCATCTCGAGCACGCTCATCGAACCGGAAGCGTCGTCGTCCGCTCCGTTGTAAACAGAGTCAATCCGCGCCGAGGCGCCGCCCGTCTTCCTGCGGATGTCGGCGAGTATCGCGTTTACGCGCGCGACGTCGCCGCCCGAGAGGTTTGGCGGTGCGTCATCGGCGCCCTGCTTGCGAAAGAGATGATTGATCACGTACGTCGAATCGTGTACAGCCGGCTCCGGATCGGTGCCGACGTGATCGTTGTGCGCTCCAATCGCGACGTATTCGTTGCGCAAGGCCGTATCCGAACCGCGGATGATTCCCACGACGTTGTACGCCGGATTGTCCAGGAAATCGCGAGCGTGCGTTTCATTGAACGCAGCATTGCCCGTGAATGACGTTCCCACCGTGCCGGGCGCGAGCCCGGCGAAATCACCGCCAAACACCGCGCGAGCCGCGTCGGCATTGATATAGAAGTACGACACGACCGGCGTCGGGTCGTCCTGCTTCATGCCGCCCGTCGGGCGCTTGTACGCGGCAATCGAGCCGGGCGGAAGCGCTTCGACGCCGATGACCATTACGGCGGCCGCGTGCTCGAAATAGGCGGCTACCAGCCCGCGATTCGGAAGTCCCTGAATGCCGCTTCCGTTCTCACCCGGCTGAGTCGAAACGATCACGACCTTTCCGGCGGCCGCCGCAGGCGAAATCATCTGCGACTGAACGCCAAACACTCCGCCGTACACCGTTTGCACGCCGTCGATCGAGCGCTGACCGGCACCCTGGTCGCGCATCAAGTAGTCCTTCCACGCCTCAAGCTTCCTGGCGCCCACCCGCACGTCGGACGCCTCGTTGAAGGCACGCTCCACGATCGGGACAGTCTGGAAGTACGTCCCGTTCTCGCCGGCCGGCTCGAGTCCAAGTCGCTTGAGCTCCGCAGCGATGTAGTTCGTACCCATCACGTTGCCGCGGTCACCGAGCACGCGACCGCGCATCGAGTCGTCAGCGAAAATGAAGAGACGCGACCGGAGGTCGTCAACGGAAATCGCTGTGGACGTCGGCTTGGCCGTGTTGGTGCGGGCACGCTCCAGCACAGACCAGTCTGCGGAAGTCTGGGCCACGGCGTCGCCTGCGCCGATGATGATAGCCAGTACAGCGACTGACCGAATGATGCGCATATTCACGAAATAACTCCGAAAGTTGGACGGTTGATGCCCGGGGGTCCGGTCAGGTTTGGACACACAGTACCCGGCCCCGGTTTCTCCTGTTCAATACAGCTCAACGACCGGGAAAGTTACGGGTCGCTCTCACCACGCGCACCTAGCTCCTCGCTCCCCGCGCCTCGGCGACAACCCCGCTCCGGCGCCCTAAGCGACCACGGTTACTCCTCACGCCTACGGCCCGCAGGCGACCGGGTCGTAGGGCTGGCCCGCCGAGTAGGCCTGGACCACAGTCACGGTCCCGTTCGTACGAATCACGATGTGATCGGCGTCCGCGTCGGTTGTGGTTGTTCGCCCTTCGGCAGCGTCGTTCTGGTCGGTACGATAGATCCGAATCTGTGAGTTGTGCGCGCAATACCGTTGCAGCGTCGCAGAGTCAGGGAGAAACGTGCCGCTGTACGCGCGTCGGCCCGACGACACGATCACAAACCGTGGGTCCACAGCCCGAATGAACGGCGTCGTGCTCGACGTCTCGCTTCCGTGGTGCGCCACCTTGATGAGTGTGGACTTGAGCTTCGACGCGACGGCAGAATCTGCTAGCATCAACGCCTCGGCGTAGCGCGGGCGCTCGGGGTCGTCGGCTCTCTCTTTGCCCTCGGCATCGCCCGTGAAGAGGAAGCTCTGCGTTCCATACGTGAGCTTGAGTACGACGGACGCATTGTTGATGCGCGTGCCGCCCGATCCCATGCCCGGCGCGCCAGCCGTGATCGGACCGCTCCAGAGAAAGTCCACGCCCAGTTCGCTCCCCCAGTCGGGACGGCCAAAGTTGGGAAACCCGCGACGGAGCCGAACGGGGTCACCGCGACACGTTGCGGCGCCGACTTCGTGCATGAAACGCTCGAAGTCAGGGCCGTTGGGTGTGTCCGGGTCGTAGTAATCGCAAACGTCGAAGTGCGCGACGATACCGCGCGCGCCGGGATAGTGGTCGTTGTGTGGATGCGTGACGATGAGGGCGTCGATTACCGCGCCGTCGTGAGCGCGGGGGAGGATGTACTTGAGGAACTCATTCCGCTGATCGCTGGCGTCAGGCCCGCCGTCGATCACGATGTTGCGGCCCTCGAAACGGCCATTGTCCGGCACACCGTCGTCCCAGGTCGAGATCCAGATTCCGTCGCCCTGCCCGACGTCAACGACGTGAATCTCGAGCCACGCGCTGTCCGGAATGCTGGCGGGGGTAGTCGGTCCGGCTGCGCCGCCCGCCGCCGGCAGCGGTGCAATCCCCGCTTCAGAAGGTGCACCGAGAAACTTCTTGGCCGACCAACCGATCGTCCCGTCAGGCATCCGGATGCGTCGCCAGAATGGCACGGCGGAGTCGGCGCTGACCGCCGTTCCGGCCAGGATGCACGAGAGCGGCACCGCGTCCGACCGCGGGGCGCTGCGCACCACAAGGCACGGCGTGGCCGACGGCCGCACAACGAACGGCTCGCCGGTCTGGCCGCGAAGCGGTGGAAGTGCGAGGGCGAGCGCAAGCGCGATCGCCCCCGCGCGCCGAATCACCGCGGAAGCTTTTGCGGCATGTCGGCCACCACGTACGCCATGATGGCCATTGCCGCAGCGCACTGCGCGACTTCTTTCGGATCGAGCTTGTCCACCGTGTCGGCGTCGGTGTGGTGATACCAGAAGTAGCGCGTTCCGTCCACGTTCAATCCCATTCCGGGCACGCCGAGCGCCATGATCGGCCCGATGTCGGCACCGCCGCCGCCCCTCGTGATCGCACCCGAACCCGGAACCGCGCGCTCAATCAATGCGCCCACCTGCTGCACCACGGCGAATCCGGCATCCGACCCGGTGAATCCGAAACCAAGCGGACGAAACACGCCGCCATCGGATTCCATCGCCAGTACGTGATTCTCGAGCTCCGCGCGGTGCGCATCGCGGTATCCGTTTCCGCCGCGCATTCCGTTCTCTTCGTTGGTCCACCCGACTACGCGGATCGTGCGGCGCGGCTGCAGGCCCAGCCGCTTGAGAATGCGCAGCGCTTCCCATGCCGCCACGACGCCGCCGGCGTCATCCATTGCGCCACGGCCCACGTCCCACGAGTCAATGTGTCCACCCATCACCACTACTTCGTCGGGAAGCTCCCGGCCCGTGAGTTCACCCATCACGTTGCGCGACGGCGAGTCGGGAAGGAAATGCGCCGACATCTTCACCTGCACGCGCACCTTCTCGCCCCGCGCGATGAAACGCGCAATCATGTCGGCGTCCTCGGGCGTGATGGCGAAGTGCGGAATCCTGGTGACCGTCGAGTCGTATGCCATTCCGCCGGTATGCGGCGTGCGCTGTGAATACGGCGTCACTGAACGAATCATCGAAGCCACTGCGCCTACCCTGGCGGCCGCTACTGCGCCGCCGCCGCGATAGCGGACGGTTTCGCCGTAGGTGGTGAAGGCAACATTGAACAGCACGATCTTGCCCCGTGCTTCGGCCGCGCGTTTCGTGAGCTCGTCGTACGACGTCACGACCATTACGTCCGCTGTGATTCCGCCGGCCGGCGTCGCGATACTCCCGCCAAGCCCGAGCATTGGCAGGTCCTGCATGCGAGGCGCGACCATGCTCGCCGACTCCTCGCCTCGAATCCAGCGCGGCACCATCACGGGCTCACCGCGCACGTTGCTCAGGCCATCGGACTTCATCTGATCGATGATCCAGTCAATGGCTTGTTCGAGGCTCTGCGAACCACTGAAGCGGCTGCCGAACTTTTCGGTGAGCTCGGCGATGCGGTTCCAGGCCGCGCTGTCGGAAAGTGCGGCCGCCGCAATGCGATCAGTAGTGGCACGATATTGGTCAGCGAGCGACTGGGAACGCGCGGCAGGCGCGATGGAAAGAATCAGCGCGGCGATGGCAATGAGGCGGCGTGTCATAGGGTCGTTGTTGGTGAAGGTGTGCGGTGCGACCGGCGTCTTCCTACGCGGGCGTGCTCGCGATTGTCCGTGGGAATGCGAGTCCGCGCTCGACCTCGGCCTTTGCGGCGAGCAATCGGTCAACTTCGGCAGACACCTCGACGGCGAGGCCAATGTGGGTTGTGAGTCCTTCGACTGTGCCTGAGCCCGCGTGCAGCCGAAGGAGGTTGAGCCTTATGGTCTCGAGCGCGCCCACGGCATCGCCAAGCTTGCCTTTGATCGCGTCGCGAGTCAATCGAACATCTGCGTATTCCGGCGCTGCGGAAGCGTCGCCTGCGTCGTTGAGTGCGTCCTGCAGCGCGTCGTGGTGGCGACGAAGCGTCTGCGCGTCCGCCTGCAGTCGCTTGAGTACCGCAGGAAGGTCACCGAGCGCACTTCGCGTTTCGCGGGGGAGCGTATCGAAAAGCTGCTCTGCGGCCATGCCAAGCGAGAGCTCAGTGGCGCGGTGGGTAATGGCGCTTCCAACGGTACGGTTGCCGATGAGCTTGCGTGCGACCGCGAACGCAAACTTGCCGATGCGCCCCATCCATATCTTGTGCCAGAACTCGGTATCAATGTCGCGGCGGCGCGTAGCCAGCATTCCGTACCAGATAGATGACACGGTCGCCAGCGGTCCAATGGCGATCCACGTTGTAACGAGGATCCGCTCCACCAACCTGTACGTCGCCCGAGGTAGCGATGAGTCGATGATCTGGAAGGCGAGCAATGCGACCAGGCTCAGACCGGCGATCGGTACCGTGGTAATCGCCACGCTCTTCAGGACTTTCTCCAGCCGCGACGGTTCGCGGCTCTGCTCCACGGCCAGTTCCTCGCGCGATTGCTCGAGCTCGCTCTTGAAGGCCGGAGCAAGATCGTCGTGCGCGAATCCCAGCAGAGAAAACCGGCGCGCGGCGTGCGCGAAATACGAGAATGGCGCCAGTGTCATCCCGGCTCCGAACAGGGCCCAGCCGGCCCAGACACCGAACAAATTCGAAAATCCGATGGACGCACCGAGGAGGGCTGTGGGGTACAGCAGCGAAAGACCGCCATCCAGTCGCCCATTCCGCTTGACGAATGCGCGCAACGCGACTGGCAGCTCCCGCCGTTGCTCCAGCGCCACGCCCAGCTGTTCGGCTAGCGCGTCAGCGTTCGCCGGCCGATGCTCGGGTTCCTTGGCCAGGCAACGGTCAATGATCAGCGCGACCTTCCGCGGCACCGATATCCCGAGCGAACCGAGCGGTGGCGCCGCTTCGGTGACGTGTTTTGCGAGAACTTCAGTCGCCGTGCGCCCTTCGAACGGGAGTCGTCCGGAAAACAGGTAGAACGCCGTGGCGCCCAGTCCATAGATGTCGCTTCGCGGATCGAGCTCCTTTCCCAGCGCCTGCTCCGGGCTCATGAACTCTGGTGTGCCGCTCACGCCGTCGGCAGCGATCGCGCCCGCCGCCGCGGCAATGCCAAAGTCAGCGACGAGCGCTCGACCCGTTCGATGTTCGAGAAGAATATTGTCCGGCTTCACGTCCCGATGCACAAGGCCATGCGAATGTGCGTGTGCAAGGGCCCAGGCCGCCTCACGAAGCACCCGGATACCATCAGACGCCGACAACGGACCTCGCGTGCGAACCCGGTCGGCCAGCGTCTCACCGTCCACATACACCATCACATAGAACACGAACTCACCAACTTCGTCGACGGCGTGAATCGGAATGATGTTCGGATGTGAGAGCTTCGCGGCCAGACGCGCCTCGCGCAGGAACCGCTCTTTCAGGGTGCCGTCTGCGGCGCGGTCGGGAGGGAGCAACTTGATGGCCACGGGCCGATCGAGGTGTACCTCGCGCGCGAGGTACACGATGCCTATTCCGCCGCGCCCGAGTTCGCGGTCAATCGAATACCGCCCCGCCAGCGCAAGCTGGAAGGAGAGGAAGATGGGGTCGTACTGCGGAGTGTCCTGCACTACCATCAAGCTAACGTAGCCCGGAATCGGAGTGCCCGCGATGTACCGCTGCTAGAAAACCCAGGGAATCTTCTGGAACTGGCGCGAGAGCAGAATTCGCTGCGCATCACCGCCCAGCCCAACGACGGCAAATTTGATGTTCCCCCATGCCACGAACGCTCCAAAGCGCGGCTCGCCACGCCAAACCGACTGCAACGCGCCATCGTTCGCTCCGGCCACGGCCAGACCAAGAGACGTGTGCCCTGGCCTGAGCATGCCGCCGCCATCCAACGGACCCCACCCCTCGCCAACGAAGTAGTACCTGAGGCCGATTTCTGCCGCGGTGACCACGCGCGCATTGCCGTCCACCGTGGCGACATAGTCAGGTACGTACGAGGCCACCAACTCGAGCGGACTCGGACCTCCGCGCGCGTTGGGACGAAACGCGGCAAGTCGCTGCGCAGCGTAATTGAGCCCGACTTCAACGATGTTCAGTTTCGGTGCGGTCGGTCCGAACTTCTTTTCGAACTCCTTGAGGTTGGCCAGCAGCAGAGCCTGCGATTGGCTCCGCTGATCGGCCCCTACTCTGACGAAGAGGTCGCGCGCGGCCACGACATCAGCGGTCGTCGATTCGAGCACAGCGGCTACCGCTAAACAGCACTCGCTGACGAGATCCACCAGGGAATCGAGCGCGGCCACCTTGGCGGCACGCTCGGAGGAGGCGTGCCGCTCCGGCTTCCAATGCGCGGCCGCGGCGAGCGAGATGCCTTCGCGACCGCTGGCAAATCGGGCGAGCGTCGCGCTGTGCCGAACGATGAGCGGCGGGTACGGCGAACCGAGTGGCAACTGCGCCGCCTCAACGAGCGTACGCGCCCCCAAAACGAGCGAATCGAACAACGACGATTCGCTGACCGTTGGTTGAGCTTGAACGATGCGCGCGGGCGTGACAGCCAAAACGGCTGCAGCCAGCGCGCCGATCGTCGCCAATCGAATAGAGTGCCGTGCGGCCCGGTTGAGCGCGTTCATGCCACCCACCCTTTGATGTCATCCGCATGACGCCCCACATAGGCTGTCCACGAATGCGGGTCGTTGGGCGCGATAGCTGGCGCCTTTCCTGTACGCAATGACGCGTGGAGAGCCGTACGGAGGTCGTCGCCATTCGCGATCGTCACGGCAGATTCCTGATCAATCAGGGAAAGCTGTCCGGGTATGTCCGCGTACGCCCAAGCGAGTCTTTTTCGGAGCGCGTATCCGCCCACCGGGTCAAGGTCGCCCGCGATGGAAATCCACCGCTTCGCGCTCGGTACCACCACGCCGTCGAGCCGCTTCTGCTCGGGCAGCGAGAGCCCGGCGTCGCTTAGCGTCGTCAGTGTCGTCCGATCGGGGACGGCGGCGCCCATCGCACCCGCCACCGAGCGAATGAGCTGAACCGGTGACGCCATCGAAATGACGTTCTCAAAGCGCACGTGGTGCGTGCCGGGTTGCAGCTTATAGCTCGATTGACGGCTGATTTCGTGCAGCGCTTCATAGGTGTGAAAGCAGCCGAGTGAGTGCGTGATGATCGTCAGCCGTTGCTGGGCCGGAGCGTGGCCACAGCGAACCCCGTCGTTGACGACCTGCTGCAGCTGCGCGATGTACGCCGAACGGACCGCTACGCGTGCGGACACGCTCATCACCGGCCAGAGCACGTCACCGGCATAGTCGGCGAGCGTATCGGCGAGCGCCTGATTCTGCTCGCTTTGCCGGAACTTGCCAACCAACTTCGAAATCAGGGCTGCCGCCTGCGTCTTGCCGGCAAACCAGTCGTTGATGCCATCGTAGTAGAGCTGATAGATGGCGATCGAATCGGCGTCGGGGCCCAGCGCCGCGCGCACGGCCGCCTCGATTTCTTCACCGCCACCGGTCTGCGTGTTGCCAATGCCGTGGACGATCAGAATAGCGCGGTCGGCGGGCCAGTCGCGTATTACAGGTGTGTATGACATGGCGGGAAAACTCTCGACGCAGTGGCGCACGCACCAGTGCCGAATCCGGTCACCCGCGCTGTGCTCGTGCTTGGCGCGCCACCCAGGCTATTGCGACCATCGCCGCGACCAGCGCCAGGAGCGCCGACGAAAGCTCCGCACCACCGACGGCATGTGTCGCGTCACGCAGTTGGCGGCACACCTCGACCGTCAATGCCGCCACGAGCCACGTAAACGCTCCGCGCGGCGCCCACCATCGCAGTGCGAGTACATACGTCAACCCGGTAGCCACCGATAGCAATGCTTCGGTCGCTCCAAATCCGTCCAGGCGCGCCGACATTGCGTTCGGCGCGACGATACCGACGCCAAGGGCCAAGAACAGAGCCGCAAGCAACCAGCGCGTGCGACGCTCACGCGACAGCGCAAGAATGGTGAGCAGCGGAATCGCCGTGACAGACACCATCACCGCAACGCCGCTGGGTATCGCCAGCACGCTATCGATGAACGGAAACACGTCGTTGAGCGACGTGGTCGGCTCGCCCGCCACCGGAGTCCGACCCGCAAGGGACGGCAGCAGCCCGTTGACCATGAACACCGCGCCCAGTCCTACGCCGGCCACCATCGCATCGCGACGCGCGGCGGGGGCGCCGGCCTCGGGCCACGCACGAATGCCGGCGCGCGTGCGCAGCATCTCCATGAGCATCCAGATCCCGACGAGCATCAACGCAGCCAACAACGAGAGCGCGACGCCCAGGACCGCCTCGGTCAAGTGCGTGGACCACGGCGCCGACGTGTCGTAGCTGAAAATCATGGCGGGCCATGAGTTGAGCGAAGATGCGAAGGTCGTAGCCGCGAGGACGGCGAGAACCGCTCGCGCCGTGACGGAGCCGAAGACGCGGTCCGTCACCACACGTTCGCGTTTCCGGCCCACGAAAATGATCGCCGTCACCAGCGTGCCAAAGAGCAAGGCGCCAAAGAGCGCCGCGATCGCGAGGGTACGCGTCGAACGCTCACGCTCCGATCTGTAAAACGCTTCCGGAAGCTCGACTCCGCGGCGCGCGACTAGTACGTCGGTGCCCGCGAGCGTCACCCACGCGCGCGCAGACGCCCCGGCCGGCAGCGGCACGGTAGTGTCCGTCCACGTCACGGTTGCGTCGCGCCGGTTGGGGCGCTGCGTTTCTTCGTAGGTCACTTCGCGCAGGCGAAGCGTGTCGATACCGGCTCGCGCGAGTGCGAGACGTGCGATACGTCGCGCGGAGTCGGGAGGCGGCGCGGCGCCGGGAGCGCTGTCGGCCACGATGTGTCGTACGTCCAGCGGCCGGCCGTCGGGGAAGACGCGCACTCGCCACTCTTCCGCGCGGTCGGCGAGTGTTCCCTCCGTGTGGACGTAGCGAACGACCCACCACGCCGGAACGGCGTACGTTGGCGCAAGCAGCGGAGCCAGGCTGTCGGAGTCGTTGTCCGTGAGAAAACGCGGCCATCCGGCCACGGTGTCCGACGCCGTTGCCGTGAGCCGACGCCAGCCCTCCGTCGATACGCCCCGCGCCACAACGAGCGAATCGGCGACTGCGAGCGCCACCGCTCGACCAGCCGTGAACTGCGGGCCGCGCACCGGCTTTCTCGGTACGCCAATCGCAAGGGCCAAGGCTGCCACGGCCGCGAGCACTGCGAGCTGACGTGACCGCGCCGACATTGCTCCAATAGTCGCGGGCACCGGGGCCTCCGCTGTTACGACGGCCGGCTCCGCCCGTTTCCAGGCGCCAAAGCGCGCATCGTGTGGCGTTGGAGTCAGTCCGCCTTGGCGGAAGGCCTTCCACGCAACCGCAATCGCCGGGGCCAGCAATGCCAGCGTCGCGACGGCGGCGGCGATTCTATACTCCGGCGCGCTCCCGGTTGCCGCGAACAGGCTGAAGAGCACGACATCGTACGCGAAGTGCGCCAGCACCGTGACGAGGAATCCAAAGCGGAGAAAAAGCACGCCCCAGAAGCACGCGTCGAGAAAAATCTCCACGCCACGCGAGTACGGCGGCCACGACGGATAGCTCGAGTGCGCGAATCCAAACACGAGCGCCGTCGCCACCACGCCGCCAGCCAGCCACCAGCCGCGATGCGGGCGATTCCCCACCCAGAGCGAAAAGAGCGAGAGCGGAAGCGCGCGGAAGAGGGCTTCTTCCCACACGCCCGCCTGCAACGAAAGCGCGATGCCGGTTATCCACGGCGCCGGAGTCGCAATCTGATTGGGATCGTCGAACAGCGAGCTCGGTACCCACCAGCCGAACAGCCCGCGCGTCACGACGTAGAACCCGGCAACGTAGGCGAGGGCGATTGCAGCAACGACATAGCCGCCGGCCACCTGTTCCGCGACCTCGCGCGTTCCACGAACACGCCAGAGCGCCCACCAATCAAGCTTCTCCGGAAATGCGCTCCGCGTGGCTCCCTCCGCCGCGGCGAGCGTGAGCGTCACGACGCCACCGGTCAGCACTCCACCAGCCACGGCCGTCGCGAGCACTATCGCCTGAAAGATCCCCGCCGGCATGGCGGTGTCGTACGCGAACCAGGGTGCACCGAGTCCGTTCACGCCGGCGGCTGTGAGAAACGCGCCGATCACAGCGCCGACAATGATCGGCTCCCTCCAACGGATATCGCCCGCACGCGAGTGTTTTCGGATCGCCCAGAAACCGAGGAACAGCAGCGCGAACGTGCCAACGGTCGAGAAGAGCGAGAGTAGTTCGTTCGCCGAGCGCATTTCGTCGTAGCGACGGTTGAATGACTCGGGGATGTAGACATACGGTCGCGCCTGCACCGGCAGGTCGCCCGCAATGACAACGTCGAGCCGGAGCGGCGCGGCGCCGATCATTCGGTCGGTGCGCTCGAAGGTGAACGTACGGTCCACCCTTTCACTGGTCTTGCGCGTCTCATAACTCGACGTCGCAAGCGTCCAACGACTGGGCGGTTCGCCCAGCCAGTTCGTCATCACATGCAACGCGAGCGTCTGCGCCGAGTCAGCCCCAACGTCAGGTAGCGTGTCAGACTCGGCCAACTTGCGCTGAAATCCGATGATGCGGCCGTCGGGGGCGATATCCACCCGTGCTTCGTGCACGTCGGTGGGCTCGAACGCACGCACCGTCCACACGAAGAGCGCCGCATCGGACCCGCGCACGATGGCGTTTACCGAGTCCGTCCCGCCCGCCGCTAGGTCTACATATGTGAGCAGCGAGTCGTCTGAACGAAATCGGGTAGCACGCCGGGTTGCTGCCGGAGCGAGATCGTGCGCCGAGAAGAACGAGTCTGCACGAGCGAGCGCGATTGACGTCGTGAGGGTGTTATTGAGGGCGACGGTCGGGAATGCGCGCGGAAAGAGCGCCACAGCCGTGGCGACCGCGCCGATTCCAACGAGGGCGACAGCTGCACCGCGAACTCGCGGACTCACTGGCATGCGCTTTACGGCGTCGCCCGTCTTTCCTGCTCAAAGACGACGTCCACCGGTATCCCTTTCGTACCGAGCCGGTCGAGGTCGGCCTGCAACTCCGCCGAAATGGTTCCGTACTGCTCCTGAAATTTTCCGACGCCGGCGTAATCACCGTCGCCTTGCAGCGTGAGAATCGTCGCCGTGAGCGCGTTCATGCCAGCACGCATCTTGGCGAAGTCCACGCGGTACTGGCCGGTTGTCGCATCGCGGGCGAACGCACCCTGTTCTGCGAGAAAGTTGAACGCGGCAATGTTGGCGCGACCGTGCGCGTCACCGCCGCCGAAACGCACCGAGCGAAACAGCCCGGCGAGAAAACTGACGTAGTTCGACTCCGCGTTCTGGCCTGAGAGCTCGCCGCGCTCGCTGAGCGCCTGCACCATGTAGAGGCCGAGGATGTCAGCCTTCCCTTCTTCGAGGGCGCTCGCGCGTTCCTTGAGCGCTTCCCGCACGGTGGACTTGCCGTCGAGAGTGCGCTTGATACCCAGCCCGTGCGCCACCTCGTGGAACATCGTGTTCTCGAAGAACGAGTCGAAGTGAATCAGTCCGACCTGATCGGTCGCGACGAGTTCGTCAGCGATCGGAATCAGAATCTTGTCGAACTTGGCGCGCATCACGTTCTTGAGCTGAAGGCGCCGCGTCCCCTTGGCGAGTTGCACTTCTTCGTCGTTGGGGAGGTTGATGGCGATTGTCTTGGCACCGGCATTCGCTTCGCCGGAGTAGTAGACCGCGTCGTACGCATTCAGGTCCGACTCCGTCCCAGGCCGTTCGCGCTTGTACGCATCCGCAACCGGAAGGCCACGCTGCAACGACGGAAGCATCGCGGCGTACTTCGAGAGTCGCGCGCTCCACGATTTGTCCTTGATCAGCACGTACGCCTCGGCGCCCGCCTTGTAGCCGAAGAGTGCGTCTTCATACGTCTCGATCGGGCCGATGATGATGTCGAGGGTATTGGACTTCATCTCCATCCAGGCCAAATCACTCGCGCGATAGTCGTCGGTAAGGAGTGCCTCTGCGCGTGCCGTCAGATAGCGCCTCAGCCCCGCGTCCTCGGCGAGCACGGCAGCTTCGCGCAGCTTGGCCGCGGCCGCCTCGTGGTACGACTTGAACGCCACGTGATACGGCACTGCATCTAGCGCGCCGCCCGGATCGCCGCCCATCGCACCGCCCATCGCACCGCCCGCCGCGCCTGTACCTCTGCGCACGAGCGTGTAGAGTCCCTTCAGCGAATCGCCGCGCGCCTTGGTACCCGCTCCGATCGCCGCTTCGAACTCAGCCTTCGACATATCGGCCGGGTAGAAATTGGCCCCCGCCGGTTTCGCGCCGACGCCGAGCACAAACGGCGTCTCACTGTCGAGCCGGTCCCACGGTCCGTAGTTGATGGCAATCAGCCGGCGCGTGTTGGAATCGGCGGTCGCCAGCATCAACGAGTCGTAGCTGGCGTAAGCCTGCATACGGAAGATCGGGTCCATCATATGCGCCGCGTCCATCAGGATCGGCAGCATCTGCCGTTCCTTCGGTGTGAGCGCCGAGGAATCGACGACCAGCGGGACAGTGGTGTAGCGCGCGAGGCGGGCGGCAACATCGTTGGAACTCGACATGTCGCGGGCAGTACAGGCCGAGGCCAGCGCGGCCGCCAGGAGTGTTGCGGTTGCGAGTGCAGAGCTGCGCACGTGATTCTCCAGTGTTCGTGTCATGGTACGAAAGTACGCCTCCCCGGCCGGGAGTGCAGCCGGTGCCAATGGTTCTGAAGCCGTGCCCCGCTTGACTCGCCGCGTCGGGACCGATAGACTCTCGCCTCCAATGTCACGCCGCGCCCTCTTTACTTCCGCATTCTTTTTTGGACCCCACACGGGCCCAGAGCGGAGTTTTGTGCGCGCGTAGCTGACCAGCACACTTCGTTTCCTCTGCGGCCCGTCAAACGACGGGCCGTTTTTTTTGCCCCTGGGAGTTCAGACCGATGGTCATCATGACACGAGCAGGCATGCCCCGCGCGCGAGTAGACGCGCTCCGCGAGCGGATCGAGCGACGCGGGCTTCGCACGCACGTCGTGTACCGTGACACGCGCACGGTTGTTGCGTGCGCGGGCGATGCCAGCGGTGCGGATGTGGACGCATGGCGCGCAGATCCAGATGTCGAATCAGTCGCGTCGTGGTCGCGCCCATATCGGCTGGTCTCACGCGATGCCGCCGGTAGCTCGCACACGACGCCCATTCGAATTGGGAGCGCGCCAGACGCGGTAGTTGGCGGCGCAGCACTCGTGATGATCGCGGGGCCGTGTTCGGTCGAACGTCTCGATCTCCTGCGCGACGCCGCCTGCGGCGTACGCCGCGGCGGAGCCACTGCGCTCAGGGGCGGCGCGTTCAAACCGCGCACGTCTCCTTACGCGTTTCAGGGCATGGGCGTGGAAGGGCTCGAACTGCTTGCGCAGGTCCGCCGCGAGACCGGCCTCCCGGTGGTGACCGAAGTGATGGACACGCGACACGTCGACGTCGTGGCCGAGTACGCAGACGTACTTCAGGTGGGCGCACGCAACATGCAGAACTACGCGCTACTGGCCGAACTCGGCAGGATCGGCCGGCCGGTGCTCCTCAAGCGGGGGTTGGCGGCGCCGATCAGCGAATTCCTTCTCGCTGCCGAGCACATCATGGCGCGCGGCAACGCCGACGTGATTCTCTGTGAACGCGGAATCCGTACTTTCGAGACGAGCACGCGATTCACACTGGACATTGCGGCTATACCGGTGCTTCGACGCGAAACGCATTTGCCGGTCATCGTAGATCCGAGCCACGCGGCCGGCGACGCCGCACTGGTACCGGCGCTCTCGTTCGCAGCGATCGCGGCCGGTGCGGACGGCCTGATGGTGGAGGTACACGCGCAGCCGGAGCTCTCGAAATCCGATCGTGAACAAGCACTGACACTCACGGAGTTCGACGCGTTGATGCGTGCCGCCACGCCGATCGCCGCCGCCATTGGGCGACGCATGCCGGCCGCACGGCCAGCCCAAATGATGCCCGCAGCACACGGTGCCATATGAACGACTCCACCGCAGGAGCGCCGTCGTCCGCCGAACTCGTCGCGGCGCGAAACGAAGTCGAGCGAGTCGACCGCACGATTGTCCGGTTGATCGCCGAACGCCTCAACGCCGCTGCGGTGATCGCTGCGGCAAAACGCTCCGCGGGGCTGCCGGTGCTCGATCCGCCGCAGGAGGCACGCGTAGTTCGGCGGGCCGGCGAGTGGGCGCGCGAAGCCGCACTCCCTGAAGAGGACGTGCGCGATTTGTTTTGGCGGATCATCACGATCACCCGGCGCTCGCAGGGTTCAGAGCCGTGACGCGCTCCGAAGCGGGCAGCGAGTTGCGCACCGAAGCGCGAACGGAAACGCGGCCCCGACAGGTTGGCCTCGCGTGATGGTCGCGATCCAGGGCGCTCCCGGCTCATTCAGCGAGGGAGCGGCAAGGCAACTCGTCGGAGCAGACGCTGACTTGCTGAGCTGCGAGTCGTTCGACGAGCTGTTTGCCTCTGTCGCCTCGGGGCGCGCCGAGCGCGGGGTAGTGCCGGTTCACAACACGATTGCCGGGCCGGTGTACGACAACTCCGAGCGGGCGCTCTCCGAGCCGTTCACGATCCTCGGCCAGTTGATGTATCCCGTCGAGCAATGCCTCATCGCGCGGCCGGGGACGCCGACCGCCACTCTAAGGAGGGTGGCCTCGCATCCGGTGGCGCTTCGCCAGTGCACACGGTTCTTCGAGGCCCATCCCGAATGCGTCGCGGTGGAGGTGTCCGACACAGGAGGCGCCGTGCGGGACCTGATGTTGGGCCACCTCGCAGCAGACGCAGTGATCGCGTCGGCCGCGGCCGCCCACATCTATAGAGCTGCAGTCCTTACGAAGGGAATCGAAGATCGTGCCGATAATTTCACGGAGTTCCTGCTGATAGCTTGTAGGGGTATTCCAACCGCCACCCGTCTACATATCTGATGCGACTCTTCGGCCGACTTCTCCTTCCCCTTCTTACCATCGCGATTCTTGTCGTGGTGGTTATTAGCGCAGGGGAGCGAGGGCCGGCAGCACTGATGTAACGCAGCACCGGCGCCCCTCCCGAATCACCCGGGAGAGGCGCCTCGAAAATCGAGGTCGGCCCCTTCTGGGAAAGAGGGGGCCTTTTCTTTTCCGGGCTCTCGATTGCGATCAGACACAGTCAAACGTGGCATTGAACGGGCTCCCCACCGCGCGCTCCTGCGCGCCACGGGGCAGATCCACAGTGCCGCCGATTGGGACAAACCGCTCATCGCGGTCTGCAACTCGTACGTGGACATCGTCCCCGGACACGTGCACCTGCAGGAGTTCGGACGCGTCGTCAAGGACGCCATACGTGCGGCCGGCGGTCTTCCGTTCGAGTTCAACACGATCGGCGTGGACGACGGCATCGTCATGGGCCACGCCGGAATGCACTACTCGCTCCCATCGCGTGAGCTGATCGCCGACTGCGTCGAAACGATGGTTGTGGCCCACTGCTTCGACGGTATGATCTGCATTCCGAACTGCGACAAGATCGTGCCCGGAATGCTGATGGGCGCGGCGCGGGCGAACGTGCCGACAGTCTTTGTTTCCGGCGGACCGATGAAGGCCGGCGTGGACCGGGCCGGCAAGAAGATCGACCTGATCTCTGTGTTCGAGGGCGTTGGCCAGCACGCCGCCGGCCTGATTGATGACGCGCGCCTGGAGGAACTCGAGACGTTCGCCTGCCCCAGCTGCGGAAGCTGCAGCGGGATGTTCACGGCCAACTCGATGAACTGCCTGTGCGAAGCGCTTGGCGTGGCACTTCCGTACAACGGCTCTCTGTTGGCGACCGATCCCACGCGTCTCGATCTCGCGCGCGCCGCGGCCACGGCACTGGTCAGTATGGTGCGCGAGGGAACGAGGTTCAGCGACATCGTTACGCCCGCCGCGATCGACAATGCGATGGCGCTCGACGTGGCGATGGGCGGCTCGACCAACACCGTGCTCCACGTCCTCGCGCTGGCACGCGAGGCCGGAATCGAATACCCGCTGGAACGAATCAACGAGGTCGCGCGGCGAGTGCCGCACCTCACCAAGGTCTCGCCCGCGTGGGACGGCGACCAGCAGTGGCACATGCAGGACGTTCACGCTGCGGGCGGGGTCCCCGCCATCCTCGCCGAACTTTTGCGCGAGCCCGGGCTGATCGACACGTCCGCGCGCACTGTCACCGGCAAATCGCTCGGAGAAAACCTGAGCGGTGTCAGAAACTCGAACCCGGATTGCATCCGGCCCATCGATCGCCCGCACTCGGCGCGTGGTGCGCTCTGTGCGCTATTCGGCAACCTCGCCACCGAAGGAGCCGTGGTGAAGGTGGGCGCGGTGGAGCAGCACGAAATGTGTTTCAGCGGGCCTGCGCGCGTTTTCGAGTCGGAAGACGCGGCGCTCGAGGCGGCTCGCACGTCGAAGATTCAGGCCGGCGATGTGGTGGTCGTCCGGAATGAAGGACCACGCGGCGGCCCGGGAATGCGAGAGATGCTCGCATTGACGAGCTACCTGAAGGGAATGCCGCTCGGCGACAAGGTCGCATTGATCACCGACGGCCGGTTCTCCGGCGGTACGCGCGGGCTCTGCATCGGCCACGTATCACCGGAAGCCGCCGAAGGCGGCACGATTGCGCTCGTGGAAGACGGCGACCGAATCGACATCGACGTCGCGGAGAATACGATGTCGCTCATGGTTGATGAGTTCGAATTGGCCGAACGCCGAGCCCGCTTTTTGCCCCGTACGCCTGCCGCACGCCGCGGCTGGCTCGCGCGGTACGTCCATTTCGTGACGAATGCGGCGCGGGGCGCCGTACTCGAGGTGCCCTCCCAGAACGGGTCAGTCGCAGCGCGCACGCAAAACGCGGTGACCGAGGTGCCCGCGTGACAAACACACGCACGGGGGCTCAAATCGTCTGCGAGGCGCTCGTGCGCCAGGGCGTCTCCGTGCTCTTCGGGATTCCGGGCGGCGCGATCATGCCGGTCTACCACGCGCTCTGGGAATACCGCGACCAGCTGCGCCACGTGCTCTGCCGCCACGAACAAGGGGCCGGGCACGCCGCCGAGGGATACGCGCGCGTGAGTGGGCGCGTAGGCGTGTGCATTGCGACGAGCGGCCCCGGCGCAACGAACCTCGTCACGCCGCTCGCGGACGCGTGGATGGACGGCACACCACTCATCGCCATCACCGGCCAGGTCGCGCATGCACTCATCGGTACTGATGCATTCCAGGAAGTCGATATCACCGGCGTAACGATCCCGATCACGAAGCACAACTTCCTCGTCACCGACGCCGCTCAGATTCCGCGAGTGATGGCCGAGGCGTTTCACATAGCGACGAGCGGCCGCCCAGGCCCCGTGCTGGTGGACATCTCCAAGGACGCACAGCAGGCGACCGTCACGCCGGACTGGGACGTGCCGATGAACCTCCCAGGTTATCAGCCGGCACGCGCGGCGTCATCGGATTCAATCGGCGCTGCGATGGAAATCCTGCGCGAAGCCAAACGCCCGCTGATTCTCGCCGGCAACGGCGTCGTGCAGGCAGGCGCAGCGGCCGAACTGCTTGCGCTCGCAGAACGTGGCCGCATTCCGGTGGTCACCACGCTGCACGGACTTGGTGCCTTTCCTGCAGAACATCCGCTTGCACTCGGCATGCCGGGAATGCACGGATGGGTTCACGTGAATCGCGCGATCCAGGCGTGCGACGTGCTGCTCAATGTGGGGACGCGCTTCGACGACCGCGTCACGGGCAAAGCGTGCACGTTCGCGCCGCGCGCACGGGTGATTCATGTGGACATCGACGCACTTCAGATAGACAAGCTGGTGCGCGTCGATGCCGCCGTAATCGGTGATGCGCGGCAGGTGCTCGCCGCGATGCTTGTCGACTTCGCACCGCTCGCAACCGATACATGGTTGGCGGAGATCGCCGCACTTCGTGAAACTCACCGGCCGCGGCAGGCATACGCCAAGCGCGAACGCACGTCCCCGTTGATGCCGCACGATGTGTACGAAGCGCTCAATGCGGCGCTCACCGCCCGCCACGATTGGCGTGTGGTGACCGACGTGGGCCAGCACCAGATGTGGGCGGCGCAGCTCATCGACTGGAGCCGGCCACGCACGCACATCACCAGCGGCGGTGCGGGCACCATGGGATTCGCCGTGCCGGCCGCGCTCGGCGCAGCGCTTGCCGTCCCTGATGAGACCATCTGGGTGATTTGCGGTGACGGGGGATTCCAGATGACGAACCAGGAACTCGCCACGATGCGCCAGGAAGACCTGCGCAACGTCAAGATCGCCGTCATCAACAACGGCTACCTGGGAATGGTTCGGCAGTGGCAGGAACTCTTCAACGGCCGCCGTTACAGCGGCACACCGCTCAGCGGCCCGGACTTCGCGCTCCTGGCCGAGGCGCATCGCATTCGCGGCATCACCGTCACACGCGCGGAGGACGCGGCGGGAGCCGTCGCCGACGCGTGGGCGCACGACGGCTGCGTGGTCGTTGATTTTCGCGTCGAAAGCGAAGCGAATGTTTTTCCGATGGTACCGGCCGGCAACTCGATCGGCCAAATGCTCACCGCCTGACCGGCCCACCTCACTCCTCACACCTCTCGTCCTCCTCACGCCTCACACCTCTCGTCCACCTCACTCAGCACACCTCACTCCTTATCGATATGAACCAGCACACACTCTCAGTACTTCTTCAGGACGGACCCGCCGGCCTGCACCGCGCATCGTCGCTGCTCAGGCGCGGTTCAGTGAACGTCTCGTCGCTCACGCTCGCAGCATCGGGAACGCCGGGCGTCCTGCAGATGACTTTGACGGTTGACCCTGGCAAGGCGCCGACGGTCGCGCGGCACCTCGGGTCGCTAGTCGAGGTCATCTCGGTTCGCGACGTCACCGCGCGAATGCCGGCGGGCGCGTTCGTTGGCTCGTCAACGTCGTGGCCGGAAACTCAATCCGCTGCCCACCCTGACGCATTGCTCGCCGAGCACGGCGCGTACCTCTACAGGGCGCAGGCCGACGGCGCACCAGGAGACGAATCCCGATGACGGCGCGCATGTACTACGACGGCGACGCGGATCCGAAGCGATTCGAAAAACGCACGGTTGCGGTGATTGGATACGGTAGCCAGGGCCACGCGCACGCCCAGAACCTGCGCGACAGCGGCGTTGACGTGATCATCGGATTACACGAAGGCAGTTGCAGCCGTGCAAAAGCAGCGTCGGCCGGCTTCCGTGTTGAAAGCGTTGCGGCCGCCTCGGCCGCGGCTGACATCGTCATGCTGCTCGTGCCGGACACGACGCAGGCCGCCGTGTACGCCGAAGAGATTCAGCCTGCGCTCGTTCCGGGCAACACGTTGATGTTCGCCCACGGCTTCAACGTGCACTTCGGGTTCATTCCCGTACCCGAAGGCGTCGACGTCAGCATGGTAGCGCCAAAGTCACCCGGTCATCGCGTGCGCGAACTCTACACGCAGGGTGGCGGAACTCCGGCGCTGGTCGCCGTGGCACAGGACGCGACCGGTCACGCGATGGCAGACGCACTCGCGTACGCGCGCGCCATCGGCTGTACGCGCGCCGGGGTGATCGAGACGACGTTCCGCGAGGAAACCGAGACAGACCTGTTTGGCGAGCAGGCCGTGCTCTGCGGGGGCGTGTCGCACCTCGTGAAGGCCGGCTTCGAAACGCTGGTTGACGCGGGCTACCAGCCCGAGGTCGCCTACTTCGAATGCCTTCACGAACTGAAACTGATCGTCGACCTGATGTATCAAGGTGGGCTCAACTACATGCGCTATTCGGTGAGTGACACTGCCGAGTACGGCGATTACGTCGCCGGTCCGCGCATCGTCACCCAAGACACGCGTGAGACGATGCGAGACCTGCTCGCCAAGATCCGCGACGGATCGTTCGCCAACGGGTGGATGAAGGAGCACGCGGCCGGGCGCCCGTGGTTCAAGGCTGCCCGCAGTGCGGACGTGGAGCACGGAATCGAGCGCGTGGGAGTCACGCTGCGTGAGATGATGCCGTTCGTACAGCCGCGTGTCGTTCAGCCGGGCGTCGGCGGCGCGTGATTGTGAGCGAACGCGTGCGCGACGAGAAGCGCGAAGACAGCGCCGCGTTGGTCGCGGCGTTGCGCGCCGGCGATCCTGCCGCGTTCGAAACGCTTTTTGCGCGCCACGTGGAGCAGCTGCAGCGCGTCGTGTTCGGCGTGGTCAAATCGCGCGAGACGGCGGCCGAACTCGTACACGACGTCTACCTCACTCTCTGGAACACGCGTGACCGGCTCGTCGTACATGGTGACGTTCGCGGCTATATGGTGCGCGCCGCTCGCAACCGGGCGCTCGACTGGGTCGCGCGCGAAACGTTGCATCGCCGCTGGGCCGAGTCGGTTCACCGCGACGACCTCCCGCACGGTACCGGTGAGAACGACGACAACGACGAGCACGAGCGCCACCCCGGACTCCGAGCAGCACTCGCGGCGGCACTGGCCGACATGCCTGCGCGGCAGCGTGAAGTGTGCCGGCTCCGCTGGCAGGAAGGGATTGGCCCCTCGGCGATCGCCGAGCGACTCGGCGTCGCAGTGAAGACCGTCGAGACGCAGATCCATCGCGGACTGCTCCTGTTGCGCGCGCGACTCAAGGCGCCAGAAGGCATCTGACGTGACGTTGAACGGGCGATCTGCCGATTCCGCAAACACAGCGGCTTCTGCGCGCGCGTTGGTGTTCGACACCACCCTGCGCGATGGCGAGCAGGCGCCGGGATGCTCCATGACATCGGCCGAGAAACTGCGTGTTGCCCGGATGCTGGGTCGCCTTGGCGTCGACATCATCGAAGCCGGCTTTCCCGCTGCGTCGGACGGCGACTGGGAGGCGGTGAGTGCGATTGCGGCTGACGTGGGAAGCAATGCCGGCGCGCCGGTGATCTGCGGACTCGCGCGCACGATTCCGGCCGATATCGAGCGTGCCGCATCGGCTGTGGCGCACGCCAGCCGCAGCCGTATTCACACGTTCATCTCGACATCCGACGTTCATATCCACCACAAGCTGGCGAGCACGCGCGAAGCCGTGCTGCGCCGCACGAGCGAAATGGTGGCGTACGCCAGCTCGCTCTGCACCGACGTGGAGTTCTCTCCCGAAGACGCGACGCGGTCCGACCGCGGATATCTACTGGAGGTACTGGCAGCGGCAGTCGAATCCGGCGCCACGACGTTGAACATTCCCGACACTGTCGGCTACGCAACGCCCGAAGAGTACGCCGACCTGATCGCTACCATCGTCCAGCGCTTCGCCACACTCGATGCGCAGACGCAGAGCCTGAGTTCGATTGCCCCGCCAGACCGGCCCTCGGCCGTCATCTCGACCCACTGCCACGACGATCTGGGACTCGCCGTCGCCAACACACTTGCCGGTGTTCGTGCTGGCGCCCGCCAGGTTGAATGCACGCTCAACGGGCTGGGTGAGCGTGCGGGGAACGCTGCCCTCGAGGAAGTCGTGGTAGCGTTGGCGGCGCGGCACGACGTGCACCGTGTGTCCACAGGCATCAAGCTCGCCGAGATCGGTGAAGCCTCACGAGTCGTGGCGGAATGCGTCGGCGTCGCCGTGCCGCCGAACAAGGCCATAGTTGGCGCGAACGCGTTCGCCCACGAATCGGGGATCCACCAGGACGGCGTCCTCAAGCACCGCCGCACGTATGAGATTCTCGACGCCGAGTCGCTGGGGCTCACGGGCGCGCACCTCGTACTCGGCAAGCACTCCGGCCGGCACGCATTCCGAAAGCACATTGCCGCGCTAGGGCACACGCTCGGCGAGCGCCAGATCGAGGTCGCGTTCCGCCAGTTCAAACAAGCCGCCGACCGCAAGAAGACGCTCGACGATCGTGACATCGAACTCATTCTTCGCTGCGATGCCGTCCGCGCAGCCGCCACTGGACAGATAGGAGCACGCACTTGAGCGGCACATTGTTCGATCGTATCTGGAACTCGCATGTCGTGCGCGCCGAGGGCGACGCGCCTGCGGTTCTCGGCGTTGATCTCCACCTCGTGCACGAAGTCACATCGCCGCAGGCGTTTACAGAACTGCGATCGCGTGGCCTTCGCGTGCGCCGCCCAGATCGCACCATCGCGACCATGGATCACGCGACACCGACTATGCGCGCCGCCGACGGCGGATTACCGGTTGCTGCTGACGCAGCGGCGCAGACGGCGACACTAGAGGAGAATTGCCTGGAGTTCGCTGTACCGCTCTACGCGCTCGGTCACGAGCGGCAGGGGATTGTGCACGTCATTGGCCCCGAGCTTGGACTCACGCAACCCGGAATGACCATCGTGTGTGGCGACAGCCACACGAGCACGCATGGTGCGTTTGGTGCGCTCGCGTTCGGCATCGGTACGTCCGAAGTGGCTCACGTACTCGCCACGCAGTGCCTGCTCCAGCGGCGCGCGCGCACGATGGAGGTGCGCGTGGACGGAACGCTCGGCGCAGGCGTCACGGCAAAGGACGTCGCGCTTGCAATCATCGCGAAGGTCGGCGTCGGAGGCGGCGCCGGCCACGTGATCGAGTACACCGGTGCGGTCATTCGTGCCCTCCCGATGGAAGGGCGCATGACGGTGTGCAACATGAGCATCGAAGCCGGTGCTCGCGCAGGGATGATCGCGCCCGACGATACGACCATCTCGTGGCTTGCGGGCCGGCCGTTCTCGCCAAGCGGCGCCGCGTGGGACGCCGCCGTCGGCCGTTGGCGTGCGTTCCGGCGCGACGACGACGAGCGATTCGACCGGACCGTGTCGCTCGATATGTCCGGCGTGGCCCCGATGATCACGTGGGGAACGAATCCCGGGATGTCGATCCCCATCGACGGTACGCTTCCCGTCCCGAACGGCGGTCCGGATGCCGCCGGCATCAATCGTGCGCTGAGTTACATGAACTTCGAGCCCGGTAGCCGCCTCCTGGGCCACCGCGTGGACGTCGTCTTCATCGGCAGTTGCACCAACTCGCGCATTTCCGACCTGCGCGACGCTGCCGCGATTTTCCGCGGACGCACGGTAGCGCCAAATGTGCGGGTGCTGGTGGTGCCCGGCTCGCAGAGCGTGAAGCGAGAAGCCGAGCGTGAGGGACTCGCCGAAGTGTTTCGCGCGGCGGGCGCCGAGTGGCGCGAGAGCGGCTGCTCGATGTGCATCGCGATGAATGCCGACCGCGCCGGGCCGGGCGAGTACGTCGTGAGTACCAGCAACCGCAATTTCGAAGGACGGCAGGGCAAAGGTGCGCGGACGCTGCTCGCGAGCCCTGTGACGGCGGCTGCGTGCGCCGTGCGCGGCGAGATTGCCGACCCGAGAAGTCTCGCATGAGCGGCGAAGCGTTCTGCACGTTTCGGTCGCGCGCCGTGCTTCTGCTTCGCGACGACGTGGACACGGACCAGATCATTCCGGCGCGCTTCCTTACGACGACCGAACGTACTGGACTCGGCCGTTATGCGTTCGCCGACTGGCGGCTCGACGCTGCCGGCGCGCCGCGCGTTGATTTTCCGCTGAACGCTCCTGACGCAGTGGGGGCACGGGTACTCGTCGCGGGACGGAACTTCGGCTGCGGCTCGTCCCGCGAACACGCACCGTGGGCACTGATAGATTGGGGCTTTCGCGCCATCATCGCCGAATCGTTCGGCGACATTTTCCGCAACAACGCGCACAAGAACGGGCTCCTCACGATCGCCGTCGACAGCGACGCGCACGCCCGACTCGTCGGAGCAGTGACATCGCAACCCGATACTGAAGTGACCGTTGATCTCGTTGAGCGGTCACTCCAGGTGGCGAATGCGAGCCCTGAGCAGTTCGAAATCGATCGCTTCGTCAGGCACTGCCTCACTGTAGGAATCGACGAACTGGACTACCTCCTCGCTGCTGAGCGCGAGATCACGTCGTGGGAACGCGGAGCGCCGGAGTTTACCGCCACGTTTGACGAAGCCAGCAGTGGAAGCTGGCGCGGCGGCGGCGTGCGGCGAAGCCGCAGATACCGCCCATGATGGCGACTATTGGCGTCCTCGCCGGCGACGGTGTCGGCCCGGAAGTCACTCGCGAAGCCGTTCGCGCGCTCAGAGCCGTGGCCGAGCAGTGGGGACACGCTTTTGATTTTCGTGAGGGATTGATCGGAGGCGCGGCAATTGATGCCACCGGCTCGCCTTTCCCTGACGAAACGTGCGCGCTCGTCGCCGAATGCGACGCCGTCTTTCTCGGGGCCGTCGGAGGCCCACAGTGGAGCAATCCTGCCGCTTCCGTACGGCCGGAGCAAGGACTCCTTGCCCTCCGCGGCGCAATGGGGACGTTTGCAAACCTTCGGCCCGTGCGCGCCCGCAAGTCGCTCCTCGACGCCACGCCACTCAAACCGAGCGTGCTTGCGGGCACCGACATCATGTTCGTGCGCGAGCTGACCGGCGGGATCTACTTCGGTGCGAAACGTGTCGAGCACGGCGGAACCGATGGTGAACGCGCCGTCGACGAATGTGCGTACACCACACCAGAGATTGAGCGCGTGGCGCGGGTTGCCGGCGCGATCGCCGCGTCGCGCGGAGGTCGTGTGACTTCGGTGGACAAGGCCAATGTGCTCGAGACGTCGCGGCTCTGGCGCCGTACCGTCACGCGCGTGATGCGCGACGAGTTCCCCGCTCTCACGCTCGAGCACGCATACGTGGACAGCTTCGCGATGCAGCTGATACGGACGCCGTCTGCATTCGACGTCGTCGTCACGGAGAATCTCTTCGGTGACATTCTCACCGACGAGGCCGCCGTACTCGCCGGCTCGCTGGGGCTCCTTCCGTCGGCATCGCTCGGTGCAACGTCAGTAGATGGGCGGAGCCGCGGGCTGTACGAGCCGGTGCACGGATCGGCGCCCGACATTGCCGGGCGTGGAATCGCGAACCCGGTCGGGGCGCTGCTCTCGGCGGCCATGCTGCTTCGACATTCGCTTGGGCTCGAAGAGGAGGCGTGCGCGGTCGAGGCGGCTGTGGACAATGCGCTCGACGCGGGTTGGCGCACCCCCGACCTGCCAGCGGCGGGGCGCGCTGCGTGTACGACCGGCGAATTCGGCGATGCCGTTGTCTTGCGCGCGTTCACGCCGGCCAGATGACTCGTGTCGCAATGCAATCCTCCGCGCACAAGCGGTGGGTGCAGCCGGTTCCGCAAGGGGCAAGACCCGGGCGGTTGCCGGGACGTGAAACGGGCCCGCGCTCCGTGCGTACGGTGTGCATGTACATCAGCGGCGTGGTACACATCGGCTTCGCAAAGGTGCTCGGTCATATCCGCGCCGAACTGTTCGCGAAACGCTGCGGGAAAGAGCCGCACCAGTCGTACGAGTACCGCTTTCATCAGCCCACTCATGACCGGCCCTGCGCAGTGCCTAGTCGGCGCTCGGCGACGCTCGCCGTACGCTTGAGGCGCTGGGCTTCGGCCAAGAGCGCCTTCCGGCCCGCGCCGGATAATGCGTAGTAGCGCCGTTCGTGCCCGGGATGCGCCGGCGTCTCGCGGGGCATGTCGGCTTCCTTGACGAGACCGTCGGCCAGCAACCGGGCCAGCACCCTGTACAGCGAACCGGCGCGCGGCGTCTGTGTGCCGTATGACTCCGCCGCGATGGCATCCTGGATGGCGTATCCGTAGAGTGGCCCGCCGGCCAGTGCGAGCAGGACGTGATATTCGAGAACGCTCATTCAGTTCTCCTGTGGGAGCCGCCGGCCGAATCGCAAATGTGCCGTCCGGGTATTTAGACACGACGAGACCGAAAAGGGTTGAGTTTCAGGCTCGACCGCCACGGACTGGCGATTCGCCCTCCGCCGCGGGACCTTTCCGATGCACTCGTCTTTCCAATCCCCGGAGTGGAGATGTCCCTCATGTCACGCCCCAGCACGCTGACCCGAACCGCGACGCGCGCCGTTCTTCTGGCTGTGCTCGCCATCTCCTTCGGTCCGGCCGCGCTCCTGTCGCAGCAGGCGCCCAACGCCAATCGCTTCACCTACCGCGACGTCTTCGATCTCGAGTGGGCACGCGATCCGCAGATCTCCCCCGACGGCAAGCGCGTCGTCTTCGGCCGCACGGGCTACGACATAATGAAGGACGTTCAGCGCTCGGCGCTTTGGATCGTCAACACCGACGGCGGCGAGCTGCGCGCCCTCATGGAACCGGGCCGTAACGCGGGCTCACCGCGCTGGTCGCCCGACGGCACGCGCCTTCTCTACGTCTCGTCGGTGGAAGGCAACTCTGAGATCTTCGTGCGGTGGATGGACTCAGGTCAGGAAGCCAGTCTCACCAAGCTCGCTGACTCGCCGGGCGCAGTCAGTTGGTCGCCCGACGGCAAGTCGATCGCGTTCACGATGTTCGTTCCAACCGTACAAGCGCCGTTCGTGAAAGGTCTCCCTTCGCCTCCCGACGGCGCCGATTGGGGACCGCCGGTCAAGTTCATCGAGTCACTGAGTTACCGCGCCGACGGCAGCGGGTACACGCGCCCAGGCTACCGCCACATTTTCGTCGTTCCAGCTGAGGGCGGCACGCCACGGCAGGTCACCGACGGGCCGTACGATCATGGCGGTCCCGGTTGGGCGCCCGATGGCAAGAGCATCGTCTTCTCGGCCAATCGCCGGGCCGGCGGCGAGTACGAACCGCAAGAGTCCGAGATCTACGAAGTGTCGCTCTCGAACCTCAGCATCACCCAGCTGACTCGCAGGCAGGGCCCCGATTTCTCGCCGGCAGTGTCGCCCGACGGCAAGCTCATCGCGTATTCGGGCAACGATGATCACGAGCAAGGCTACGAGATCACGCATCTCTACGTGATGAACCGCGACGGAAGCGGGAGCCGCACGCTGGCACCAAACCTCGACCGCGATCTCGCCGGCGCCGTCTGGAACCGCGAAGGTACGGGCCTCTACGTGCAGTACGACGACCTCGGCGACACGCGCCTCGCGTACGTACCGCTCTCAGGAAGTCTGAAAAACGTGGCCGATCGCCTCGGTGGCCTCTCCATCGACCGGCCGTACGGTGGAAGTTCATACTCCATTGCGAACGACGGTCGTTTTGCCTTCACTCTCGTGGGCACTGATCACCCCGCGGATGTCGCCGTCGGAAGCGCGAACGCGCCCGTGCAGCGACTCACGCGCCTCAACGATGATCTGTGGGCAAACAAGCAGCCGGCTACGGTCGAGGAGATCTGGTACAGGTCGAGCTACGACCAACGCCGAATCCAGGGATGGATCACCAAGCCCGCCGACTTTGATCCACGCAAGAAGTATCCGCTCATCCTTGAGATTCACGGTGGCCCGTTTGCCAACTACGGCGCGCGCTTCTCGGCGGACTACCAGCTCTACGCGACCAACGGATATGTCGTCCTCTCCACCAACCCGCGCGGAAGCACGAGCTACGGCGCGGAGTTCGGCAACCTCATCCATCACGACTATCCGAACCACGACTACGACGACCTGATCACCGGTGTCGACAGCCTGATCGGGCGTGGGTACATCCATCCCGACAGTCTCTTCGTAACCGGTGGAAGCGGCGGTGGCGTGCTGACGGCCTGGATCATCGGTCACACCACGCGCTTCCGCGCAGCCGTAGTGGCCAAGCCAGTCATTAACTGGGAGAGCTTCGTCCTCACCGCCGATGCACTGCCCTTCTTTGCGCGCTATTGGATGGGCAAGATGCCGTGGGAAGATCCCGAGCCTTATCGCCGACGCTCGCCGCTCACCTACGTGGGCAACGTCACGACGCCGACGCTGATGGTGACGGGCGAGCAGGACTGGCGTACTCCGAGTTCAGAAGCCGAGCAGTTCTACGGCGCGCTCAAGATCCGGAAAGTGCCGACGGCAATGTTGCGCATTCCCGACTCGGCGCACAACTTCGCGGAACGCGGAAGCAATCTCATCACCAAGGCTGCTTACACCATCGAGTGGTTCGACAAGTACCGGAAGCCGGCGCCGCTGCCGGTGCCGTAGGGCGCGCGCTGTCCTTGCTGCTCGGCGCCGCGGGCGCGGGCGTGCTGCTCGAAGTGTTCTGCTGAGAACGGCTGCCTGCTACAAGCCCGTCGTGATCTCCTCGTACGCGCACGTGAGAATATCGCGCGGGTTGGCCGTCCCGAACCGCCCGTACGACTCAAATCCCTTGAGCGGATCGCGCATCGCGAGAATCTCTTCCTGCGACCGGCCGGCCTTGATGTTCGAGTCGACGAACTCCAGTACGGCTCCGATGTAGTCCCTGAAGTTGCCGAGGGCGCTCTGATTGCCAGTGACAGGGAGCCCGGTGTTCGCGTGACCGAAGATGTACGTCGTGTCGGAGCTGTGGTCGCGGGCAGTGCCGTCGAGCACCGACATCCAGCCGCGCAGCGTCGCGCCGGCGGCGCGGTCGACAACCGGATGGCGCTGATTGAACAGCAGGTCGCCCATATGCACCACGTTCGCGCGCTCGAACGTGATCGTGGCGTCGCCGCTCGTGTGGGCGCGACCGTAGTGCTTGGCCGTGACGCGCTCATCGCCGACGTCGGCCGACCACGAATCGGTGAACGTCGTGTCGGGATAGAGCTGGTCGGTCGGTGGCTGGGCACCCGGCGGATTGTGCATATGCTCGGCGGCCTTCGTCTGCGCGACGACTTTTTTGGCTGCGCCGCGGAACGAGATGTTGCCCGCCGTGTGGTCGCCGTGATGGTGTGTGTTGATAAGGAAGTCCACGCCGCGGCCGCTCGACTGGGTGTTGAGTCCATCGAGGCACGCTTTCCCCTCTGCCGGGAACTGGCTGTCCACGACGACGACGGCGCCGGGATTCACGAGGTAGCCAATCGTGCCTCCGCGCATCGTGAAGTAGCCGACGTTGCGGCGAATCGGAGTGAAAACCGGTGACGGGGCCTGACCTTGCCACGCGCCGGCGAGATGTCGCGGTACGAGCACGCCGACTGCGGCGGCGGCGGCGGAACTGGCGAGGAAGTCACGGCGGGTCAACGACATGGCGATTCTCCGAGATTGTTGATCGGGGCGGTACTACGTTCCATCAACGGTACGGCGCAGCGAAAACGAGTGCAAGCGGGACGCGACTCAGGGCAGCAATTCGAAGCCGGCGGTCACAAAGTCCTGGTCAAACGCGAAGGCCTTGTTCACGCGCTCAGCGCGCATCAGTTCAAATGTCACGGCGTCTGTGAGGGAGAATCGCTGATCGGCGAAACCGACAATCCATCGCTCGATTGCGGCCTCCACCAAGTCAGCTGTTGAGTCGTGCCATTCAAATACTGGGTCTGCGAGCAGCGCGCTGATAACGCGGCGCGCCGGTTGCGGATCGATCCGGCGCAGGAGATGCCCGTGCAACTCAGCCAGCACGAGCGTTGTCGCGAGCCAGCGACCACCCTTTTTTCTGAACCGCTGTTCGATCGCGACGGCGCGCCGGTGGTATTGATCGCGCGAACTCGCCAGCGCGAGCAGAGCGCTGGTGTCGATTGCGGCGCGGATCACTTGCGGGAGCGCCCCGCCTTGCGTTCGCCAACTTTGCGCTTCGCCACCGGAAGGGCATAGAGATACTCGTCGTGCCGAGCTGCGAGGTCGGCGGGCACGTCCGTGGCATCATCGAGCGCGCCAATCAGCGCCGGAAGCGCCATGCCGACCTTGGTTGCGCCGGGGAGGTCGGATGCGAGCCGGCGCAGGGCCACCCGCAGTATTTCCGACCTGGGTAGCGCTGCCCGGTCAGACAGCTTGTCCAGGAGCGCCCGGTCACGGTCGTTGAGGTAGACCTGCACGGGTTCGCCGACGCGCGATGGTTTCTTGGTCATAGAGTGAAGTCGAGTGTCATGACACCGTGTAATGTGCCACGTTCATTCGATTCACGCAAGCTGGAATCGAAACTCGCTACAGGAGTGCCCAAATCGGCTGGCGGCCTGACCGCATCGAGCGGGCAAGCTCGCTTATGCACGGGACGGTGATGCTTCGACCGGCGCCGGGGGTAAGCACATATGTAGCAGAACCGTGTACCGCCCACCTTTCCCGGGGATTGCCATGCACCCACACGTCGTCAGCGCCCGTCCTGGTCGTCGCGGGGCCGCTCACGCGACCCCGCGGCGTGCCTAGCGCCGCTTCCTGCCGGACGCATTCTTGGTGCGATCAGCGATTCGATACGTCTCTCCCGCTTTCGGCGTCGGAGGCAATGGCTCACCACGCACGACTGTGCGTTCTTCACCGGTTCGGCTTCCGCGGGGGCCAAGGATCTCGTATTGTGCCGATGCCGGAGCCTTTGACCCAGGGGTCATTCTCTTCTGAGGCATGTGTTCTCCTTTTTGACGTTGGCCACACTACTCGCTAGAACGAAACCGGGCTGCACGCATTGCGCGAGCAGCCCGGACTGGTTCGTGTCACTTCTCTCGGCATCGCGGCGCAGGGCCGCGATCAGATCAGCTAATCATCACCCGCACTCGCTGTACCCGCACACGTGGCACTTCACACACCCCTCAGCGAACTCCAGCTGCGACCCGCAATCCGGGCACGTGCCAATGAACGCCTGACCGCCCGAGTTTTCAACAGACTCATATTGCGCAGCGGCCTGCTCGCCGCCGGCCACAGTCACACTGACTGGCCGGAGTGCGTCCTGGGGCGTGAACGAGCCGGTCTCGGACATCGGCTGCGAAAGCAGTTCCTGCTGGATCCCGTGCTTGGCGCGCATCCACTCTTCGAGCGCGAGTCCAACGGCGTCGGGAAGCGACATTACCTTGTTCGGGCCGAGTCCGACGGCGCGATCGGACGAGATGCCACGCAGCTGGCGGTGCACTTCCTTGAGCGGAATGCCGGAGCGGAGCGCCAGCGAGATGAGGCGGCCGATGGCTTCGGCGTCGGCCATCGCGGGCCCGCCGGCCTTGCCGAGGTTGATGAAAACCTCGAACGGCTGCGCCTTGTCGTCCTCGCTGATGTGGACGAACATCACGCCGAGCGGCGTTTCCTTTCTAATAGATGTAGATCGGAGCGTGTCCGGACGTGAGCGCTTCTGGCGCCGCTGAAGATTCTCAGCTTCGGCGTCGAACAAGAGCTTCTTGAGCCGGTCGTTCTCCGACGTGAGCGTCGTGATGGCCTCGTGCAGATCGGCCGACTCCACGCGCATCTCGCCGGTCTTGCGAATGTCGGCGGCGCCTTCGGTGGCGCCGGTGGAGAGCACCTGATTGTCGCGCGAACCGTCGCGGTACACGGTGACGCCCTTGCAGTGCGTCTTGTACGCGAGTTCATAGATGCGGCGGACGTCTTCCTTCGTGGCGGTGTGCGCGAAGTTGGTCGTCTTGGAAATAGCCGAGTCGCAATTCTCCTGGAACGCGGCCTGCATCCAGATGTGCCACTCGGGGGCGATGTGATTCGCGGTGATGAACACCTTCTGCCACTTGGCCGGCACTTCCTTGTGGTTGACGTGCCCGGTCTTGGCGATGCGCTCCATCAGCTCGTCGCTGTGCCACCCTTCTTTCTTGGCGATACCAACGAAATCTTCGTTCACGTCGGGCATCATCGCGCCGGCCTGATTGCGCATGAACGCAACGGCGAAAAGCGGCTCGAGGCCTGACGAGCAGCCGGCGATGATGGAAATCGTGCCGGTCGGCGCGACGGTGGTGACGTTGCAGTTGCGGAGCTTGGCTTCGGGACGGATGCGCTTCCCTTCCGCATCACGCGCGCACGTGGCATCCGGTCCCCAGATGCTGCTCGCCCACTCGGGGAACGCGCCGCGCTCTTCGGCGAGCCGTGCGCTCTCCTTCTTGCCCTCGACGTCGAGGAACTCCATCACCTTCCGGCCGAACTCCACGCCTTCGGTTGTGTCGTACGCAATGCCCTGTCGCACGAGCGCATCGGCGAAGCCCATCACGCCAATGCCGATACGGCGGATCCGCTTGGAGAGCGAATCGATTTCCGCCAACGGATACTTGTTGGCGTCAATGACGTTGTCGAGGAACCGCGTAGAGAGGTGGATGTCCTTGGCGAAGGCAGCCCAGTTCATTTTTCCTTTCTCGACGTAGTACCCGACGTTCACCGAACCCAGGTTGCAGACATCATATGGAAGGAGCGGCTGTTCGCCGCAGGGGTTCGTCGCCTCGTAGGCGCCGAGCTGTGGGACCGGGTTGTAGCGATTGGCTTCGTCGATGAAAAAGACGCCGGGTTCACCGGTGCGCCACGCGCCGTCGATCATCTTTTCCCAGACAACGCGCGAGTTCAGCTGACCGGTGACCTTCTTCGTGACCGGGTCGACCAGGTCGTAATCGGCCTCGGCGTGAAGCGACTTCATGAAACTCGCCGTGATCGCGACCGAGATATTGAAGTTCACGATCTGCGTCAGGTCTTCCTTGCAGGAAATGAACTCAAGAATGTCCGGGTGATCGACGCGCAGGATGCCCATGTTGGCGCCACGACGCGTACCGCCCTGCTTCACCGCGTCGGTTGAGGCATCGTAGAGCTTCATGAAGCTCACGGGCCCGGAGGCAACACCCGTCGTGGAGCGAACCATCGAGCCACGCGACCGGAGACGCGAAAAAGAGAACCCCGTGCCGCCACCGCTCTGATGAATGAGGGCCATGCTGCGCAGCGTATCGTAGATACCCGCGCTTCCATTGGAAAGCGCGTCTTCGACCGGAAGAACGAAGCACGCCGACAGCTGCCCTAGCGGACGACCGGCGTTCATGAGCGTCGGCGAGTTGGGCTCGAACCGGCGCTGCGTCATCAATTCATAGAATGCGGTGGCCGTCGCGTTGACTTCGCTGTCGGTCTTGCCGTAGCGCCGATCTGCATCGGCCACGGTAGTCGCCACACGCCAGAACATCTCCTCGACTGTTTCAGTCGGCTTCCCGGTCTTGTCACGAACGAGGTAGCGCTTTTCGAGGACGATTCGCGCGTTCGCGGAGAGTGACGCGGGCGCGGTAGGCAAAGTGGGGACGGTGTTCTCTGGCATTTCTCGACTGTGTCAGCTGCGGTGAAGAAGGAAGGCGTGAGCGCAGGTGCGCGATCGCGGAGTAAAGCGGTACAACAACGAACAACTGCTCCGACGATCAGGCGGTACTTCTTATGGAGATGGAACGGCTTTCGTATTTCAGTTTTTGAGGCGCGCGGTACGCTCATCGAGCTAGGCGCTGCCAGACATCAGTCGAGGGGGGTGAAGCTATGGGCAGTCGTGTATCCGCGCCAGCACTTCGTAACTCGTTTCATAGCAACAGCTTTCCGAGATAAAGTCACAGTTACGAAACAGTGGATTTGTGAACAGTCGTCCGAATGCGGTCAGGGTCACTGGCGGCAATTGGCCCAGATAAGCGCCACCATCGGCCCACACAAGCACCAGCGCCAAGTCATTCTGTCTCAACGACTTATTACTCGCGGAGACGACGACCCGCCCGAAGGTTGCCGGAAAATCTCCGGTCCCGCGGGCGGGTTCATCAATACTAATCGGTCTCCGCTCCGCTCCGCTAGTTGCCTCGATACACGAGACATCCAAAAGACGGAGAAAGGCCGTCAGTGGTAACAGACACCGCAACTACGCTACCGCGGAGATTCGCGGACAAACAGCGGATATTCGCGGAGACGGCAACTGCAAAGACTGGGGAACGACAGCTCGCGGCCACGCTGTCGTTGCAGATCCAATGACGTTGCAGTTGCTGTATCCGCGAATCTCGCCTCTGCTTTCTGCGAATCTCCGCGGTTCGGCAGTAGATCCCTGCCTGTGCTATTTGTCGAGTCGCGCGTTCAGGCTCACCGGAATCACGTGGCACTCATCTTCCGTCACCACGACGCCCGTGCGCTCCCATTCCTGATAGCCATCGACGTGAACGGTTACGGTGTAGGTGCCCGTACGCTCATACGCGAGCGGCACACTCACAGCGCCGACCACCGAACTCGGGAACGACATCGTAGTCGAGTCCACGTACGTTCCATCGCGCGCGCGAGCCCAGAGGCCGGTGAACGGCGGAGGCGAGTCGGTCAACCGGTCCTGAACGGTCACATAGACCCCCGCGATCGCGACTGCCGTACACGCGAAGCCGGGATCGGTGAGCGACTTGGCGCACGAAGAACTCACGAGGCCAACCGCCAGGGTCGCAGCCACAACTGAAAACCGTCGCATCATACCGTTCACTACCTCAGCCATGGCGTTCGACGCTACCGGCGCGATGCCGGGCCGCGAGCGCAACGTACGCTTCGTATCCGTGCGCAACACGCGCACGCTGCTCGTCGGTCAACGGCCCCTTCACCTTGCCGGGTACCCCGAGCACCAATGAATGTGGCGGAATCACCACGCCCTCGGCCACCACCGCGCCCGCGCCGATGAGCGACCCGGCGCCGATGCGGGCGTTGTTCAGCACGATCGCACCGATGCCGATCAGCGCACCGTCCTCAACGATCGCGCCGTGCACCACCGCGCGATGCCCGATGGTCACGCGCTTGCCGATGATGCACGGGACGCCGTCGTCACAATGGATGACTGCGCCGTCCTGGACATTGCTCTCGTCGCCAACCTCGATGCGATCGGTATCGCCGCGGAGCACCGCGCAGGGCCAGATGCTGGCCGAGGCGCCGAGGGAGACATTACCGAGGACGACGGCTGATGGGTGGATGAAAGCGGTGGGGTGGATCAAGGTGAGGAGGTTGGGTGATGAGTGAGGAGGACGTGAGAGGTGAGGCTCAAGCTCCTCACTAGAACGGCAGCCCCACAGTTACGTACGTCGCAACACTCGAACTGCCGAAGAACCTTCGGCCCACAGTCGGCACAGCCAGCCCCACTCTCAGGCGGTATGGCGAGTCATACTGCACCGCCGCGTCCAGATGCAGCTCCGCGCCAGCGCTCCCCATCCACTCGCGGGGCGTGGCTGTGCGGCAAATCGGAGACGCGGTCGAACCCGTTGGGCACCACGCGGTAGCCCCGTCGGCGAACACCGCGGCCGATAGACGCTGGAAATACACCGGCAGTGCGCCGAGTCCGCGAACGGGAAGCGCGATCGGAATGCGGTATTCCACGTTCGCGCCGAGCGCACGACTGCCGGTTTGCGACTCGGGCGCGAAGCCGCGCACGAAGAACGTGCGTCGCCCTTCGCCAATGTTCACACCGGGCGCGACCTGAACGATGCTCCCACTGCCGCCGCCCGCGGAGAAGTCGGTCGCGGACGTGGTGTTCACGGTTGCACCTGCGACGCGCACCGCGATGAGGTGATGCATGCGCCCACCGAAATCGATACCGCGATACGCCGAGAGCGAGCCAATCACGCTCGTCGCGCGCGTCTCGCTGGCCGCGCCGGTACGCCAGCGTTGGCGCACGGTTGCGTTCGCGCTGAATCCGTTCTCGGGACCGAGCGCGAGGTACGGATGACGCGCGTTGGTGAACGCCACGGAGGCAAACGCCGAGTTGTACGTGTAGACCTTGGCCAACGACGCGCGGTCGCTCGGATGCAGGAGCGAGAACGGCACGTCGTCCAGAGCGCGGAAATCCCGCCACTCGTACGTGCCACCCACGGTGAGTGCGGAGGCATTGCGAACGCGGCGACGATTGAATGTCGTTGCAATTGTCGCGAACTGACGGCGGCGTTCGATCGGAAGGACCACCGTGCGCGCTGAATCAACAACGCCGGGATGGTCCCACGCCTGCGAAACGGCGAACGAGATTACCAGCGTGCCCAGCCCGGCAAAATCGTAGCTCACATCGAACTCCGGCTCGCGGTGCTTGGCATCGTGCGTGGCAGAAAGTTGCCACGCGTGACGACCGACAAGATCGGAGCTACTCGAGAGAAGACCGAAGCGATACGCACCGTCGTAGCCATCCTCAAGCGTCGGCGTCCAATAGCGCGGCAACATGCTGCGCCACGCCGAATACGAGCCAACCGGCGCGTCCGTGGTGGCGAGGGCTCGCGCGCTGGACGGCGGCAGGACGCTCGTGGAATCGGCTGGCGTGCCGGCCGCGTTGGCGTCGACGAGCGCGACGCTGAGCCCGTCGTACCCCAGCACGAATGTCGCGAGCCGTGATCCGTCGGGCGACGGCTCGTTGTCGAAGAGTCCGGTCGGCGAATCCGCGATGAGCACGAGCGCACCGGTAGCAACGTTGGCGCGATACAAAGCAGAGCGCCCGCTCCGGTCGCTCGTGAAAAAGATCGTCGTATCGCCAACGCCCCAAGCGGGCGATCCGTTCACAGCGCGCGAACGGCCAAAGATCGTGAGGGGCGTGCCCGTGCGATCGAAGACACCGATCTCGCTCGTGCCGCCGCGCTCCCAGTGAGTGGCCACGAAGCGCATTCCATCGTGCGACCATCGTGGCTCAGTCCAAAGGCTCGCTGCGGACGCTTCGGTGAGCGGCGTGATGTCCGTAGACGTTGCCGTGGACGTTGCCGTGGCGCGGACGTGCACCAGTCGCGCAACGCCCGGCAGAAGTTGCACCGCAACGATGCATACGTCGGGCATCGCGTCTCCGGCCGGCGCCTCATCCCCGCACAGCCGCGCGTCAGGCTGCGTCAGACGGGCGCCGTCCGTAAGGCGCCGTGCACTGCCATCACGCTCAATCCACAAGTCGGTGCGCTGTGAATACGGACCTGTGTACTCCTGCTGCGCGAACACCCGCCAGCCGCCGGGAAGTGGAGTCGTGACATCGTTCGAGTTGCGTACGCCAACGGAGCGTACGTCGCCGCCGCCGGCGTTCACCTGGCGCAGTGACGGCACGGACTTGGGGTCGGCACCAGCCCAGATGAGCGTCTGACCATCGAGCCAGCGCGGCCGCACCGAAAACCACCCGCCACCTGCGATTGGCGCGACCGGTGGAACCCGCAGCACGAGACTCTCCGACGTACGATGGACCGAATCGGCCCACGCTCTGAAGGCGCGGTCGAACGACACGCCGAACGCGCTCTGGGAATTCGTGTTCAGCAGGAACGGAATGATCTGTCCGGCGCTACGGTCAATGAATGTGCGCATGGAGTTTTCGCCGCCCGCCGCCACTACTGCCTCGACGAGTGGCGTACCGTAGGCGTACGCGACATTGCCGAGCGGATAGATCGGCGAGGCAGCCGAAAGTTCGTGTGCACCGGGCGCGGTTCCGGCGATGTCGTGAGCACGCGCGATCGCCCGGAAATCGGTGCCGATGGCACGCCCGGCACCGGTGAGCTTGGTCTCGTAATGCACCGCAATGCCTTCCGAGAGCCAACTCGGCGAGTACGTGCTCGGAAAGAGAAACGGATTGCGTCCGAAAATCGCCTGTCCCAGCCGCCAGAGCCCGCGCGACCGGTCGAGATGAAAAATGTGCGCAAGTTCGTGCGTGATGACGAGGTCGACCCAGTCGTCGATGAATTTCAGCGAGTTGGCATCAACGGTCGGGCGCGCGTAGATGACGATGCGATTCGTGGGGAAGACTGACGCGTAACCGTTCGACGTGTCGAGATTGTCCGCGACGACAATGCTGATGCGCCCGCGCGGCGGGTGCAGTTCGCGCGCGAGCAACTCGTACGCGCGCTCGGCTGAGCCGCCGGCCCGGCGCGCAACGTCTTCGAGCCCGGGAGAAAAGACGATCTCGAAGTGCTGGGTCGGGATCGTCTGCCAGTGGAGGTTCGGGGCGACCTGCGCGAGCGCCGACGACGCGGTGAGCGTTACTCCCGCGATGGCGTAAGCGGCCCGACGGGTTCTTGGGTGCCGAAGGATTCGTGTGATCAGCCGGCGTCTCGGCTCTACCGGAGAATCGGATGAACGCGGAACTGACGGATTCGCCGGATACGGGAACGGCAACTGCAACTGAATCATTGGGGGGAGCGCGGCGAGAGAGTACGGAAGTAGTTCTCCAGGCCTTCCAGAATTCCGATCGCGTATCTGGATTGGAACTCCTCTGTTCGCAACGCCGCTTCCTGGTCGGGGAGAATCACGAAGGCGCCTTCACAGAGAATTGACGGCATCCACGTTGGCCGCGCGAGCGCGAGGTTGTCGTAATTGATTCCCAGATCGCGAAGGCCCATCCAGCGCACCATGCCTCTTTGCACGGCGCGGGCGAGTGGTTCGGCCTGGTCGTGAAAGAAGTAAGTACCGGTTCCGCTGGTACGATACGGATTGACACCGTCGCCGTGGGCGTTGAGATGAATGCTGACCAATGCGTCGGCATCGGCGCGGCGCGCAATGATGGGCCGGTCGCCAAGCGGCACGGGGCCGGCTTCGGTTCGCGTCATCACGACGGTCGCGCCGGCGCGCTCAAGCATCGGCTTGAGCGCGCGGGCCACTTCAAGCACTGCATCGCCTTCAAATAGCCCGGTCGGCCCTGTCGATCCCGTTGGCGGATGGCCGGCATCGACTGCAATGACGCGCCCTGCGAGCGGGCGATCGGGATTCACGTCGGGCGGGCGTCGTACCCTCAACACGAACGTGCGGTTGTCCCACAGCGCGAGATAGCCGAAGGCGGCATGCCGCAGGTGCACGGTGACTCGCACGCGATCGGTCGAAACCTGCTCCCACGTGACGTCCCGTACAGTACGATCGTTCGTCGCAAAATTGACGATGTCGATCGCCGAAGTGACGTTGTACAGGGTGAGGACGAGGACATCTCGACTCTGTTCGACCAGATACGCGGTCGGCTCGCCAAGCGGGATACGGACGTCGCTCCAGCGTTCCGCAGCGACCACTCGCGCATTCGACGCGGTTCGCCGCGAACGCACCGTCTGATTCGATGGGGCGGTGTACCTCGCCTCCACCCACGCGTCCAGGGCATCATCAAGACGTACGCGCAACCAGCCGGGCCGCTGACCCGTGGTCTCAAGCACCGTGCCCGGATGGAGGAACCACTTGTACGTTCCGCCGGGCGTCGGGCGGACAATGGCAACGGCGTCGGTGTCGCTTTTGGCATCCAGATTGGCATTGAGCAGTTCGACAAACACGGGCGTTTCGTTGTCGACGACCTTTACCGCCGCAACGGGCACGGCCACCGATTCGCTCCCACGCGCGACGACGATGCGGGCGGGCCTGACGAGCAGGCGTGCAGGAACGTCGAGTCGATAGTTCTGGCTTCGCGCGGCCGCAGTGAGCGCGCGCGATCGCCCGTCGGCGAACCGCACCGTGACTCGCGCGTTCGACGGCGCACGAATCGAAACGCGCACGAGTTCACTGCCGCGCATACGAAGTCCGCTGTCTGGACTCGCACTCACGCGATCGACAACGAGACGACCGGTTTCGCGGAGCGGCGTTGATACGGCTGGTTTTGCGACTTCGAGACTCGCCGTTGCACTGCCGCCGTTCCGGGAAGCGACAAGTTCGTATCGCGGATTGTCGCCCTCAGGAAACGGGAGCCAGGCGAGAAACGAGCCGTTCGGGTAAACCGGCACGTCGGCGCCGTTGATCGTGAGCTGTGCGAGCCCCGATCCAACCGAGCCGAATAGAAAGGTCGAGTCGCGAACGCTGATAACCTGACGAGGGCGCGGATACGTCACCCTGATGGCCAGGTCGCCATCGACCTGAGCGATCTCGGGCAGTACTCCGGGAACAGCCGGTTCGAGCGGCCGGCCGTCCAGCGCGAGACGTACCGCCGGCTGCGTGTCGGCGCCGAATCCACCGGCCGGTCGTGGCGGGCGCGGTTCGAATACGAGCGAGTCCGGAGGAGTCAGGCGGAACGGATCCGCGCCGGAGCGCGGATCCGGAGCGGTCGGCGCCGCTGTGGCCGGCGCCGGATCCAGCGGCGCGCCCCGATTCGGAAGCGGTGCGCACCCGAGCATCCAACCCGCAAGCGACAACCTCAGAAAACGTTGCAGCAATGGCATTTCCGGTTAGCATAGGCGGTCGTTCGTCTAGCCGCTAGCTAAGTCCACATCTATATGCGCGATTCGGGTTCATCTAACCGTTCAGCGGGCGGGAGCGAGTAATGGATCGCTGCGGATTTTGCGGCCGCGACAATGACGGGGAGTCCAAGTTCTGCATCGATTGCGGGAAGCCAATCGTTGTGGGGGGCGCGCGCGTCATATCCATAGCGGAGATTACCAATCCTGGCGGTGGCGACCCGAGCGTGCAGGATGCCCGATCGTCGAAGGGGAAAGCCGTTCCGGACGTGCGAGTCTCAAGCACGGCCAAGCCGAATGGAGGGATTTTGAGGGCGTGCCCGGGATGCAGCCAGATGATCGACCCCGACCTTCCGTTCTGCCCGCAATGCGGCGTTCGCGTCGCGCCGGTTACTGAAACCGGGTCAAAGTGCGCCAGCTGCGGAACGTCCGTGAAACGCGGCGTGGACAAGTTCTGCGCGAAATGCGGTGCGCGGGTCGCAACGTCCACCGAAGCGCCTCCTGCGACGAAGGGAACGGCCGCGTACAGCGCGAAGAAGACCGGCGCCTCAACTCCCTCACTCGCGATCATCGACGACTCCGGCACCATCAAGCAGACGTTCGCCCTCGATCACGACGAGATGACGGTCGGCCGTATTGACGGCGATTTTCGCTTTCCGAAGGATCCGTACCTCTCGCCCATGCACGCGCAGTTCTCGTTTCGCGACGGCTTGCTCTACATCCGCGACCTTGGTTCACGGAACGGCACGTGGTTGTACATCGACGCGCCTTACCGGCTTCAGGACGCCGACACGATTCTCATCGGTTCGCAGATCCTCCGCTTCCGCCGGCTGGGTTATCCGGGGCCGCACCCGCCGGAAGCTGACCAGACACGCCGGCTCGGATCGCTCACGCCCAACGCCGACGTTGCGGTGATCGCGCAGCTGCGCGCCGACGGTTCGGCACGCGACACGTGTCATCTTTCGCCCGGCCGGTCGATCAAAATCGGGCGCGAGGAGGGCGACTGGGTGTTTCCTTTCGACCAGACGATGAGCGGCAAGCACGCCGAGATTCGCAGCGAGGATATGGAGTTCATCGTGATCGATGACGGCAGCCGCAACGGCATTGCCGTTTCGGTGCGCGGCGAAAAGCCGGTGAAGGTCGGTCAGAAACTGCTGATCGGCGATCAGACCATGCGTGTGGAGAGCCTGTGAGCGATCAGAAGCTCTGCCCAACCTGCGGCACGGAGTATCCGTGGGTAAGTCCCAGATCTAGTTGAAAAACATCAGGTGGTGTCTCGATACTAGAGCGTGAATCCCGCCAA
>JAQBYI010000064.1 GCA_027622655.1 Gemmatimonadota bacterium | reverse complement strand
CGCAGGGACTCGAACCCCGGACCTCTGCTGTGTGAAAGCAGCGCTCTAACCAGCTGAGCTACGCGCCCTCGGAGGGAGAAACCTAATGGGGGCGCGGGGAACGGGGAGTGCCTGCTTGGGTGAGGAGCGTGAGTGATGAGTGAGGAGGACGTCAGGGGTACGGAGTGACACTCATGACTCAAGCTCCTCACCGGCCCGTATATTCACCGCGTGCGCTCACTCATTACCGGCGGTGCAGGGTTCATCGGGTCCCACGTGGCCAGGCATTGCCTGGCGATGGGGCACGAGGTGGTCGTACTCGATGACCTGAGCGGCGGGTTCCGCGACCAGGTGACGGACGGCGCTCTGTTCGCCGAAGGGAGCATCACCGACGATGCTCTGGTCGAACGACTCTTCGCCGAACATCGATTCGACTACGTGTACCACATCGCCGCGTATGCGGCCGAAGGGCTGTCGCACTTCATTCGGCGATTCAACTACTCGAATAACATCATTGGCAGCGCCACGCTGATCAACGCCGCTGTGCGCCACGACGTGAAGTGTTTCGTGTTCACGAGTTCCATCGCGACCTACGGCGCGGCGCAGGTGCCGATGCGCGAGGATATGACCCCGCACCCCGAGGATCCGTACGGCATCGCCAAGTACGCCGTAGAGCTGGACCTCGATGCCGCGCACCGTCAGTTCGGACTCAACTTCGTGATTTTCCGCCCGCACAACGTGTATGGTGAGCACCAGAACATCGGCGATCGGTACCGCAATGTGATCGGGATTTTCCTGGCGCAGATGCTGCGCGGCGAACCACTCGCGATTTTCGGCGACGGAGAGCAGCAGCGCGCATTCAGTCACATCGATGATGTTGCGCCGCACATTGCGCGGTCGGTGGACGTACCGGCCGCACGCGGTCAGGCCATCAACATCGGCGCAGATGAACCGTGCTCGATCATCCGCTTGGTCGAGCTTGTTGGGCGCGAGTTTGGCATCACGCCGAAGGTCACGCACCTGCCGCCGCGGAACGAGGTGGTGCACGCGTGGTCCGACCACGACCGGGCACGGCGGTTGCTGGGTGTTCAGCCGCTGGTCGGTCTCGAAGACGGGCTCCACCAAATGGCCGAGTGGGCGCGCCGCGTAGGTGTGCGCTCGAGCCCGGGTGCGCCGCCGATCGAAGTGGACAAGGGCGTACCATGGACGGCTGGCGGCTGACTGCCGGGAGAGAGGTTCAGCGACCCCGGAGCGTGGCTGCGATTCGTTCCGCAGAAAGCCGTGCGCCGATGCCGAGGTAGGGATTGCTGGCGTCGCGCCCTGGGAACCGGTTCAAGTCCCAAACGTTTCCGAGTCGGAAAGTGATATCGGCGGCGCCGCGGAACAGACTGCCGTTCACGCCGATGTCCCACTGTGAGCGCGCGCCGTCTGCAGGGAGCCCCACCTCCAGATCTGGCGGCATCTGTCGCGCTACGACAGTGACGCCCACACGGCCGGCATTCGTGTAGCGATCCACGGAAAACTCGGCGCCACCTGACCGGTCGATGAGCGGCGTGCCGAGCAGCTGGCCGCGTTGCGTGTGGCCCTGGGTGATCCGAGAGTGCTCGTAGAATGTCGACTGGCCGCGCCCAATGTCCCTGAGCGGTACTACCCGCCCATTGGCAGCTTCCATCCGGACGGTCCAGAACCCCGCGTCGCTATCGGTGGCTCCGATAACCTTGAGGAAGCCGAGGAGCCAGGCGCTGTTGTGCTCCGGTTCGATGAGGAGATCGCGCGAGTCGAGGTGGCGGTCGTTCTTGCCGAACTCGCCGAAGACTTCGAGCCCCGCGCGCGGCGCGCGCACCGTGAAGAACACTGACGCGAGCTGGTTGTCGCTGATGCCGCTACCGGCAGCCTGCACGCGACTGAAGAACGCGCCGAAGGGGAGCGTGTAGTCCGAGGCGCTCCATTTGTCGGGCCAGGCGCGGTGATAAAAGCGGGCAAGGCCGAGCGTCAGAACGGGAATCGGCTGCCACGTTGCGATTGCGCCCGCACCGAGTCGCTTGGGGTTTGGCGCGGCAGGGGCGTAGTCGCTTTCCGAAAGTTGCGCGTAGATCACCTGTGCGGCGAATGCGCCAGCCCGAGTTTCGACAGCGCGGTTGGTGCCGAGGAAGAGATGCGGGAAGCCGGCCGCGTTGGGGCCGGAAAGTATCGCGTGCCGAACGCCCGGCCCCCAAAAGATCCGTTCAGTGGACAGTCCGGCGCCGAAGCGTCCGGCGTCGTAGCGAACGTATGATTCTCCTGGCGAAACGATGGTCACGGCGTCCGGGCCGAAGCGTTGGGGGAGGTCGATGCTGCCGGGCCGCACGGGGTCGGCGAACGCGGAGCCTTCGAGCTGAAACGCCGCGTTCTGCGCGTACTCAATGAGCGGTTCGACGCGCGCCGAGAAGCCTCCGCGCCGCCAAGTGGCGCCGAACGTCGTCCAAACATTCGCGCCCTTGCCCTGCCAAACAGGGCCGTCGTTCATTCCCCACGCGAAGCTCCCGTTGTAGCCGAGCGACAACGACGGGCGGAGCCATTCGATTCGCGAAGCTCCGGCGGGGCTGGCCGCCGCGCCCACGCTCCCAAAAGCCGGAAAGCGCGCGCTCCAGGGATGCGGCGCGGTGAGGCCCTTTCGCAGTGCGTCCGACACGCCTGGGGCGAGAAATCCAATGAAGCGTGGCTCATTGCCCGCGAGTCCGCGTGCGGCGAGCGCGAGAAGGTACAGCTCGCCTTCGCTTCCGACCGTGACTTCGGGCCAGAGGCTGGCTTGCGCGTGGGCGGATGCGGCGACCACAGTCCCCAGGACGAGCGCGCTCAGCCGGATCACAAATCGGTGGCCAATGCGTGGCGCGGTCACGCGACCTCCGCGAGAACAGCTGCCAGTCGTTCCGCAGACGCGCTCCACGTCATCGCACGGACGCGGGCAAGGCACGGATCGGTCTGGCGCGGCTGCGCGATTGCACGTTCAACTGCCTTCGCGAAACCGGCGACGTCATCGGGGTCGCAAAGCGTCGCGCAATCACCAGCCACTTCGGGCAGGGAGCCCGCGTTGGAGCAAACGACCGGTGTGCCGGCCGCGATGGCCTCGATCACGGGAAGGCCGTACCCTTCGGCGCGCGATGGAAAAAACACACAGGCCGCAGCGCGGTAGAGTGCCCGTAGCACGCCATCGGGCTGCTGGCCAAGCACGAGCATTCGCGATGCCACGCCGGCTTCGTTTGCGCGCCGCTCGACTTCGCTCCACTCGGAGAACGCCTCACCCACCACGATCCACCGCACACCCGGCACGCGGGTCAACACGTCAACGCCGATCGAGAGATTCTTGTGGCGCTTGCGATTTCCGACGCTGAGCATGAACGGACCCGCGTCGGCAAAGGCTTGGATTTCCGGCGGAAGCGCGGGGGCCTGCTCGAAGAACGTCGCATCCACTCCGGCCGGAACTTTCCGGATCTTCGATGCACTCGCCGGCGCAAAAGCCGCGAGTTCACTCGCCGCGTGATCGGCCGCAACAACTACGCGCGATGCGCCGTTCACGGCGCGCCGAATCCAACGAGCGGCGACGGCACGTCGCATCGGCGTCGTGGCGCCGGGAACATTCACGAGAATGAGATCGAATACGGTCACCACATAACGCTCTGGAAGCGAGTACCACGGTACATCCCAGTGGGGAAAGTACCAGAGCGCATCGCCGACGCGCTGCCGTACCGAACGCCACGCCACCTGCGACTCCGCGCTGTACCGCCCGCCGGGCCAGTCAATGAAGCGAATGTCGCGCGTGCTCCACCCGGCGGCGCCGAGCTGCTGCAGCTGGTCGAGCGGGCCACAGATGGTGAGATCGAAACGCCGATCGGTGTCGGTACGCTGCGCAAAGGCCCGGGCCAGCGACTGGGCAACGCGCGCGATTCCCGAGCGGGTGGGGTCACGAAGGTCGAAAGCGACCGGAATCATTCGGGGAAGATACCTCCAGCCCAGAACCTCCACCCAATGTGGTACTTTGGGATCGCCATGCAACGCTCTGCGAAGAAGACCCGCGCTGAACCCGACCCCGAGTGAGATTCGGCCGCGATAGCTGTCTTGCCGTCGGTGTCTGCGCCGCGATTGCGCTCGTCGCGGTTGCGCTCGCACCGCCAGCCGCGAACGCGCAGTGCCGCGCTGGCGTGCGCGAACTCTCGAACCCTTCGGCGCGCGAACAGCTCACGCCACGGCCGGTTGTTGCCGACGCCGCCACGTGCGGACCGGGGGCGGCGGGCACACGCCGTTTCCTCCAGCTGTTTGGCCTGCAGGAGCCCACCCTTCGGCTGAACTACCGGGGCGGTGTTCGCGACGCACGCTACGACGGCGGGGCGTCCACCGGCGTGGGATTCAACGCGTTCGCCCGTGCCGCGTTCTCGTTCGATCGCGGGATCGTTCACGCCCTGTTCGCGCCGGAACTCTCCGTGTCGCAGAACAAGCGGTTCAATTTCTTTCCTGCCGGCGATACTTCGCGGAGCGACTTCGCGTCGAGTTGGTATCTGGCGACGTACTCGATGGACCTCCCAACGCGCTTTGGTGCCGACGCAATCAAGGAGCTCACGCTCGGCCAGTCTGCGCTCTGGGTGAATGCGCGACGCGCAGACGTTGGTGTCTCGGCGAGTGCGCAAGCGTGGGGCCCGGGGCTTCGCGGCAACCTCGTCCTTGGGCCGGACGCACCCGGTATTCCCCGCCTGTTCGTTCGTTCGGCCGCGCCGATTGTCACACGCGCGGGCGCGTGGTCGGCGACCGCGTTTATCGGTACTCTCACCGAATCGCCGTTTTTCGATCACGATCGCGCGAACGATCTTCGTACGCTGACGGCGTGGACGGTGAACTGGAGTCCGGATTCTTCGAGCGGCTTTTCCGTTGGCGTGGCGCACGCGGCCATGCGCGTGGGCTCGCTCTTAGGGGGCGACCGAAAGGCGACGGGCCCGACGGACCGGATGAATTCGGTTTTCGGCAGCTTCCGCGCGCCCGGTGACGGAACCCGCGCGTGGGTGGAGATCGCGCGTGCCGGAACGCTTCCTTCGCTGCGTCAGTTCCTCACGGTTCCGTATCAGGGACTCGCGTATCTCGTCGGCGTCGAGCGCGCGATCGTCAAATCGAGCGGCACTCTGCTCATCAGCGCCGAGGCGGCCAATCTCGAGCAGCCGACCGATATCCGTGGAGAGCTGCCGCAGGATTTCTACACCAGCGGCGCGATTCCCCACGGGTGGACCCAACGCGGCCGGTTGCTTGGCTACGGCGCGGGGCCGGGCGGGCAGTCGCAGTGGATTGCCGTTGATTGGATTACGCCGACGCGATCGACGGGCGTATTCATTGAGCGTGTGCGATGGAACGAGGACGTGTTTCTGCGACAGTTCCTTCCGTATCTCAATCGGCACGACGTTACGCTGCACGCTGGCGTACGCGGCGACACACAGTGGCGCGGGCGGAGCGTCCGAATGCAACTCAGCGCCGGCCGCCGCCTGAATTATCTGTTCCAGAATGGCGAGTTCATTGCCGGCTACAACACGGTAGACATCGGAATGACGGAGCTGAGCATTTCGATATCGCCGGCGAAATGAGCAGGCCTCTTTTCTCGGTCATCGTTCCCACGTACGGACGATGGCGCGACATCGGTCCACTGCTAGACTCGGTACTCTCCCAGGATTTCGATGACTGGGAATGCGTCGTCACTGAAGATGCGTCTCCGAATCAGGCGCAGGTGCGGGCAGAGGTTGATCTGCGCATCGCGAAGAGCGGGTTGAACGGTGGCCCGCCGCGCATCTCCTTCCATCCGAATCCGACGACACTCGGCTACGATGCCAGTTTTCGTCGCCTGATCGAACTCGCACGTGGCCGGTTCGTGTTCGTGATGGGCGACGACGACTTCGTTGCGCCCGGCGCGTTGCGATCAGCTGCCGCTGCCATTGAGCGGTACCCCGACCTTGGCGTGCTGCTTCGGGCGTACGCCCTGTTCGAAGGCACGCCGGACAACGTCGTTCAGACGAACAGGTACTATACCGCGGAATGCACGTTTCCGGCCGGGCCGGCAGCGATCGTCGCGTGCTTTCGCCGGCTCGTCGCGATGAGCGGGATCGTACTCGACCGCGACCTTTCGCATGCCGCGGCAACCGACCGGTGGGATGGAACGCTGTTCTATCAGCAATGGCTCGCCGCGAACATCCTCGTCGAGAAGCGCGCGGTTTACATTCCCGACTTGATGGCGTACTTCCGGCGCGGTGCGCCGGCGATTTTCGGAATCGCCAAGGCAGAGCAGGGGTTGTTCACGCCGGGCGCGCAGCCGCCGGATACAGACCTGAGGATGGTGGGCGCGCTCATGAAGATCGCGCGCGCCGTCGAATCAGAGCGCGGCGTGCCGATTGGCGATGCCGTCGAACGCGACTTCGCGAACTACATCTACCACACCCTCGCGCATCAGGCGCACGAACCGTGGCCTGTGTTCAAGAAGTTTTATTGCGACCTCGGCGCACAGGGCTTCAACAAGTATGCCGCATACCACGCGTGGTTTTGGGCTATCGCATTGCTCGGCGCGCCGAACCTGAATCGAGTGATCCAAGTCGTAAGGCGGCTCATCGGACACACTCCCAATCTCACGTCGTTCGCGAGGGGCGCGAGCAAAAGGTGAGGCGACGTTTGCGCCTGGTGTGCGGCTACCTGGTCAACGCCACAACAACGAGCACCGCTACCGCCGCCAGCCCGTAGCCTGCTGTCCGCCGAGCCAGCGGACGCGACGCCGGGAAACGCCACGCCATCAGCATCCACATGCCTGCGGCGTCGAGTGCGGACCGGCCAAGCCACGCGAGCGCAACTCCGCGGATTCCGAACGCCGAGCCGAGTAGCCAGAGCATCAGCAGGAACGCCGGCAGTTCAATGAGCGACATCACACCGGCCGCGCGCGCGTCCACCGCGCCCTGCAACATCGCGATCGGCACCTGTGCCAGCGCGTTCACGAAGACCCCGATCGCAAGCCATGGCAAGACGCTTGCCGCGACCGGCGAAAACGCGCTTCCCATCCAGAATGCAAGGAGCGGCGCCGCGAATGCGCAGAGAACGAAACTCGCCGGGAAGAGGACCAGCGCCGTTACGCGGGTCGCGCGTGCCATCAGGACCACCGCCCGCTCCGGGTCCGGCACGTAGGACGCCGCGAGCGCGGGGTAGAGCACCGGTTGAAGCGCGGCGGTAAACAGGAATTGCTTCGTTGCCACCTCGGCGGCAGTCGCATACCAACCCGACGCCGCGATTGGGAATGCTGCGACGACTGCCATTCGGTCGCCAAAGGCGAAAACCGGGCCAATGATATTGAATACGGTTATCCACCCACCAACGGTTGCCAAGTCGCGAAGCGCCGCGACGGTTGGCCTGCGCGGCCACGCGACGCCCGGCACGACAGTCGCAATGGCCGGAAAGAGCGCCAGCCAATAGAGCACTCGCCCTGCAACGATTATTCCCACCGCGATGCGCGCATCGCCACCGAGCGGAATGGCGAGCAACGGGCCCGCATAGGTGACAATTCCCAGGGGGACGCGGAGCCGTGCAGACAGTGAAAAACGCTGGCCGGCCTCGAGCACGCCACGGAGCGCGCTACCGTGAGCGAGAAGTGGCATCGCAATGGCGAGAAGCCGGAGAACACCGATTGCCTCAACGTGGTGCTCAGGTGGCACGTGCATCACGCTGCGCACGATCCACGGAGCAAGCGTGAGCCCGGCGATCGTGAACAGTGAGGTGAGCGTTAGCAGGGTCCAGCTCGCGGCCCAGACCAGATCGGCCACGTCCCGCTCGTCTCCGCTCGTGAGCCTAACGGAAACCAGTCGGGTCAGCGCGCGGCCGATGCCGAAATCCACGAGCGAGAATATCCCCACCGCGCCCCACGCGAAGGCCAGAAGACCAAAGCGTTCTTCGCCAAGCCCGCGCGCCAGTACGGGAAAGCTCGCGAGCGCCGCGATGGCGGGGAGGGCCCACGCCGCGAGATTAACTCCGACGTTGCGCTTGAGGAGTTCGTCGTTGGTTAGCGACCCGAGTCGCTCGGCGCTCACGGATTTGGAATCTGGAAAATGCCGCGGAAGTGGAGGTCGGACGTGAGGAAGGTGTCGAGCGTGACGTTGGGAATCGTAAACGTCGTGCCCGGCGCGTACGGTGCCGGCGGGCGCACGGTGAGGGTACCGATTACCGTACCTTCGGCGTTATCCGCCGGAAACATCGTCATATTGAAGTAGCCGATGCCGTCGGTCGTGCTCGTGACCGTCGCCGGCGTGGCCGCGAGCCCGCCCGTCCGTGTCCAGGTAACAGTTGCGCCAACTATCGGAGTGCCGTCGGCGCGCTGAATCTCTCCTACGTAGCGAAGCGACGGCCCGAACGTGAAGACGCCTGCGAAGCCAAGCGTGTCAGCCGCGTAGGTCCGGAGGCGAATCCCACCGATCGTGCGTGCCGGACCGGTGGGTGGGTTCACGACGACCTCGCCGTCCACGAATCCCGTGTCATAGACGGCTGCCGTGACAACGATCCTTCCATCTGTGCCGGTGACCAACGGCACCGAGTCGGGCACGATCGCGAGGCCACCAGTACGCCGGAAGGTGGCCTTCACGCCGCGGGCCGGAGCGAGCGAGTCGTTGCGCCAGAGTTCGATTGCCCACGCCCATCGCTCACCATAGCCGAAGTTGCCCAGGTAGCGGAACGAGGTCGAGTCGTACGTGGCGAGCTTCACGCCGTTGTACGTCGACACCGGTCCTGATGGTGGCGTGAAGGTCAGCGTCCCCGTCGCTTCGCCGCGCGCGGAAGCGGTGAGGTTGAGGAAGAATAAGCCGGTCGAGTTGGTTGTAGTTGTGAGCGTGCGCGGTGTGGTGGTGATTCCACCGGTGTTCGTCCAGGTGACGCTCACGCCTGCGACTTTCTCGCCGGTGCCGCGGAACGAAACCTCCCCCCCGTAGACGAGCAACCCGCCGATCGAATAGGTCGCTCGCGAAAAGGCGATTCCATAGTGATAATCAAGCGGAATGACGTAGCCGGTGAGCTGCGTCTCGCCACCAAGAGATGCGTGCGACACGTGTAGCGTGCCGATCACATCGCCGAGTTTGTCGCCAGTGAGTTCCAGCGCGAAGATGCCCACCGAGTTCGTCGAGCCGCTGAACGTCCCCTCGGCGGCCACGCCGCCGGTTCGGGCGAATCTGACCGTTGCGGCAGCAAGAGGAGCGCCATCCTGCAACAGCGTCGCCAGATAGCGTGCGTGCGGCCGCGACGTCCAGGTGCCGACGAGCGTTGCGCCGCTCGATCGCATGCGCGGAGCAAAGTTCAGGTTCGGAATGCTGTAACCCGTGTGCCCAGGTGCGGTCACCGTTGCAGTCGCGGCGAACGAATACGACCCTTCCGGAACGATCGTGAGGTCCCACCCACCGTCCGAGCCCGTCACGGTCGCTGCTTCACCGCCCGAGCCGAGGGTAATCCGCACCTGCACGCCGGCTGCCGGCTTGCCCGTGCCTGCCTCGACGATCTGGCCGGCAATGCGAACTCCCGGCGCTGAACTGCAGACGCTCGTGCCACTGCACGGTTCGCACGAAGTGAGCCCGAGCGTCACTGCCGCCGCCACGATCAGGGGGGCCGCGTTGCGGGCAAGGCGCCCCGTAGCGCCCGATGCGTTATTGACCGCGCGGGACGCGGAATATCGCAAAGCGCCTGATACCGCGTTCACAGCCATTCGGCCGACCGCCACTCGAGTCATCGTTCCCCACATCACCCAGAGAATTTGCATCACGAAAGGCAGGAGGAGCGAATTGGCAAAGAACGAGTGCGCCACTACCGCGAGCGTCGCCGCCGCGGCCGCCACTGCGTGTGCGCGATCACGCGGCTCGGCTGTGGCGTCGTTCCACGTCTGTCGTGCGAGGCGAGCCACGCGCCAGAGCATCCATGAATAGCAGGCGAGGCCTAGGAGACCGGTCATTGCAGCCACGAACAGCAGGCCGCCGTCGAGCGAGACACCCGCGCCGCCGATGATCAGCCATCCCTGCGCAATGGCCGCCGGCTTCATCGCATTGAACCCGACACCGAGCACCGGATGCTCGGCGATCAGCGCGAGCGCACGGAACCACGGAATCAACCGTTCGGCGGCGGACGTGTCGATGCCGAATTTATTGAGACTCGCGAGGTAGTCTGCCATCAAAACGAGCGCAGGCATAATGAGCGCTCCGCCCACGACGAAGACATACGCCAGCCTGAATCGAATACCGCGCGCGGCGATGATCACGCCGAGGCCGGCGATGAGAGCCACCGCCGACGATCGCGAAATGGTGAGCACGAGCGCCGTGCCGAGCACGAGGAGCACCAACGGTCCACCTCGTTCACGCACACCCTCGGCGACACGTGCCAGTCGTGCGAGCAGTGCGATCACGATGAGGATGCCGGCGAAGTTCGGATCGAGCATCGTCGATACGAGGCGGTGACCCTGTTCATCCCAGACGGGGAGCCCGGATTTGGTGTGCACCAGCTGGGCGAAGCCAGGCAGAAACGCTGACTGCACGATGCCGAAGCCGACGAACGCGAGAATCGCGATTTCGACGTAGCGCCATGCCGATCGTGCTTCGTCCACCGTGAGGCACCAAACCACGAAGAGATACCACCCGAAATACACCACCCAACGCGCGAGGAATGCGATCGTCCCCAAGGCCTCGCCGACGCCCATGCTGTAGCGTGCGACGCCGAGCACCGTGGAGAGCGCGGCCACCGCGACGAAAGCGAAGACCGGTCGGGTGATCGCGTCGGTGGTTACCGGGCGCTTGCGGCCGAACACAACTACTGCCAGTACGAGCCAGACAACGGCGATTGCGATGTCGGCGACGACGAACGGCGCCGTGCGGCCACCAAGTGCGCCGAGCGGAATGCGGCCAACGTTCCCCAGCGCCATCGCCGCGGCGCCGACGCCGGCGAGTTGCCGCGCTGAGAAGCGCACGAGACTCGTGCTAGGCTACGTTCGCTGGCGAACTCGCTGGCGAGCTCGCCGGCGAGCTTGCAACGGGCGGGCGGGCGCCGATAGGCACGACGATAATCCCGAGCAGCATGCCGGCGGCCAATCCGAGCGCGATGGTGAGCTTGGGCCGGGGAAAGGAAACGCGGCGCGGCGCCACAGCGGCGTCGACGATTCGCACGTCACCGCCCTCAAGCATCGCGGCGAGGCGCGCCTGCAGCACCTGTGCTCCCATTCCGCCGTCAAGTTGGGCGAGTTGTTCCACTACGGCCATCTGCTTGACCACCGCCGCACCGCGTCCAGGCAGCTGATTCATTTCGCGCACCAGCGAGTCGGCGTCGGCGCCGAGCGATGCCATCTGGCGCGCGAGCGATTCACGGTAGGCATTCGCCAGGGGCAGGAGCTGGGCGACAAGCGAATCGCGCGCGGTGGCCAACGTCAATACCTGTGGAGCCGTGGACGCCACACGTCCGGCGAGCAGTGTACGCTCAGTCTCTACACGAGAGATGGCTGCAACGAGTTCGTTCACAGCAGCGCTGCGGAGGAGATCTGGAAAGGCCGCGAGCACGCGCGGATCTGCCGTTCCCGATCGTACTGCGGAGGTGAGCGAGTCGAGCGCCATCTCGGAGGAGCGGAGAAGGGCGATCTGCGTTTGCGCGGCACCGTAACGGTCGGCAATCGCCTTGCCGGCTACTGCGACGTCAACGCCCGCGCCGCTTTGCGTTTGAAGCTGTGCGAGCGCATCCACGCCTTGGCGGAGGTCGCGGCGAATGGTATCGGCGCGAGCCGTGAGGAATTCCAAGCGACGCTGATTGAGGCCGCGGTCCACTGTAAGGCGGCGGCTCATGTAGACCCGAGACAAGAAGTTGGGCACCTCGGCAGCAGTCACCGAGTCACGGCCGGAGTAGATCACCTCGAGGGCGTCGCCGCCGGCTTTGGTAACCGAGAGACGGTCTTCGAGTTCGCTGATCGCATCCTCGCGGTCGCGAACCCGAACGCGCGTCCCGGCCCCAGCCGCGGTAGCGTGGAGCTTAGCGTTTGCAGCCGTGTTGCTCCCGCTGGTCAGCGTAACCTCTACCGGTTTGAAGCGGCCGCTGAACGACACGGAATCCACGACCGTCAGTGGCGCCACGCGACCCGGGCCCAACGGTTCAACAGCGAGCCGCAGCGAGTCCACTACGATACCAAGCGCCGTGCGGCTTTGCAGCAGCGCCAGTTCGGTGGCGATCGCGAGGTCCTGGTCGCCGCCAATGAGGTTCGGAACGAGCGCCGAGAGCGCGCTCAACTTTCCTTGGATGGGCGAACTGGCCTCAGGAAACTGACGGACGAGGAGAAGCGCACGGCCGGTAAAGCTCGGCGGCACGAAACCAATGATCGCTACGGCGCCCGCGAGGCCAACGGCCATGCCGGCTGCGACGCGGCGCCAGCGGCGCACGGTGAGCGCGAGGGCGGCGCCCAGGTCAATCTCGATGGGATTCGGGTCGGCGCTCATCTAGCGTGTTGTTGTGAGGATGAGTGAAGCAACAATGCCGAGTCCCGAAATAATCGAGAAAACGTTTCGTTTGATCCACGGTTCGCGGAGCACGATGATCGCGTCGCCCGAATGCACGATCGTCTCGGCGTCGCCGCGCCGGCTCCATCCCTTGAGCCGGAGTTCGGTGGCATCGCGGAGAAGTAGTACTGGGTTCTCGCGCCCGAGTTCCGTGACGCCCCCGGCGCGCGCGACGGCGTCACGAATCGTGGAGCGCGTCTCGAGAAAGAGTGTGTTTGGCTTGAAGACGTCGCCACTTACCGTCACGCGGCGGAGCGGAATGACTTCGACGGCGACCGGGAGGAGGATGCGGCCGTACGCCTTTCGAACCGAGTCGCCGAGCTGTTGTGCCGGCACGCCCGCGACCGACATGTTGCCGAGCCGCGGGAGCGTCACCGAGCCACGCTCATCAACGATGAGTTCACCCTCGATCGCGGTGTCGGCCCAGATCGTAATCTGGATCCTGTCGCCCGGCTTGAGCGGCCTGGTGGTGGGGTCGGACGCCTGAGCGTGCGCTGCGCCAACCATCGTCGCGATGGTGCATAGAGCCAGAGCGGACTTTAGTATGTGTCTCATTGTGCCAGTGATGCTAACGCTCGGCGAAAGAGGGGGGCAAGCGTGCTTCAAGCGTGCTTCAAGCGTGCTTCAAGCGTGCTTCAAGCGTGCTTCAAGCGTGCTTCAAGTGTGCTTCAAGTGTGCTTCAAGTGTGCTTCAAGTGTGCTTCAAGTGGGCCCTGCAGGATTCGAACCTGCGCACGTCGGATTATGAGTCCGCTGCTCTACCGCTGAGCTAAGGGCCCTACAGTGTTGCGAACTAAGAACTTACTACGTTTCCCGGACGCTGCGAAGGCCGCTCAGACCCCCGATTGTGCCCGTTCTGTGCCCGAACTCTGGAATGGGAGCACGCTGCGCGAGCCCGGAGCGCCGGAGTGCAGCGTCGCCAGCTTCGCCACGCCTTCGGACAGATCCGCGGCCGACGTGATGGCGTAGCGCGAATAGACGGCTTCCGTCTTGTGCCCGGTGAGCTTCATTGCCACGGAACGCGAGACGCCCGCCCGCTCGAGGTTCCGCACGGCCGTCCGCCGAAGATCGTGGACGAGCCGTCCCTCGAGCCCCGTGGCTTTGCACGCCGCGGCCCACGCCCGCACATACGAGACAATCGGCTTGCCGTGCCGGTGAAACACCGGAGCGATGATCCGGCATTGCTCGCGCTCGAGCGCTGACGTGCGCTCGCGCTGCTCGCGGAGAAGTTCCGCAAGCGCCGGGAACGCCGCGAACGGAAACTCGCGTCCCGCGCGATTCTTGGTGACGCCCGGCTCGAGGCGCACGACGTTCGCGGTGAAGTCCACGCCCGCCCACGTCAGGCCGCGCGCTTCGCCGGCGCGCCACCCGGTGAGGTAGAGAAACCGCATGAAGGGCCGCAGCGGCTCCGGCAATGCCTTGAGGACGGCCTCGAAGTCGGCCGGCTCAAAGAAGCCTTTGCGGGCGTTGTCGAGCGCGATAGCGGGGATGTACGGCACGCCCGCGGCCTTTCCTGCGCGCACGGCCAAGTTGAACGCCCGCCGGAGACACGCCAGCTCGTAATGAATCGTGGCCGCAGCCGCTTCCTCTGCGAGGCGCTGCTGGATGTAGGCGGCGATCCGGTCGCTCGTGATATCGGGCACGCGGGCGAACGTGAAGAAACCGCGCAAGTGCGCAAGCGCCGCCTTGACGCGCGCACCTGAGCGGAGTGCGTTGAGCGCGTAGTCGGCCAAGAGCATCGCCGCAAGAACCTCGAACGTCGTCCGCGCAATCTCGGGGCCGACGGGCCGACCTGTGCCCGATTCGCCCAGCCGACGCTTCAGCAGGGCTCTCGCGACGCTTTCCTTCGGTGATTCGCTCGACTCGCGGATCTTGCGGCCGTGGTGGGAATACTGAATCCAGAACTTCTCGCCGCGTTGGTAGACGCGACCCATTCCTCTCGTGTGCTTCATGGCGTCCTCCGTTTGGTTGGTGTGCGCTTCGCTTCCTTGCGTGGTGTCGGATGATGTGGCGCCGGCGCTCCGAGCAGCGCGGAGAGCATCGCCGCAAGCACGCCGAGCCGGAACGTCTCTAAGGTCGGGCCGCTCGGTCTGGCGATGGCGGGCAGCAATCCGTCGACCTCTCGCACCAACCGCCGAAGACGCTCGAGGCGTTTCGCTCCCACTGGCACGCGCTCGACTTCGCACACGCGGTGCCATACGTCATGGAGCGGTGAACGCGCGACGCTCCCGCCCGGCGTGAGCTGCTCGATTAGCTCAAGCGAGTCAGTGACGCCGCGGTCGTAGCCGCTTGCCAGTTTGAAGATGTCTCCCAGCGCGAGTCTTCCGCTGCCCGTGGCCGTCGCATCTGCGGTGAGGAGTGTGCCGCGCACCTGCGCGTCTCGCTCATCGGCTGCGGTCATGTATGGTGTCTCGAGTTTGAGGTAGCCGGGAAGCACCTGCGGGTACACCTGGCACACGCGGAGAATCACCGTCTCGGGGATCGGCGCCCGCCCCTTCCGGTAGTCGATGACATACCGCCGGTTGCCCGCGTGCGGCACGCCGCCTTTGTGGAGCGCCGTCAAGAACCCCTTGAGGCGTCCGTCCGCGTAGGTGGCGATGACTCGGTTGAGGCGCTGACCTGATGCGGCGTAGGGAACTTCTCGTGCTTTCACGGCTCACTCTCCAAGGGGGTGCTTTTCGGTAATCATGGGTTCCGCGCAGATAAAACTATCACTATATCCCCGAGAGTCAATACGCGGCTCGCACTCAACGCCGGAAGGAGGGTTCATGGCCGATCTCGAGGTTTCGCTTGCCGACGCGGCCCACGATCTAGGGAAGACATGGGCGCAAACGTGGGCGCTCGTGCTGACCGGAGTGCTGCGCGGCCAGAAGCGCGGCGCGCGCTGGTACGTACTCGCCGCTGACGTTGACGCGCTACGCCGTGAGGTGACGGCGGGCGGCCGTGCGCCAGCGAACCCCCAGGAGCCCGTCGGGACGTGAGCGTGGTGGCGGGCATCCGTCCCCCGTACTCGGAGGACGCCGAGCGCGCGGCGCTCGGTGCCATGCTCCTCGCCGCCGATGCGATCGTGCGCGCCGTGGAACTCGTCGACGAGACGATGTTCTACCGAGAACCCAACCGCCGGATCTTCCGGGCGATGCTGGCTTTGCACCGCGCCGGCTCGGTCATTGATCCCGTAACGCTCCCCGACCAGCTCGAGCGCCAGGGCGATCTCGCGGCGATCGGCGGCCGGGAGTATATCGGCGAGCTGCTCTACGACGTGCCAACCGCGGCGAACGTCGAGTATCACCTCAAGATCGTGAAGAGGAAGGCGCTCGAACGCCGGCTCCTCCAACTGAGCGAGGACGTGGCAGCGGAAGTCGCGACGGGCCAGATGGAGCCGACGGAAATCAGCGCCGCCTTTCGGGCCTTGCTCGAGAGTCTCGAGCGGACCAACGGAG
>JAQBYI010000063.1 GCA_027622655.1 Gemmatimonadota bacterium | reverse complement strand
CCTAAAGCCCAGCGGCCTCCGGCTCGACGAGCCGGCGGCCGCTGCGGCTTCCGGCGTGTTAACCGGCATGACCGTCGTAATCACCGGTACGCTGCCTACGCTCAGTCGAACCGAGGCCAAACAGCGCATCGTTGCGGCGGGCGGGAAAGTGACCGACTCGGTATCCAAGGCTACGAGCCTGGTGGTCGTCGGCGAGGACGCGGGCAGCAAGCTGGAGCGGGCGCGCACGCTCGGCGTCGAAACGATAGACGAAAACGAGCTGCTCCGCCGGCTGGGCGAAGGGTAACCAAGGCTCGGTAGCCGCCGCGGCGTCTCGCGCCTAGCTTCCCTTCCTACCCTACCGTCTCCCTTGCCGATCCGGCCATATGGATCTTCAGACCTCACAATGCCTCGCGCTGCCGCGCGCCTCGCTTTCCGCGCTGCGCGCCGCGCTCATTCGTGACACCGGGGGCGGCTACGCCGCGTACCTCCAGGAAGCCGGCTACGCAGGCGGCGAAGCGATTTTTTTCGGCGTTCCGGTCGTGGCTCGTTGACCGCGGCGAGGACGTGGAAACGCTGAGCCTCGACGCGTTTGATATGCGCGGCACTGAGTTTTTCCGCGCGGCCGGATGGGGGAGCCTGTCCGTCAGTCCGATCAGTGACGTCGTCGCGATGGTGGACTCGCCCGATTGGGCCGAAGCCGACCCAGTGAGCGCGTTCTCATATCCATCGTGCCACTACACGACTGGAATGCTGGCCGACTTCTTTGGCCGCACCGCCGCGGCACCGCTCTCCGTTCTCGAAGTCGAATGCCGCTCGTCAGGCAGCCCGCGGTGCCGATTCCTGGTTGGGGCAACCGACGTGATGAGCCACCTGTACGAGCGCATGTCTGCCGGTGAAGCGTACGACGCCGCGGCGCACGCGCTCACCTAGGCGAGCAGCGATGCCAGTGCGCCGCCATGCGCGCTAGTCGTCATCGGGCTCGGCGTACTTCGGATTCGGAACGAGTTCGCCATCGACAAGCACCTCGCGGTCCCATGGCAGCACCACGGACGCCGGCGTTTCGAGGGCAGCGAAGTCCGGTTCGTACTCACCGGTTCGAATGCTGACGGCCGTTCGTACGTCCGTCGCTCCGATGTTGACGATCGCGGCGACGGCAAGACGCATGGTTTGCCCGGAATCGCACGTTTCGTCGACGATGAGCACGCGGGCTCCGCGCGCCTCGGGAGGCGCCTCGCCAAACACCGCAGGCGTGTCCCGCATGCGTTCGGCACGGTACCGACGGCTCACGATCATCGAACGGAATGGCCGGTCGAGCATGGCGGCCACTACGGCACCGGGCACGACGCCAGCCGTGGCGATCCCGATCACCAGTTCCGGGTCGAACTCGCGCGAAACCTTCAGGGCGAGTGCGCGGGACAACTCGCCGAACAGCGGCCACTCAACGTGAAACACCTCACGAGGAGTCGGTCCGGCAAACTTGGGGCGTTGCGGCATGGCATTCACGGACGGGCGGGCATGCCGGGTGTGGCGCTCGCAGTCTTTTCAAGATACCGTCCGGTCGCAGGTCACGTAACCTCGGTTGCTGACCCTCTGGAGCGGTAATACCTTGTGCCAACACACGTTAGGGGGCGCCTCTTTGGCTGAGTGCATTTCATGTCCTGGTTGAGCCGGCTCTTCGGCGGAAAGCCCGAGACTGGGGTGAAGGCGCAGCGCCTCGATTATCTGAACGAGGCGCTCGTGCTCGAACGTCAGGGAGATTACGACGCCGCCCTGACGTCGTACCGCCTCGCCTTGCGTGATCAGCCGAACGATTTGACGGTGCTCCAGAACATGGCTATCGCATTTTCCCGCACAGGTCGGCTCGATGAGGCAGTTCGGGCCTATCGCAAGGCGCTTGAGATTGACCCGATGCTCGCCGGCGCGCATTACGGACTCGCGTTCCTGCTCTTGAAGCGCGGCGAAACCGAAGGCGCCGGAAAGCATCTCCAGGCGTTCTTGGATCACCCTCCGTTGGGGACCGTGGCTGAACGCGAGGTACGCCACGCACAGGCGACGCTGGAGCAGCTCAACAATCCCGGCGCAGCTGACTCGCCGCCCGCGGACCCGCCGCGGTCGGGGGGCTGACGGTGGGACGAATCCTCGCGATCGTCAGCCAGAAGGGCGGAGTCGGGAAGACAACGACGGCTGTGAATCTCGGCGCGGCATTTGCTCGCCGCGGCCTCAAAACGCTCATCGTCGACGTGGATCCGCAGGGATCCGTGCGATACGGTTCTGGGCTGAAGAAGGGTCACAAGACATACGGATTCGCCGACTACCTCAACGGGACGCGCCCGCTGCGCGACGTGATACTCCCGACGTCGCTTCCGTGGCTTCGCGTGATGCTCGTGGGGTCGGTCTCCGAAGACGCCGATCACACGGACTACACGAATGCGATCGGCGAAGGCGACTTGCTCTCGAAGATGCTGGCGACAGCTGCCGAACGCTGCGATATCGTCGTCGTTGATACACCTCCGGGACTGGGTGCGATCACTCGGAGCGCACTCGCTTCAAGTGACCGCGTGCTGGTTCCGCTCCAGGCGGAGCCGCTCGTCCTGCAGACCACGCCTCAGATATTTCGCGCCAATCAGGACGTCGTCTCAAAGCACAAGAAACTGACATTCGACGGAATCCTGCTCACGATGTACGAGGCCGGCAACACCGCGTGTGAACGCACGGTGAAGTATGTGCGCGCCAACGTGCCGGCCAACCTGGTGTTCGATATTACGATTCCGCGAAGCAGCGCCGTCAGCGATGCGTTCGCGGCGGGCCAGCCCGTCGTCGTGCGCACGCCTGGCGATCCGGCAGCTCAAGCGTACGTGAACTTGGCTACGCGCCTCGCGGAGCGTTTCGCGGAATGACGCGTGGCGCCGCGGTGGCGACGTCCGTGGCAATCGCCGTCATCGTGTTCGCGAGCTGCACCGACGTCAGCGCACCGGCTGATCACGTCGCCTCGCTGAGTTTCGACCGGTTTCCGTACCCTTCCGTAGTTGCCGGCGACACACTGCGCGACAGCCTGGGAGTGGTGGCCCCATTGCACGCCATCGCTTTCAACACAGCCGGCGACAGCCTTCCAGACGCCGCAATTCAATACATCGCGCTCGATACGGGCGTCACGATCGGCCCGGGCGGCACCCTGTTCGCCAACCGGACGTCGGGCACGGTCAGGATCATGGCGAGCACCAATAGTCTTCAGGTCAAGCCTATCACGCTTAATGTGGCTCGACGACCGGACTTGGCGACTTTCAGCGGCGAGTCACGCGACACCGTCGACTATGTCGTCCCAGACCTCGCGAGTGCGAACGTGTCAACGGCACTCGGCGTGCGGGTGCTGACGAATGACACGACTGGCGGCATCACCGCGACGCAGGGTTGGATCGTTTCATATCAGGTGTTCTTTCGTGGAAACGCCGTTGCTCCCGGCGATACTTCCGTCGTGTATTTGGTCGATGGTGGCAAGCGATCGACGATCGACACAACCACCACCGAAGGGAGCGCCTCACGGAGCCTACGCGTGCGTCCGATCGGCATTACGGAATCGGCAACGGATTCCGTCATCGTGATCGCGACCGTGCGCTACCGTGGAGCACATGTCGCGGGCAGTCCGTTACGATTCGTAGTAGTATTGCGACCGAAGTAGCCCGCACCGCAGGATTTAGTCTCTGGTGCAAGCAGCGAAGCAATGAATGCAGACTGCAGACTCGGAGGATCCGATGATCGTGAGCGGTGGACCACGCCCGGCGCGCGGCACCTTGAACGAACTGTTCTTCACTTCGCTCGAGCGTTTCAGGCATCCCGCGGCGTACCAGGTGAAAATTGACGGCCGATACCAGCCCATCGCGTACGACGATGTCCTCGGGCGCGTGCGGCGCCTGTCACTCGGCCTCCGCTCGCTCGGCGTAGAAGCCGGAGATCGCGTCGCGATTCTGTCCGAGAATCGACCCGAGTGGGCGATTGCCGACTGGGCGTGCCTGACAGCGCGGCTGTCCGACGTCCCTATCTACGCTACGCTGCCGGCCGAACAGATCACGCACCTGCTTGTGAACTCCGGGGCGACCGCGATTTTCGTGGCCGACGAGTCGCAGGCGGCAAAAATCGCAGCTATCCGAGCGGACACGCCTGCTTTGCGACACGTGATCACGTTTGCCAGCGACGCGAAGGGCGGCGCCGACCTGACGCTGGCGGCCGTGGATGCGATGGGCGCGGCCGCCGATTCGCCGGACGCTGCTGCCAAGTGGAAGGCCGACGCGCTCTCCGTCGATCCGGATGACCTCGCGACGATCATCTATACGTCTGGAACGACCGGGCTCCCGAAGGGCGTAATGCTAACGCACGACAACATCTTCTCAAACGTCGAAGCGGCACGTGTCAGCATTCCGTTTGCCAGCGATGACGTTGCGCTTTCGTTCCTGCCGCTCTGCCACATCTTCGAGCGCATGGGTGACTATCTCTTCTTCGCAACTGGCACGTCCATCGCGTACGCCGAGTCGTTCGATGCGGTGCCGTTCAACCTGTCCGAGGTGCGTCCGACGATCTGCTTCTCGGTGCCGCGATTGTACGAGAAGATGTACGCCCGCGTGCTCGAGAACGCGGTCTCGGGAGGTCCGCTCAAGAGCCGGATTTTCGCGTGGGCGCGCGCCGTTGCCGATCGGCGGGCCGACGCCAGGCTCGCCGGAAGCGAGCCCGGGCCGATTATTGCACTGAGCTATTCCCTGGCGCAGCGACTTGTGTTTTCGAAGTTGCTGGCGCGGGTCGGCGGTCGTATTCGTTACTTCGTGTCGGGCGGCGCTCCTCTCGCACCGGAGATCAACCGATTCTTCTTCGCTGCAGGACTGACGATCCTCGAAGGCTACGGGCTGACGGAGACGTCGCCGCTCATTTCGGTCAATCGGCCCGAAGCATTCCGCATCGGCTCGGTGGGTAAGCCGGCACCGGGCGTGGAAGTCAAGGTCGCAGACGACGGCGAGGTTCTCACCCGCGGCCCCCACGTCATGAAGGGCTACTATCAGAATCCGGAGGCCACCGCTGAAGCGATCGACGCCGACGGGTGGTTTCACACGGGCGACATTGGAACGATCGAAGACGACTTTCTCAGTATCACGGACCGCAAGAAGGACCTCATCAAGACGGCCGGCGGTAAGTATGTGGCACCGCAACCGATCGAGAACTCGGTCAAGACGAACAAGTACGTCAGCCAGGCCGTGGTGATCGGCGACAAGCGGAAATTTCCAGCTATCCTCGTCGTCCCGGACTGGGACTCGCTGGAAAAGTGGGCGGGTCGGAACAACATCATCTGGACGCAGCGCTCACAGTTGCTCGAGATGCCGACGATTCGCGCCAAAATGGACAAAGAAGTGCACAGCCACTTCAAGGGGCTTGCGAGCTTCGAGACACCCAAGAAAATCGCGCTGCTGGAGCACGACTTCTCGGTGGAGCGCGGCGAGTTGACGCCTACCCTGAAAGTGAAACGCCGAGTGATCGAGAAAACCTATGAGAAGCTGATCGACGGCCTCTACGCCGGCGCAGACGGCTAACGAGCGGGCACGGCGCGCCCAAGCGCGATCAAGTCGGCCCCACGCTCGCCGACCCAGTGGGTGGCGTCGCGAGCGAGCTCACGGATGCCCGCGGGCAGAGCGAATGTCGCGGGCGCGACAAGCCTCCCGCCCTGGGCAAGCGCCGTGACCGCCGAATCGATGAATTCGGCACGGCCGTGTGCCGTGTCGAGCGCGATACCACGAACCGTACCGGCAGCCATCGGGATGGCCGGCGCACCGCGAATGATCGTCGCGCACGGAGCTGCACGATCGTCGGGCGGATCGAGCAACACCAAAGGTGCCTCGCCCAGCCCGGTCAACCCGGTAGCAACGATCGCTTCAGCACCGCACAACACGAACGGAAGCACTGACTCAGCGAATCCGAGTAGCGCGCCGGCCCGCATTACCGCGTCGGCGTCGGGATCGGCGATCACAGCGCTGGAGGCCTCCTGCCCGGATGAGTCGCTCCGTTCCCACCAGAGGATCCCACCGCGCACTACGCGTTCGGCATGACAGACCGGGCAGCCCAGCACACCGGCGACCATGCGGTGTTCTTCGACGACGTCCGCCCGCGCGACCAGCCACGTTTCCGCGTGCGCGCCGGTGCAGCGCAACTGGTCGGTCAGGGCCAGCAGCACTCCGACTAGCTCGGAGTGACGCGAAGTTCTTCGACGTTCACGCCCGCCGGCTGCGACACGGCGAAGCAAATCGCACGAGCCACATCGTCAGCCGCGAGCATCGTATCGCGCGCCGGAAATGTCTTGCCCAGCTCGGCTTCGTGCGGTGTCCAAGTGTCCGTATTCACCGCACCGGGCGACACCAGAATCGCGCGGATGCCGGACCCGCGCGTTTCCTCTCGCAGCACCTCGTGCACGGCGCGCACGCCGAACTTGCTGGCGCTGTACGCGGCGTTGCCGGAAAGCGCCGTGCGGTCCGCAACGGATCCTACGGTCACAATGTCTCCTGACCCGCGCGCGCGCATGGCGGCAAGAAACGCGCGGACCACGCCGAAAGGGGCTTCGACGTTGAGGCGCATTGCCCGCGAAAAGTCAGCGACAACGAGCTCTTCAAACGGTGCGTACACGAACTCACCGGCATTGTTGACGATGATATCCGGCGCGCCCGCGGCCCAGATTTCGGTGGCAGAGACTACAGCGCGCACGCCGGCGTCGGTGGCGATGTCCGCCACTATGGCGATGTGCTCCGGGCCGAGTTCCGCCACAAGCGAATCGATCGCACCCTGGGTGCGCGCGGTGACGGCAACGTGCGCTCCGGCGCTCGCAAGCGCACGAGCCGTCGCCGCACCGATTCCGCGCGACGCCCCGGTAACGAGTGCCCGGCGATTGCTGAGAGGCCGGGGAATCACGCGCTGTGATCAACGTGACGGAGTGCGGACCGTTCGGTCACGCGCCCGCAGTGGATGAGTAGGCGAGCCTGAGGAACTCGTCACGCGTGCGCGCGTCGTCGCGGAACGCTCCCTTGAGTGACGACGTGACCGTGCGCGAATTCTGCTTTTGAACGCCTCGCATCATCATGCACAGGTGCCACGCCTCGACTACGACGCCGACGCCGATTGGATTGAGCACGTCTTCGACCGCCGCCGCCACTTGCTCCGTCAGTCGCTCCTGGACCTGCAGGCGCCGAGCGAATACTTCCACGATGCGCGGCAGCTTGGAGAGGCCCACAATTTTTCCGTTCGGGATATACGCGATGTGCGCACGGCCGAAGAACGGGAGCATATGATGCTCGCACATCGAGTAAACCTCGATATCGCGTACCATGACCATCGATTCGTGCGATTCCTCGAACACTGCGTCCCCGACGACGTCGGCCACGTTCATGTCGTAGCCGCGAGTCAGCCATGCCATCGACCGGGAGACGCGAAGCGGAGTCTTGACCAATCCCTCCCGCAACGGGTCTTCGCCGATCAACTCGAGTTGCCGATGTACAAGTTCCTGCAGCTCGGCGCACCGCGCGTCGCCGATGCGCGAGGGTTCCTCTCCAAACTCGCGCATTTCCGCCAGCGCGATGGCGGCGGTGCGGTCAACGGCCGTCGTATTCGACATAGTTGTTCTCGGTTTCCCAGAGCCTGAGACGCACGAGCCGTGACGGGGCAAGCACGGGTTCGAGTTGGCCCCAGCAGGCGACGACAATGTTCTCGGCGGTCGAGAGAATTCCCGACAGAAACGGAACATCGAGGTCAAGGTTTTTGTGGTCGAGCAAGTCAATGCAGGAACGATCGACGATGCGATCGAGTTCCGTGAAGTCGAGCACGTAACCGGTTCGCGGATCCGGTGTGCCGGCGATGCTCACTTCGAGCGTGTAGTTGTGGCCGTGATAGTTCGGACTGTTGCACTTGCCAAACAGCCGGGTGTTCTCGTCAGCCGAGAGGTCCGGATTGTGGAGCCGGTGTGCTGCGCTGAAACGCGCGAGCCGGGTGATGGAGACTGTAGGCACGATTCCAATGGGAGGGAGAGACGGAAGCTCCGGCCGGGATTGTCCTCGGCCGGAGCTTCCGGTACGTGCAGATCAAAGAGGGGTTTTTGAAGCCCTGTCGAATTTTTGAGGCGCTCACTCCGCCTTCCGCCTTCCCGCCGTGCGGGCGTGACGTCAACGAAGGTATTGCACCCACCCGAAGGACTTATCGGCTCAAAAAGGAGCCTCTCCGACCTCAACAGTGAATGTAGGAATCGGCGCACGAAGCGTCCAGAGCGATCGCGCGACATGGCTCGCGGCGGGGTTCCCGCGCGGTTGGCGCTGACGTATAGATTGAATGGTTGATGCCGTATCTGCCCGCCGCGGGTTCGCGGTTGGCCCACGGCCGCGCACCAGGGAGTCCGACCCGTGGATCCAATCATCGTACTGTCGGTCGTGATGCTCGCCGTGTGGGCGGCCGGGACGTGGTTCGACGCGCCGGGCTGGATTCATATCCTGCTCACAGCGGGTGTCTTCCTGCTCACCTGGCGCATTGTGACGAAGGCAGCAAAGCCGCCGGCATCCGGTAAGCGCTGAGTCAGATCTCCCAGTTCGTAAAGACTATGCCGCTCGCCTTCTCGGGCTGCGCATAACCGTCAAGCGTCATCCGAAGGTCGGTCCAGCGAACGCGCCCCCCGGCGCGCATCACCGCTGCGAATGCCGAGCCATGCTCTCCCTGCACGCGAAGTGCCGCCCGCGCCGTAGCCGATCGTCGGGCGAGTGACGCCAGCGGCCCAAGCAACGTGTCGAAGGCATCCTGATCGGCTGCAGCCAGCTTGAGCACCCGCAACTCCTCGCGCGATCTCCCCTCTACGAGCGGCGCTGCGTGGCAGAGCGCGAACCCCACGATCGCTCCCGCACGACGGACCAAGAGCGTGTCGCCGAGCGACAGTTCGTGAGTCAGACGGATCTCGCGTGAATAGTCCGCTCCGGGCACGAGGCTCGCCGTCAGCGCGGCGCACTCGGCAATGGAGTCGTCACGGTCCGCCGCGGTCAACGTTGAGAGCACCGAGCACGGTACAGGCGCGGCAGCCGCGTCGACGGTGAGCGTCACGGTAAGGTGACCGGGGATGAAGCCGAGTCCCGAGTAGAACCCGATATTGTCCACCGTCCTTGGCATCGTTTCGAGGCCGATGGTTCGGCACGACGCCCCGACGAGATGATCGATGCCCGCTCGCACGATCGCCTTTCCCTGCCCTGTACCCTGGCGATCCTCGCGGACGGCGAGCGGCCCCATCCATCCCTCCGCGCCGGACACATGCGCGAGGTTGAACGCTGCGATATCTCCAGCTGCGTCGCGCCAGAGCATGGCGCCACGCCCTGCCCCATCGATGGCATAGCGCCAGATCGCTGGATTCAGTGGCGGCACTCGGACGCCGACGAGTCCATCGCGGCGATACCGCTCCGTGAACGCGCTGCTGAACAGCAGGTTGAGCGGTGAAACGTCCTCCGGACCTATGGCAAATGGTCCGGCAAGCGGTTGTGTGGTGGACCGCTCGGCTCGCGACGCCATCACTCCGGCTCCGCGGTCGACTCTGCACCGGCAGCGCCCTGCCCACCGGAACCCGCAACAAGCGCATCGGCGAGCTCGTGGCCCTTCGCCGCGCTGAGCACGACAGTCGAGGCGCCGGTTCGCTCGTCAATCCTCACTTCCATCACCTGATCGAGTCCGTCGCGCACATCGTCGATGTGCGTAATGAGGATGACTTGCTCGAACCGATCCTGAAGCCCCCGGAGCAGCGCGACGACGTTCTGGCGCCGCGTTTCGTCGAGCGATCCGAAAACTTCGTCTAACACCAGGAGGGAAAACGACTGCCCTGCGCGTTCGGCAATCATCTGCGAAATCGCGAGCCGCAGCACCAGGTTGGCCAGGTCCTCTTCACCGCCCGAGATCACCGGCTTGGGCACGCCCTCCTCCAGCACGACTATGCGGTACTTGTCGTCGAGTTCGAGTTCCGTGTATCGCGCGTCGGTAAGTTCGGTCAGGAACGCACTGGCGAGTTCGGAGAGTTCCGGGCGCATCGCGAAGTTGAGGTCGGTGCGGAGATCCGAATACGCGCGGTGCAACTCGTCGTGCAGTTGCTTCTCCCGCTCGAGAACCGCAACCCGCTCTGCGGCACGAACGAGTTCCTGGCGAGTTTTGGCAGCGCGCTCCAGGGCGGCCTGGGCACCTGTGAGTTCCGTGGTCGCGGTGGCTGTTGCAAGCGTCGCGGCCTGAAGCTGCGCACTCGCCGCGGCGTGCTGGTCGCGCAGCAACCCGAATTCCTCTTCGGAGAGCGCGAGTGCCGTGCGCCGCGACAGGATATCCGAGTGCCGCGCGGCGAGCGATTCAACGCTCCGTGCAACGTTGTCGAGTTCACGACGGAACGTCGGCTCGCGTTCGATTTGCGTCGTGAGCCGATTGGCCTGACTGCTCAGCGACACGAGCCGCTCAAACTCCGACTCCACCGATCTGTGGCGCGCCGCATCGTACCCCGCAGGAATTCCTGCGAGTTCCTGCACAAGCGATGCATGCCGCTGTTCCTTGACGGCGATGTCGCGCTCCAGATGTTTGAGTTGTTGGACGTTCATCTGCGTGCGAGTCAAACGCCGCTCGAGCGCACCGACGTCCTGCTGCACGCGACGCCGCTGTTCGTCGAGCTCGGCCACATCGTCCGGCATGTTCTCAAGCTGTTCGAGACGCGACTTGAAGTACGAGCCGTCGGCGCTGACCGTCTCCAGCTGGTTGTCGAGCACATCCAGCACCTGTCGGTAGTGGTCGAGCAACGGCCGCTGGCAGGTCGGGCAAACTCCCTGCTCGCCGCGCGCGACGAGCCGGTCGCGCTGGTCGCGCATCTCCGCAAACTGGGCGCGCAAAGCGTTACGCCTGGTCTCAGCCTCCTGCCTGTCGCGCACCCACTCGGTGCGGCGCAGCTCGAGCCGACCCTCCGCATCCTCGAGCTGACGGCGCCGAGTCTCGAGCTCCAGCGTGACCTCTTCCTCCCGGGCCGGCGAAGCCCGCGTCGCATCGCGCTGCTCGCGCATGGTCGCGAGTTCGCCGCCCATCACCGCCTCCTGCTCCAGCAGGGCGCGACGGCGGCCGTCGTGCGCCGCCAGGTCGCGCAGGCGCGTGAGATCATGGCCCATCTGATCGAACGGCGCGAGCTGTTCGGACAACGGCGCAAGCGCGACGCGTGCCTCGTCCACGTGCCGCAGTTCAGCCGTGAGCCGCTCGACGTTCCGCCGCTGCGCCGCCAGCTCGATTTCCGTTACTCGGACGTCAGCTTCCAGCTGCTGAAGCTCGTCACGCTGCCGCTGGGCGACCGCCCAGCGCGGCCCCAGCGCGTCGAGCTGCGCCCGCACGCGAGAACGCTCAATCTCGGCGTCGGCCAGCCGCGACCGCGCCTCCGTCACAGCCGCCTGCGACTCGGATTCCTGGGCCTCGAGGGCGGCGGAGTCGGGCATGCCGCTGCGCATGCCTGCCACCTCGCTGCGGATGTCGCGGCGCCGCTCGTCGGCGAGCTCCTGCGCTACCCGCAGCCGCTCGTATCCGAGAACGCGCGAGAGGAACTGCGCACGTTCCGTCGCGGTCAGCGACGACATGACGGCCAGCTCTTTCTGTCCTGTGAAGTAGGTGTTGAAGAACTCGGAGCGCGACATCCCAAGCCGACGCTGCAGCATCTCGCCTACTGCGCTCGCGGAATTGGCGATCGGCTGGTCGCCACCATCGAGATACAACTCTGCGATCGTGAGACCGCGCACGACGCGGTAGCGATGCCCCCCGAGCTCGAACTCCAATTCCACGCGAACTTGCGAGCGCGGCAGTGCGCGCGCAAATCGGATCGTGTCCTTGCCGCCACGCGCGGTGTCGCCGCCGTACAGCGCCCACGCCATTGCCTCGAGCAACGTCGACTTGCCTACGCCATTCGGGCCGATGATTCCCGTCAGCCCGCCCTCGAACAAGAGGTCGGAATCCGCATGCTGACGGAAGTTCGTAAGTCGGAGCCGGTTGAGCCTCACGACTCCTCCGCCGGTGCTGCAACGCCGCGCAACGCGTCAATATGCTCAGCCTCGGCGAGGTAGCGGAGTCCGAGCTCGATGAGGCTTTCGCGGTCGACGTCGGTCGCCAGCACGCGACTGCGAAGACTTTCGCGCAGCGTATCGGCGAGCGAAGGCCGACGACCCGGAGCGCCGCTTCCTGATGAACGAATCACCTCGGGGCGCCGAGTATCGAGGTGAAAATGCAGGGCCCGGCGCTGGATGTCGCGCAATGCCTTGTGGTCGAGCTCGCGCACGACGTGCCGCGGCACATCGCGCGTCACGAGCCTGATCACTTTACCGTCCACGCCGCCGGGTATGCGCTGCACGGCCGCGGCGATCGCCGCGTCGAGGTCGGTGGCGGCCAGACCCCGCCCCTCGATGGGCGGGAGGTCGAGAAATTCGCGCACTACCGGCTTCAGCGAGTGGAACGTCTGTTTTCCGGTCTCGAGGTCGCGCTCGATGAACCCCTTGTCCGGCAGCTTCTTCGATTTCTGTGAATGGAGTTCGGGCCAGATGCTCGACGAGCAATGGTCGAGCGAACCCGAGTAGAACGCGTTCGGCCCGGCGCGCTGATACACATGCTGGTGCCCGAGTGCCACGTAGCTCCAGTCGGCCGACTCGACGACTTCCTTCGGGATCTGCAGCCTCGCTGGTTCTTCCGGTCCGTGACTCTCCGGATAGACGCCTTCGACCTCGGCGTGCACGACGAGGATGTTGTGCTTGAATCCAGGATCGGGTGTCCAGTCGAGCAGTTGGTTGTCGACCTCGGGTACCGCCAGAATGGAGAGATCCAGTTCCTTGAACTGGAGACGGCGGGCAGGTGCGTCTCGCGTCGACCCGTCGGCCACGTGGATTCCGATCTGCGTGAACAGCCGGAGAATGCAGGTCGATTCGCTGGATCGCGGCAGGTCATGATTGCCCGCCACGACAACCACCTTTGCGTCGGGCAAGTCGCGCACGAGGCGCGAGAACTGGGTGAACGCATGCAGGATGGCCGGGTTCGTGGGCCGCACGGTATGAAACACGTCGCCCGCGACCAGAACGATGTCCGGGCGCAGCGCGATGATCTTCTCCACCGCGTTAGCGAACGACTTCGCTACGTCCGCCTCACGCTGGTTGATGCCCGCCGGTGTGGTGCGCTGGAACTGGCGGAACCCAAGATGCAGGTCGGAGAGATGGACGAGCCGCATACTCAGAATGCGTACGGATCGTCGCCGGGACTCGTGCGAATGGCCGGACGCGGACGAGGCGCCATCGTTTCGGGCGCGACGCGGCGCTTGAGCTGCGCGCGGAAAAACGCCTTGACGTCGTCCGGCTTCACCATCAGCGTCCGGTTTCGGGCCCGCAGAACTTCGTCCTCCTCGGCGAGCGCGGTCGTCTCTTTCACCCACTCAAGCGTTACGGTGCGATCGAGTGGGCGGAGCGAGCGAACCACCGCTTCCTCCAGCGTCTGCTCCAGGGCCTGCGGATATTTTTCCACGCCCTCACGCCCCGAAAGCACCGGGGGACGCGGAAAGCGAACGAACACCGGCTGCGTGAAATGCGGGTGTCGCACCATCAGTTCGCCCTTGTCGAGCGTCGACAGCTTGGTTCGCGTCGCCGGGGCGAGCGTGGCGTAGCCGGGCGTAGCGAGTTCGTCGGGATCCATCCGTCCGTAGAGTGCCGTTCCGGAGTTTCCGACCACGCGCCGATGCACCTGCGACCGAAATTGCTGTGCGGCAAATAACACGAGCCCGAGATACCGCCCGCGTTCGGCTAGATCGAGCAACATCTTCCGTACGTACGTGTCCGGACCATCGGACGGCGCGTACTTGTTGAGCTCGTCCACGAACACCACGACGTGGTCCACACCAAGAGACCGCTTCTCAAGCCGCTCGCGGAGCTGCGTAATTACGCGTGCGAAAATCAGGTCCTGCGCGTCCTCTTCAAGATTCGCAACGTCAATCACATATACTCGGCGGTCCTCGAAGTCGCCCCACGGCAGGTCGCTGACTGTTCCGTCGTCCGTGACGAGCCCCCGACACCGCGTCGAAATATTCGTCAGCCGGTTCCGCACCTTGCGAATCGTTGCCACGTGATGCGTCCGCCACGTTTCGCGATTCTTCTCCTCCATCGTCCGCAGCACGTCGCGGAACCAGCGTTCGAGGTCGGTGAACGACTGCACCCGGTGCAATTCACTGTTCAACTCCGGATCGCGAAAGTCCTGATCCACCACGCGCTCGCGAATGAAGTCAATGAGCGCGTCGGCCTTCGCGTCAACGTCATCCTTGTTGAGCAGGACTTCGGCGTATTGGAGGACTTCGCGCAGACCCCAGGTGAGGGGGCGCACGTTGTGGGCGAGCGCGTCGTTCGACCTGAGCGTGTTGAGCGCGTACCCGCGTGCCGTGTACGGGGCGAAATACTCGACGTGCTTGAACGGCTCGGGCGGGACGCCAAGCCGCGCGTACAGTTCGAGATCGGCTGCGTCGAGCCGCGTCGCCGGCTGGTCGAGAAAGCAGAGGTCAGGACCCTTCACATTGAAGCAGAGGGCCGCGACGCTCCCTTTTGATTCCGGGAAATGCGCAAAGATCGATCCGAGCAGCCACTCCACCGCGCTCGTCTTCGTGGCCAGACCCGAGACGCCGGTGATGTTGAGATGAGCCGCCTCCGGCCCGAGCAGGAAATCCGCGTCGAGATAAATCGGCGAAGCCGTGGGGCCGGCCCGGTACAACCCGATCGGAATCGCCGTGCTGGCACCGGGTTTCATGAACGCATCCATCCGGAGCGCGACGGCAACGTCCTCGTCGGCCGCGAGAAACACCGCGCCGAGCGGAACGGGCTGTAGGGGATCGTCGGGTACATGACGCAGCACGGCCGCGGTGTAGAGGCGGATCTCCGTGCGACGCGTGGGGGCGCGCTCGCCTCGTCCGGGGTCGCCTTCAGCGCTGAGCACGTCATGCAGCGGAGAATCGAGATCTGAGTAGCTGAAGCCCTCGACCACCACACCGTACACCTGCGGCACATGCCCGCCGACCGCGTCCGTTCCCTCGACGCGCACAATCGTTCCGATCCCGACGGGCGAATCGATCGCCGTCCAGAAATGAAACTGATGCGGTGTGTTCGGGCGACGCTCGGTCGCGACCACCCGTCCGAGGATTTCGGCCATATGTGAAAGCTACCTGCCGCGTGCTATCCGGCCACCGCCCGCAGGTATTGTTCACAATCGCGCACACCGTACGCCATCGCGCGCCACCGCGGATCCGGTAGCGCGACTGGCTCACGCTCCGCCAGTACCCACGCCGAAACCTGGTCCGCGCGGCCGGCCGAAAAACCCGCTTCGGCAACCTCGACGCGCACGATGCCACTGAACGGATCGATGCCATCGCCAACGCGGGTGCGCAGGTACCAGCTGGCAACGCGAGTCCGGACGCGCGTAGCTACCAGAAACGCCGTGGTGCGCTCGCCCGGTGCAAGCGACGCGACCGTCGGCACCGCTGCTGCGTCGACGTACAGCGTGTGGTGCGACTTGATCACCCCAACAGCAAGCTCACTCCGGGACGCGTCGGCGAAGGCGCCGATGCCACCGTCCACATACAGCGGACGGTGCTCCGTAGCGCACCAATCCCGCGCGAGTCCGGCTTCGGCAGCCTCCCGCCGCTGCTGGATTGCCTGCCGGGCAAAGCCGAGCAGTTCGTGGGGATGGCCGCTTCGATCACCCGCGGGCGTGGTGTCCACGACGGCGAACCCGTCGTGGCATAGTTCGTCTACTGCCGCAGCCGGGACGAGCGCGACGGGAAGGAACAGAGCGCGCTTAACCGTCGCGCCGGCACCCCAGGTATGCAGTGACCTGTCCTTCCGTTCGCGGATCGCAGCAGCCACCGTGGCGTGCACCACCGGAATCGTCGCGTCGAAGTGACCAACAACCACCGACCGCTGAATGCCGTCGAGGAACGCCGCGAATCCTGCCTCGGGCGCGGCCGCCACCGGTACGCGCGCGATTGTCGGCGATTCCATCGGCTC
>JAQBYI010000115.1 GCA_027622655.1 Gemmatimonadota bacterium | reverse complement strand
ATGCTCCCAGCAATCTAAAATGACCCTAATTTACCCACACTCTTACGCGAAGACCCTATTTGTCTGGCACCCCCTTCCCCCCACTCCCCAAGCTCGAGGATGACGCCATGACACTCTCACGCCGCAATTTCCTGCAATCGGCCTCCGGCGCGCTCGCGCTCGGCGCCGCACCGTCGCTGTTTTCTTGCGCCGCGCTGGCGCAGGACCTCAAAGTCACCACGGTCGCGCAGACGTGGATCAGCAATGTCGAGTACGCCGGATTGTGGATCGCGATGGAAAAGGGCTACTTCCGCGAAGAGGGGCTCGAGGTCAAGAACGTCCCGGGCGGCCCCAACGCGCCGGTGCCGCTGGTGACGGTGGCGGCCGGCAAGGCGGACATCGGCTACACCAACTGGCTGCCCTTCATCGACGCGGTCGGCAAGGGTAACGATTTTGTCCTGATCGGCCACACCTTCCCGATCTCGCCATTGGGCATTCTCTCGCTCGCGGCCAAGCCGATCAGGAAACCGGCGGACATCGTCGGGGCGAAGATCCTCGCGCAAGGACCGACCGAGCGCACCGCGATCGAGGCGGCGCTCGCGCTCAACAAGCTGCCGAAGAATGTGCAGTTCGTCCCCGCCGGCTTTTCGCCCGAGCCGCTGCTCTCCAAGCAGGGCGACGGCTACACCGCGTTTGTCACCAACCAGGCGATCACGCTGGAGAACATGGGCCTGGTGCGCGACAAGGATTTTTTCTTCGCCTCGTTCGACGAACTGGGCTTCCACACCTTCGCCAGCGGCCTGTTCACCACGCGGCAGATGCTGCAGAAGGACCGCGCGCGGGTGGTCGCGTTCATGCGCGGGCTCACGCGCGGCTGGCTCGACAACGAGAAGGATCCGACGCTGGGGCCCAAGCTGGTGCTGAGCAAGTATGGCGTCGACCTCGGTCTCAATCCGAAACAGCAAACGCGCCAGGCTGAAGTCCAGGTCGCGATGACGCGCAACCCGAAGGCGCCCACTCGGCGCGTGCTCGAACTCGATCCGAACACGCTCTCCGGACCGATGTACGAAGCCGCGGCGGCGACCGGCCGCACCGGCCTGCCGCCGGTGGCGCAGCTCGCGGACTTCTCCATCATGGAAGACGTCTACAAGACGATCAAGCGCTAGCGGGCGCCGGCCATGGCCGCCAAACCCCGCGCGGGGCCGGAGGAAGTCGACCTGCTGCTGCGCGGCTGCGCGGTGGTGTCGATGGACGACCAGGGCACGCTGCTCGATGACGGCGCGATCGCGGTCAAGGGCAATCGCATCCACTGGGTGGGCAAGGCGAGCGAGGCCAGGTCGCGGGTGCGCGCGCAGTCGGTGATCGAGGCGGCCGGCATGATCGCGATGCCGGGGATGATCGACGGACACTTCCACACCGCGCAGCAATTCCTGCGCGGCAAGATCGTCGCGCTGGCGCGCAAGCGCACGCTGAAAAACCCGGTCTGGAAAAACTACTACATCCCGTTCGAGGCGATGCTCGAACCGGAGGACATCTACCTGTCCGGGCTGGTCGCGTACGCCAACATGATCAGCGTCGGGACCACGTGCTTCGCCGAAGCCGGCGGCCCGCACCCGGACGACATGGGCCGCGCAGCGATGGACACCGGAATCCGCGGCTTTGTCGCCCTGTCGACCGTCGACCAGGGCGCGTGGGTGCCGCCGCAGATGATGATGAAATCGCACGAGGCGCTCCAGCGCAATGTCGACCTGGTCAAACGCTGGCAGGGCAACGAGCGTGTCGGCGCGTGGCTGGCGCTGCGGCAGATCCTGGTCTGCTCGACCGGGCTGATCCGCGACATCGGCGCCGCCGCGCGCGAACTGGACGTGAAGATCCACACCCACCTGTGCGAGGGCACGTACGAAATCGACTTCGCGCTGGAGAACTTCGGCAAGCGCCCGGCCGAATACATGGCGGAACTGGGTGTGTTCGACCACCATCTGCATTGCGCGCATTCGGTGCTGCTCTCCCCGGAGGAGATGGATCTCTATGTGCAGCACCGCGCCTCGGCCTGCCACTGCACGACCAACAACTACCACATCGGCCCGATGCGGCTGCTGGAAATGTGGCGGCGCGGCGTCGACGTGGGGATGGGCACCGACGGCGCGGCGTCGTGGGGATCGCTCGACATGTTCCAGGTCGCGCACCTGGCGCGGGTCGGGCAGACCGCGCTGTTCGGCACACCGTGGCATAACCGGACGTTGACCAGCGGCGAGGAGATGCTGGCGATCGCGACCCGGGGCGGCGCGCGCGCGTTGGGACTGGGCGCGCAGATCGGCAGCATCGAAGCCGGGAAGAAGGCCGACATCCTGCTCACCGACTGCGAGCAACTCGACCAGGCGCCGATTTACGACCCCTTGTTCATCGCCGCCAACACCACGGTGGGGCGCGACGTGCGCACCGTGATCATCGACGGCAAGGTGGTGATGAAGGATCGCGAGATCCTGAGCGTGGACGTCGAGGAGATCAAGGCGAAGGTGGCGAA
>JAQBYI010000114.1 GCA_027622655.1 Gemmatimonadota bacterium | reverse complement strand
GTCACAGGACGCTGCTCAGTAAACTCAGTCCACCCGGTGTCTCAAAATCGTTGACAGGTTCCGATGCTGGTAGCCAGACGGTAAAGATCGATCCTTTTCCCGGTGTGCTTTCGACGGAAATATCTCCATCGAGCAAGCGCGCGAGGCGGCGGGAGATTGTAAGGCCAAGCCCGGTTCCGCGACGCGGAGAGTCTGCACGGGGGCCGGCATTCACCTGCTCGAACTCCTCGAAAATTCGATCGAGATTCGCCGCTTCCATGCCGATTCCGGTATCGGCAACCTGTACGGCTATCCACGACCCGTGAGCGTGGAGAAGCGGGCGCCGGCCGGTTGTGGCTACCACCTCCGCAATATCGCTGTCTCCGACCTGCATCGCGCGAATAGCCACGCTTCCGGCGGACGTGAACTTGACAGCGTTGCCTATGAGGTTGACCAGAATTCGGCGAAGATGTGATATGTCTGTCACGACGCGCGGAAGCGTGGTCGGTACACTGATTGAGAAATTCAATCCGCGCGCCGTTGCCAGTGGCTCCATTTCCGAAACCACGTCGATAATGAATGGCCGGAGGCGCACCGACTCGGCGTGTGTATCCAGCCGCCCAGCCGCCATTCTCGCCAAGTCGAGCACCTGTTCAACAAGTTCACGAAGGTGATTCGCCGACGACTCGATTCGCTCAACGGGCCCGCGTTGTCGGGGGGTCAACTCACCGTAGGAGCCGTCGCGCAGGAGATCGACAAATCCAACGATAGCCGACAAGGGCGTCCGGAGTTCGTGGGAAACACTCGCCAGGAATTCCGCCTTCGCTCGATTGGCTCGATAAAGCTCCACGGACAGTTGCTCGAGCTCGACTGAGCGCTCTTCAATTCTCCGAGCTTGGCGGCGCTCGTAGAAGTACACAGTCGCAAGGCCGGTGGCTGCAACGAAGAGGCCGATCCAGAGGCCCAGACGTATCGGCCCGGACGCGGCGGTGCGTACGTAATAGTCAGCGATTCCCAGCACCACGAGCATCCCGGCAAACGCCGTACCCAGCGCGATCGCCGACGGTCGCACCGCGCGGCGCCACGTCATCGCCGGCACCCGGTCCGAGTTGATGCCGTCATTGACCACAAAACTACCACCGCGTAACCTCCGCAACGTGACAGCCCACGAGCGCCTAACTGCTCTGCTTGCCGAACGTTCCGTGCGCCGGGGAACTTTTACGCTGGCGTCAGGACGCCAGTCGTCTGTCTATGTCGATGCGCGACTGACGACGATGAGCCCGGACGGTCTTGCAACGATAGGGCCTCTCGCACTCGAGCGTATGCACGCGCTCGGTCTACGACCGGACTCCGTTGGCGGATTGACACTCGGCGCAGATCCCGTTTCGTATGCCATTGCGTTCGCGAGTGCGCTGGCCGCGGAACCGATTCGCGCGTTTACCGTGAGAAAGGAAGCAAAGGCGCATGGTACCGGCCGACTCATCGAGGGACCGTTTGCAGCGGGAGACCAGGTTGTGGTGATCGAAGACGTCATCACTACCGGTGGTTCCGCCCAGCGGGCTATCGCGGCCGTGCGGCAAGCCGGGGCCACGGTTATTGGCGTGCTCGCTGTCGTTGATCGCGAAGAGGGCGGCCGCGAGGCGCTCGCTGCAGAGAATGTCCCCATCATCGCGCTCGTGTCGATCTCGGAGCTTCTCGCGCTCGTTCCTTAGGCTCCGCGCGCAGCGCCTCAGGCTGGCGTGCCGCGGTGCGGAGGCGCATGACGAGCGGAGATAAGGCCCGCAGTTGATTCGCGTAGGGCGTAATGAGTTCCTGCCGAAATCGACTCATCATGGCCGATCCGTCGTACCTCTTTCGGAAATCTCCGGCTGACATTGCGACGTACGTTCGAACATGGCGCGCGAAGCTCTGTGGCGATGAGTGAGCAAGGTGGTTCGCCACATCGGCGATCGAGAACCCTGGATTCTCCAGGAGCCGCGCCGCACGAACGAGTCCGGACAGGGCCAGATATCGCTTGGGTGCCGGGAGGCCGGCTCGGTAGAACCGGCTTACTAGCGTGCTGGGCAGAACCCCCAAGGCGTTAGCAAGGTCGCGAACGGTGCGTGTTCCGGAATAGCCGGCGAAAAGGGCCTCCATGAATTGCACCATGTCCCGCGACGCGCCTGCAAGGTCGCTTAGCAATTTGTGCATCGCTCGTTCGTCGGGCTCTCGCATCGCGCTCGTGGAGAGTGTTTCCCGGAGTCTCTCCCATCCTCCCGGCGCGCGAACGTCAATCAGTTTTTGCATTCCGCAATTTCCCAGCGCAAGAAGCTCCGATGGATTGGGCGTCGCGTGGCGGCTGACGAGTACAAGAGCGGGGATCCTCGGAAACTCCCGTACTACACGCATCGCTCTTGGCATTTCACTCGCTGGACAGCGCGAAGCTGAGACCAGCACAGCGCTTACTCGGCGACTTCGAAGGTCGCGCAACACCTCGGCCATCCCTCTCTGCCAATATGAGTGAGACACCGATCCTCCCGGAGTTTAGTGTACGAGGGTGATCGAGGATGTCCGCATGTCGTCGTTGTC
>JAQBYI010000062.1 GCA_027622655.1 Gemmatimonadota bacterium | reverse complement strand
CCCCCCTTGGGCGACTGAGTGTTGACGCCGGGGCCAATTTGACCAGGGCGGCCGATCCTGACGGATCAGGTGAATTCGGCCAGCGATCACGAAAGGACTGTACCTGTCTTGGCAAACTATGATCCAATTAGCTGCAACCGTCGGGGTGCGTTCCGCGAGAGCCCGCGCGGGCCCCCGGCCGCGACGCCTGTCGTAATCTGCCCGCAGCGGCGACCGGGCGGCCTTGAGCCGCGACCAGGCCACGTTGCAGAGCCGCTGATGGCAGCCCTAAGAAGCCATAGAGGAGAGCCCATGTCCACCTACCGTGCAACGAAAGTCGTGACCGCGCTGCTGGTGGCGGCGACCGTCGCGTTTCCCGCCGCCCGCGCGCAGGAGAAGTTCCCGTCCAAGCCGATCGAGCTAATCGTTCCCACCCCGCCCGGAGGAGGCACCGACATCACCGGGCGCCTGCTCGCGGAGGAGGCAGAGCGCTTCCTGGGCCAGAAGGTCGTGGTCGTGAACAAGCCGGGCGCGAGCGGCAGCGTCGGCATCGCCCACATCATCCAGGCCAAGCCCGACGGCTACACCCTCGCCTACGTCTGGAACGCGCCGCTCACCATCGTGCCCCACACCCTCAACGTGCCTTACAAGACGGAGGATCTCACTCCGATCACCCAGGCGACGGGCGGCACGCCCCTCATCTTCTGCGTGAAACCGGACTTCCCCGCAAACACCGCCCGGGAGTTCGTCGATTACCTCAAGGCGAACCCGAACAAGTACACCTACGGCAACGACGGCATCGGGGCGACGGTCCAGCTCGCGGGCGAGCGCCTGTTCGGCCCCCTCGGGGTCAAGCTTCGCGCGGTCCCATTCGGGGGCGCGGGCGAGACCCTCAAGGCATTCCTCGGCGGCCACATCGACATCTACGGTGGCAGCATCCCGCCGATCATCGGGTTCGTGAAGCAAGGCAAGGCGAAGTGCCTGCTTGCGACCTCGGACGAGCGCAACGACGCGCTGCCCAACGCGGGGAGCGCCGGCGACCTCGGCCTCGGCGACAATGCGACCGAGCTGTGGCGCGGGGTGATCGGGCCAAACGGGCTCCCCGCCGACCGCCTCGAGATCCTCCAGAAGGCGTTCTCCCAGGCGGCGCAGACCGAGAAGTTCAAGGCCTTCGCCGACAAGCGCGGCGAGAAGGCGATCGGCAGCTCGATGGCCGATTTCAAGAAGAAGATCGTCGCCGAGTACAGCGCCAACGGCGTGATCATCGCCAACCTCGGCTTGATGAAGAAGTAGTCCGTCGGTCGCAGCTTCAGCCGCGCGCGCCGCGCCGGGAGATCCGTCATGTCCTCGAAGCCGGAGCTTCCGGTATTCAAGCCGCACGAGGTCGAAGCGTTCCGCACGGCAATCAACAAGTACCGCTGCCCCGGGGCCTACCAGGCCGGGCGATGGATGGTGAGCGAGCTCAACCGCCGCCCGGAGGTTCTCGGCGGCAGTTACCCCGAGAAGGTGGTGCTTCGCGACATCACCCTGCGCACCACCGAGCAAATGCCCGGGGTGGTGCTCCCGCCCTCGGACCGGCTGCGCATGCTGCGCGCGATCGTCGAGGCGGGGGTGCAGTCGATCCAGATCGGGGTATTCGGCCGCGAGTGGTCCACCGAGCAGGCGCGCGCCGACATCGCCGAGGTGCGCCGCATCAACCCCGAGTGCGAGATCGTCTACGGGGGACTGCGCAACCGCGGGGATCTCGAGATCGCAGCCGAAATCGGAGTGGACAACGTCCAGGTCTGGGCCGCCCCCTACGTCGAGGCGGCGGCGATGTTCTCCGACGTCTACGCCCGCGCTTGGCGCGGCGAGGACTGGCGCCGGGAGCTGAAACTGCCAAAGAGCGTCGAGGACCAGGTCCGGCGCGTCGCCCCGCTGGTGGCGGCGGGCAACGAGCTCGGGGTGCGGGTTTCGGTCGGGCTGAACCAGATCTCGTTCGCCCGCGAGGAGTACGTGATCACCTACTGCCGCGCGATGCACGAGGCGGGGGCAAAGGAGATCATGCTATACGACGGCGGCTCCGGGATGGGGCCGGAGGCCTACGCGCACATGGTCAGGCTCGTGCGCGAGCACGCGCCGAACGCGGCGATCGGCGTGCACACTCACAACATGTTCGACCTCGCGGTGGCGACCGCGCTCGCCTCCGCGAAGGCCGGAGCGACGATCCTCGAGGTCTCCGTCAACGGCTACTGCTCGGCCTCCGGGCAGGCGGACCTCGCCGCGACGACCATGGCGCTGAACGCGCTGTACGGGGTCGAGACCGGCATCATCCTCGAGCGCCTCACCCCGCTCGCGCGCCTCGCCGAGGACGTCGTCGGCTACCGCCTCGCGTGGAACCACCCGGTCACCGGGCGCGAGGTGTTCAACTGGGGCGGGACCGAGTTCGTGATCCAGGAGCTCAAGGTCGACCCGCTCGTCCACTGGTGCATCGAGCCCGCGCTCGTCGGCAACGAGCGGCGCTGGGATATCACCTTCGACAGCGGGCCGTACACGATGCTCGACAAACTCGAGGGACTCGGCATCGACGTCGAACCCGCCCTCGCGGAGACGATCCTCGCGCGGGTCAAGGAGTGCATGCGCGAGGTCCGCCGGGTGCTCACCGACGACGAGGTGCGGGCGATCGCCGACGCGGTCCGCGCCGAGGTGGCGCCCGTCCGGTGAGGGGGCGGGCGGGCATCCGATGATGAGGTTCACCCTCGCCGCCCGCACCGGCGAGATCGCGGTCTGCGCGGTGCTCCTCGCGCTTGCGCTCTACGCCGGCATCGTTTCCGCAGGGATGCCGCTGGGCACCTACAACCTTCCCGGCCCCGCGATCTTCCCCCTTGCGCTGTCCGCGATCCTCGGGGTCGGCGCGGTCGCGCGCATCGCGTGGCTGGTCGCGCGCCCCGACGAGGCGCCCGGGTCGGTCGCGGTGGGGCACCCGAACATCGTCGTCGCGGTGCTCGCCCTCGGCGCGGTCGCGTTCGCCCTCGAGCGAGCGGGCTTCTTCCTCACCATGGTGGGGTTCCTCGCACTGCTGTACCGGGTCCTCGGGCGCGGGGCGTGGTGGCGGGTCGCGCTCGCGGCGGCGCTGTCGGTCGCTGGGTTCTGGTTCTTCTTCGAGCGCGTGATAGGGGTGGTGCTACCGCGCGGGGAGTTCCCGTGGCTCTGATCGCGGCCCCCGTCTGGCTCGGCTGACCTGCGGTGGACTCGTTCAGATACCTCATCGACGGCTTCGGGATCGCCCTGCAGCCAGTCAACCTCTTCTACTGCATGGTGGGCGTCCTGTGGGGCACGGTGGTCGGGGTGCTCCCGGGCCTCGGCCCCCTCGCGGGCCTCGCCCTCCTCCTGCCGCTCACCTATCAGCTCGAGGCGCCAACCGCGATCATCATGCTCGCGGGGATCTTCTACGGCGCGATGTACGGCGGTTCGACGACCTCGATCCTCCTCAAGATCCCCGGCGAGGCGGCGTCGGTCATCACCTGCATCGACGGCCACGAGATGGCCAAGCGCGGCCGCGCGGGCCCCGCCCTGGTGATCGCCGCCGTCGGGAGCTGGTTCGGGGGCACGGTGAGCGTCGTCGGGCTCATGCTGTTCGCGCCTCCGCTCGCGGAGCTGATGCTCGCGGTCGGGCCCGCGGGGATGTTCAGCCTCATGGTCCTCGCGCTGGTGGTGATGAGCTTCATCAGCGCCGGCTCCGCCCTGAAGACCTTCATGATGATCATGCTCGGGCTGCTGCTCGGCACCGTGGGGCTCGACGGGCTCACCGGCCACGCCCGATTCACCTTTGGCAGCCTGCACTTCGTCGACGGGGTCAGCTTCGTCGCGATGGCGATCGGGCTGTTCGGGGTGAGCGAGATCCTGCTCAACCTAGAGGACGTCGCCTCGGTGAAGCCGATGCGTCCGACGCTTCGCAGTCTTGTGCCGAACGTGAAGGATCTCAGGGACTCTGCCCCCGCGATCGGGCGCGGAACGGTGATCGGCTTTCTATTCGGGATCGTGCCGGGGATATCCCACGTCGTCTCGACCTTCGTCTCATACGCGGTCGAGCGCAAGCTCTCGAGCGAACCCGAGGCGTTCGGCACCGGAAAGATCGAGGGGGTGGCGGGCCCGGAGACGGCCAACAACGCGACTACCGGCAGCGCGATGATCCCGCTGCTCGTGCTCGGGATCCCCGCGATTCCCGCCACCGCGATCCTGCTCTCGGCCCTGATGATCCACGGCATCGAGCCCGGCCCCCAGCTCATCCCCGATCACCCCGAAATCTTCTGGGGGTTGATCGCGAGCATGTACATCGGGAACCTGATCCTGCTGATCCTCAACGTCCCCCTCGTCGGGATCTTCGTGAGCCTGCTGCGGGTGCCCTACGCCTACCTCGGCCCTCTCGTGCTCGCGGTGAGCGTCGTCGGGGTGTACAGCGTGAACGCGAGCTCGGTCGAGATCTGGCTGATGACCGGGTTCGGGGTCGTCGGCTACCTGCTGCGCAAGTTCAAGTTCGACGTCGCACCGCTCCTTCTCGCCGTCGTGCTCGGAGACCGGATCGAGCTCTCGTTCCGGCGCTCGCTCACCATCTCGGACGGTGACTACTCGATCTTCTTCCGCGGCACGGTCGCCCAAGTGCTGCTCGGCGCGCTCGTGTTCATCGTGCTGCTCCAGGCCGTGGCGTGGTACCTCGGATTCCGCAAGCAGGACCTCAAGAACGTCGGATGAACGTCCGCCAGCGTATGGGTGCCGACACCGTCAACGTCTGTCCCCATAGCCACTAGCGCACTCGCGACGACAAGTGGATCGCGATCGCCTGCTCGAACGACGCGATGTTTGCTCGATTGGCCGAGGCGATGGGCACACAAAATCGAGAGGTGTTTTGCCGTCTTCTCGGCCTGCCGGAACCCGAACGGGATGAGCTCAAGGCGGAGGGAGTCATCTAGTGCACTGCGGCACAAAGCGTGAACCGAGAACCGGTCGTTCACACGCTGGTGTCGTTACTCGTCGTGAAATGCGACTTCGACAGCGACAGGTTTGCGGCGCGGCAGGCGTCGCGCATCGCGCTGAGCATGGGCGCGAGGGTTCGCGCTTTATCGAGACCGCGCACCGCAGCGACGAGCCGTTCCACATTGGCGGGCACGAGCCCGACCTCCGTCGCCAGCGCCAGCGCCATGGCGCAGGATCGATCCCAGGTCAGCACATAGCCCTCGGCGCCGTCGCGCTCCTCCCACTCGAGCACGGCAGCGTCGGACAAGCGGACCTCCAACCGCGGCTGGTAGCGCGGGCGAGCAGGGTCGGCCACGATCGTGATCGCCGGTACCAGCGCCAGCACATCCGCGGCGCGGTAATCGGTCAGGCCGGCAAGCGTCGCATCGCCCCGGGCCCAGGCCAGCGCCGCGCAAAACGGCGCGCTCATGAATGTCTGTGGAAATGTCACGAAGGGGCCGGCAAAGCGCACACCGAAGAAGTCGGCCTCGAACGGGTGCATGCTGATGGTCAGCGAAACGAGCGAGGCGGCTCCGGCGCGTTCGCGCAACACGCTGCAACCCCGAACGATCCCGCGATGAAACTGACAAATTGGGTAGGGCTTGAATGTGACGCCCGCCATCTCGAACACCTTACCAAGGTCGGTCGCCAAACGCGCCGCGTAGAGGCGCCCAGGTTCGCCGTAGGCGCGAAAGAACCCCGCGTTTCCATCCAACGCGGTCGGCGTCGAAGTAGCGCCTGCCGCCGCCAGTCTGGCCGCAAGGATGCCGTTCTGGGCGGCGGTGCCGGCGTGGAACGCAAAATCCTCGCTGCCCGCCACCGAATACTCGCGCAAACCTCCCGGCATGTTGGCCGCAAGGGAAAGTGCGTGCGTCATCCTCTCCTGGTCAAGGCGAAGCAATCGGCCGGCAGCCGCAGCGGCTCCGAAGACGCCATAAGTCGGCGTCGTGCGGAAGCCGCGCGCGCTCAAATCCGTTGCATGGTCGCGTCCGATCCTGAGCGCGGTCTCGTAGCCCGCGACCAGCGCCGCAAGCAGGCCGGCGCCATCGGCATCCTGCGTCTCCGCCATCGCCAGCGCCGCTGGATTGACGACGACCCCGACATGGCCCGCGGAATGCGCGTCGTCCTGGACGCGCGCATGAAACAAGGTGCCGTTGGCAAAGGCGGCGACACCGGGGTCGCACTTCTCGCCGTCAAAGAAGCGAGTGGCGTTTCCGGCGCCGGCACCGGAAAGCGCCCGCGCGGCCTGCGCCGGTTGGTGGGCCCGCATGCATGCAACACCCACCGCCATTGCATACAGCAGGCAGGCCTTGGCCTTCTCCACGACCTCCGGCGGCAGAGCGCGTACATCGGTCCCAGCCGCGAATCCGGCAAGTGCGCGCAATCCTTCGCCACTCATGCGGTTTCTCCTTTCGCTTTCAGCGAACCCGTCTTGCTCACGCCCTGCCGCAGGGAATCCATATCGCCTGGACGCGCCAGGCACCGGCGTGGGAGGTCGAACCAACGAGTTTGCGGTCTGGACATGGCGCGATCGATGCCCTCCAAGTCATTACGCGTAGCGCTTGCCGCGTGCAAGGAACTCGGCGGTGGCTACCAGCGCCTCGCGTTCGTCAAAGGGGGCCAGATCGCCAATGACGTTGGCGCTGCTGCCGTCGCGCGTGATTGCGGCGAGCGTTCGCTGCATGGCCTTGATGGACGCCCGTTGCAGATCGCTGGGGATGATCACGATGTGGAACCCCAGCTCTTGCAGTCGGGCAACGGGCAGCAGCGGCGTCTTGCCCCCCTGGAACATGTTGATCAGCTTCCAGCCGGGCAGACGGCGTGCGATGTCGGCGATCTGCGCCTCGCTGGTGGGCGCGTCCAGGAACGCGACATCGGCCCCCGCGGCGACGTAGGCGAGACAGCGGTCGATGGCGGCATCGAAGCCTTCAACCGCGATGGCGTCGGTGCGCGCGATCACGACAAAGTCCGGGTCGTGCAGTGCGTCGCGAACCGCTCTCAGCTTCCCGATCATTTCCGACACCGGAACCACGGTCTTGTCCTCGTAATGACCGCAGCGCTTCGGAAAGGTCTGGTCCTCGAGATGAAAGGCGGCGACGCCGGCGCGTTCGAAGGCGTGGGCGGCGCGCTGGGCGTTGAGCGCGTTGCCGTAGCCGTTATCGGCGTCGGCGATGACCGGAATGTCGACCACATCGACGATCTGCTCCAGCCGGCCCGCGATTTCGGCGAGAGAAAGCAATCCAAGGTCGGGAATTCCGCTGCCGCGGGCGATGGCGCCGCCGCTGGCATACGCTGCGGCGAAGCCCGCCTTCTCGACCAGGCGCGCGGAGAGTCCGTCATAGACGCCGGGCGCGACGACGGTGGTTGCCGTTTGCAGCATGCTCCTCAGCTTGGTGGTGTTGCGCATCGCGGATTCCCCCATCGTGATTTGGATTTTCGGGCTCGGGGCCCGCTAGCGTGCCAGGGATCTGCCGAATCCGAAGAAGGCCCAGGGTGTGGTGCCCAGAATGCAGGCGCGTGCGGCCGCATCGGGTACCCACTCGGTCAGCCAGTCGAAGGTCTTATGATAAGTGAGGCCGGCGCTGTGCTGCGTCCACGGCCAGTCGCTGGCCCACACCATTCGCTCCGGCCCGCCGGCGTTCAGCAACGCATTAGCGTAGGGCTTCGGATCAGCGCCGCCGAGCCGGTATGGCGCCGACAGCTTGACCCACGTGCGCCCTGCGTGCACTGCGTCGAGCAGGGTACGAAAGCCGGGGCAGTCGAGGCGAAATTTCGGGTCCGGACAACCGAAATGATCGACCACGGCCTTGGCGCCGATCTCAAGCGCCGGCATGAGCAGCGTGGGCAAGCGCGGACCCTCGACGTAGATCTCCACGTGCCAGTCGAGCGCCGTAACGTCCGCCAGCACCCGCCGCCAAGCGGGCGTGCGCAGATCGGGCAAATCGGCACGGCGCAGCATGTTGAACCGGATGCCCACGACGCCCATGCGGTCCATGTCCTCGAGTGCGATACGGTCGATGCTGTCGTCCACGATCACGGTGCCGCGCAGGCGCTCCGGCGCCGCCGCCAGCGCCGAGAGGAGGAAGGAATTGTCGCTGCCGAGAAAGCTCGGGGCGGTAAGAACTCCGTGGGTGATGCCGCATTGGTCGAACAGCCCCAGGAGTTCCGGCAGCAGCGCGTCATGTTGCGGCGCGTACCGATAGCCATCCGCCAGCGGCAGGCCGCGACGGAACACGTGCGCATGCGAATCGACTCGGACTACTGTATCGTCGGTCACGGGAATTCCATCGATGGTACAGTTGCTGGTGTCGGCTCGTCACGAGCTTCCGGCATCGCCATGGCGACAGCGTGTACGGACGCGCGCATTTTTTCAACTGGGTGGGGGTTTTGGGGGTGCCGGGTGGCATGCGCTGCGTTCCTGAGGGGCCCCATCGATGGAGGAACGAAATGCAATACCTATCTCAGACCCTGAAACACACCGCCGCCGTGCTGGCGCTTTCCATCGTGGCTCCCAGTGCGATCGAGGAGCAAAACCCATGCGCATGACGCAACGACTACGCGAACTCCTGGCCGCGCCCGGCATCGTGCTCGGCGGCGGCGCCCACGATGGCTTAAGCGCCCGCATCGTCGAGCAGGTCGGTTACCCGTTGTGCGTGGCCACCGGCGCCGGCGCGTCGATGTGCCGGGGCTACCCTGACATCGGGCTGGTGACGATGCCCGAGATGGTCGACAACGCGCGCTACATAGCGGAAGCGGTGCGCATTCCGGTCATCGTCGATGCCGACAATGGCTACGGCAACGCGATCAATGCCAGGCGCACGGTGCGCGAATTCGAGCGCGCGGGTGTGGCCGGCATCCATATCGAGGACCAGGTGTGGCCCAAGCGCTGCGGCCACATGTTCGGCAAGCGGCTCATCTCCAAGGAGGAGATGGCGGGCAAGATCAAGGCCGCGCTTGATGCGCGGCACGATCCGGACTTCGTCATCATCGCGCGTTGCGACGCGATCATGGTCAACGGCCTCGCGGACACGCTGGAGCGCGGCGAGGCCTACCTCGAAGCCGGCGCCGACATGCTGTTCTTCGAGATGCGCGAGTCGATGGACGAGATCCGTGCCATGGCGGAACGGTTCCGCGGCCGAGTGCCGCTGCACTTCAACCACTCGCCCAGCGGCATGGTGCCGCGGCTGCATGTGTCGGAGATCGAGCAGCTGGGCTTCAAGACCGCCTGCTTCTATGTTCACGCGCTGATGGCGGCGTGCAAGGTGATGCGCGAGGTGCTGACAGAGATCAAGGCGACGGGCAACTCGCTGACCGTCTGGGACCGCATGGTGAAATTCGACGAGTTCTGGGAGATCGCAAGGCTCCACGACTATCGCGAACTGGAAAAGAAATATGGCGCATGATCCGGTCCGTCTGGAGCTCGTCAAGAACGCGATCGGCTCGGTGGTCGATGAAATGGTGCTCACCGTCATCCGCATCGCCTATTCCTCGATCATGCGCGACACCATGGATCTCTCGAGCGCGTTCTGCGACCGCCAGGGCCGGATGATCGCGCAAGGGCTGAGCGTGGCATTGCACCTGGGCTCGATTCCCGATGCGATGGACAACGTGTTGGCCAAATACGGCGATACGCTGCAACCCGGCGACGTCGTGGTGTTGAATGATCCTTATCAGGGCGGTATGCACCTGCCCGACATCTTCATGTTCAAGCCGGTGTTCGTCGGCGAGCGTCTGCTCGGCTACGCGGTGGTCGTCGCCCACCACAACGACATGGGGGGGCGCGTCCCGGGATCGAGCGCTGCGGACTCCACCGAAATCTACCAGGAAGGCTTGCGCATCCCGATCCTGAAGCTCTACGAACGCGACCAGCCGAATCAAACGCTCCTGGACATGATCGCGATTAACGTCCGTATACCCGATGTGGTGCTCGGCGATGTGCAAGCGCAGTTGGCAGCATGCCGGATCGCGGAGCGCGGCATGGGGGAGCTCGCCGCGCGCTTTGGCGTGACGGAGCTCGAACGCCACTTCGAGGAGTTGCTGGACTATAGCGAGCGCGAGGCGCGACGAACCGTGCGGTCGATTCCACCCGGCGTTTATCGATTCGTCGACTATCTAGACGACGATGGCGTCAACATGGACCAGCCGGTGCGAATCGCAGTTGCGATCCATGTCGAGGGCGACGAGATCACGGTCGACCTCGACGGCACCTCGCCGCAGGTTCGGGGGGCGATCAACTCCACATTGTCGTTTGCCAAGTCGGCGGTTTATTTCGCCATCCGCTCGATCATGGATTCCGACGCGCCGAACAACTCCGGCTTCTTTCGACCCATCCACGTCAAGGCGCCGCTGGGCTCGCTGGTGAACCCGAACCCGCCCGCGGCCGTCGCCGCGCGCGGCATCAGCGGTTTTCGCCTCATCGACGCCATGTTCGGCGCGCTCGCTCAAGCGATTCCCGAGCGCGTGCGCGCGGCCGGTGAGGGCGGCACCACCAGCTACAGTTTTGGCTGCTTCGATAGTCAAGGTCGATTCTCGCTGTTCCGGGAAGCCATCATGGGTGCTTGGGGCGGCGGCTATCGCCGCGAGGGCATCGATGGGATCGCCAATGGGGCCGCGAATATCAGCAATGCCCCGGTGGAGATGGTCGAGAACCAGGCGCCGATCCGCGTCGAGCACTACGAGTTCGTGCCCGACAGCGGCGGACCGGGAGAATGGCGCGGTGGCATGTCCGTGTCGCGCCAGCTGCGCTTTCTCGGGGAACGCGCGACCCTTCAGCTGCGCGCCGACCGCCGACGCCACCGTCCCTACGGCCTGGCCGGGGGGCGAGAAGGCACCTCGTCGAATAACTTGCTGGACGACGGGGGCACGTGGCGACAGCTTCCTACCAAATTCACGCGCTGGCTGGACAAGGGACAGGCCATACACCATACCACCGCAGGTGCCGGCGGCTATGGCGATCCACTGCGTCGCGATCCGGCGCTGGTCCTCAACGATGTGCGCAATGGCAAGGTGACGCCTGAAGGCGCGCAACGCGACTATGGCGTCGTGGTCCTGCGCGCGCCCTGGCGTCTCGATGCGCGGGCGACGGCGGCGTTGCGCGCGGAGCGCCGGTCGCCGGCATCCATGAGCACCGCGGCGTGAGCGCAAGGCACGCGTCGCCGCTGCGCGTTGGTGTCGATATCGGCGGCACGTTCACGGACTTCGTGTTTCTTCGACCGGACGGGCTCCTCGACCGGCGCAAGCGGCCCTCGACTCCGGCCGATTACTCGCGCGCAATCGTCGAGGGCATCGCCGAATATTGCGCCAAGGCGAAGCTTGCAGGCAGCAGCGTCGCCGAAGTGGTGCACGCCACGACCGTCGCGACCAACGCTATCCTGGAACGTAAGGGCGCGCGCACCGCATTGCTCACGACGGAGGGCTTTCGCGACGTGCTGGAGTTGCGCCGTATCCGCATCCCGCTTGCCTACGATCTGGGATGGAAAAAACCGGAGCCGCTGGTCGAGCGCGCCCTTCGCCTGGGCGTGCGGGAACGGTTGGATGCGCGCGGTGCCGTGCTGGCACCCTTGGACTTGGCGGCCGTCGATGCGGCAATCGAGGAATTTCAGGCGGCGGACGTCGAAACCGTGGCCGTGTGCTTCCTTCATGCCTATCGCAATCCAGTCCACGAACGCGCCGCCGGCGCGCGCATTCGCGAGCACCTCCCGGGCGTCCACGTGTCGCTGTCCTCGGACGTACTGCCGGAGATGCTGGAGTTCGAGCGTACCAGCACCACAGTCGTAAATGCCTATATCACGCCATTGATTGCACGCTATCTCGATCGCCTGCGTGGCGCACTGGCGGAATGTGACGTGCGCGCCCCGATCCTCGTGATGCAGTCGAACGGCGGATTGATCAGCGCGTCTTCGGCCACCGCGCGGCCGGTGGCCATCGTCGAATCCGGTCCGGCGGCAGGGGTGGTCGCTGCACAGCGTGTGGCGCGCGATTGCGGCCATCCGAACGTGATTACGCTGGATATGGGTGGCACGACCACCAAGGCATCCATCATCGAGCGTGGTGAAATTCTTCGGGGCAGCGAGTACGAGGTGGGCTCGACGGTGTCGGCGAGCAGCCGGTTGATGCGCGGCAATGGCTATCTGCTGCGCATTCCGGTGATCGACATCTCCGAAGTCGGCGCCGGTGGCGGCAGCATTGCCGGTCTCGACGCCGGCGGTGCGCTGCGCGTGGGGCCGCACAGCGCCGGCGCCGTGCCGGGCCCGGCGTGTTATGGCCAGGGGAGTGCCCTGCCGACCGTGACCGACGCAAATCTGCTGCTCGGCTATATCAGCAGCGCGTCACTGGCAGGTGGAACGCTAACGGTGGATGCGGCGCTGGCAGAGGCCGCGGTGCACCGCTACGTGAGCGAGCCCGCGGGGCTCTCGCTGCTCGATGCGGCCCATGGCATTCATGCGGTCGCGAATTCGAACATGGTACGCGCCATCAAGTCGGTGTCGGTCGAGCGTGGCCGCGATCCCGCCGATTTCGTGATGATGGCGTTCGGCGGCGCGGGACCGATCCACGCCGCTGGCGTCGCCCGCACGCTCGGCATCAAGCAGGTGCTCATCCCACCGGCGCCCGGGGTATTCAGCGCGCTCGGCCTGTTGCATGCCGAAATCGAACATCACGCCGCGCGCACCGTCCTGACTGCGACAGGTGGCGCTACCGACATGGCCCCGGTCGATGCGGCTCTGGAGGAGATGCGCGACGATCTCCTGGCCCGCGTGCGCGAAGAGGGTTTCGATGAGGCCAGCGCCGAGTTCGCACGCTCCGCGGATTTGCGCTATCGGGGCCAATCATCGGAATTGACGGTATCCATTCCGGCTGGACCACTGACGCAGGCGGCTTTGCGCTCGATTGAGGAGTGCTTCGAGCAGGAATTCGAGCAAACCTATGGCCATCGCGGCGATACCAAGGCGTTCGAATTGGTGACCGTGCGGCTGGTGATGCGGGTACCGCGTGCGGTGGAGCATGGCATGCAATGGGCGAGCGAACCTTCGGGCCCCGATACGCAGCGGCCGGCGTACTTCGGGCCTCTACACGGTCAGCTCGACGCGGCAGTTCTATCCCGGAATTCGCTTGGTCGCGCGCCGCGTCCGGGACCGGCGCTGATCCAGGAATACGATACGACCATCGTGGTACCGCCTGGTTGCACGGCAGCGGTCGATGCCCACGGCAACGTGATCCTCACCATCGCGGGATGACGAAGGGAGGATGCGATGGAGGAGCCGGCGCGACCCGCGGGGACCCGCTTACCCTTGCCGTGGATTGCGCTAGCCACCAACGCCAGGGCGATACTTTGGATGCTGCTGGGCGCAGCGTGCGTCGTCGCGATGAGCGCAGTCATCAAGCACGTCTCGCGCGAGCTGCCGGTGGCGGTGGTGTTCCTGTTCCGCATGGCGTTCGCGATTCCGCTGGTCCTTCCATGGGTTGCCTGGGACGGGTTCAAGATCCTGCATACGCGCCGGCTCAAGAGTCACTTCGCGCGTGGAACAGTGGGCGCGCTGTCGATGTGGTGCTGGGTTTTTGGTGTGAAATACCTGCCGCTGACGACATTCACCGCGATATCGTTCACGCGCCCGCTTTGGACGACGCTCACGGCCTGGCTGGTGCTGCGCGAAGTCGTGGGTCGCCGGCGCGGCATGCTGACTCTGGTTGGCTTCGCCGGTGTGGTGATGGTGGTGCGCCCCGCCCTCGACGCGCAACTCGCCGTGCTGGTGGCGCTCCTGGGTGGGGCGGTATCGAGTCTTACGCTCGTGCAGGTCAAGCAGCTCGCCACCACCGAGCCCGCCGCGCGGATCGTCTTCTACTTTTCGCTGTTCGGCACGCTGTATGCGCTGCCGTTCGCGATCATGGCCTGGACCACTCCAAGTTTGCCGCAACTGGGATGGCTCGCGCTCGCCGCCATTGCCGCGGCATCGGCACAATACTGTGTAGCGCGTGCCGCCGCACTGGGCGATGCGACCCTGATCACGCCGGTCGATTTCATGCAGCTTCCTTTCGCGGCGATTGTCGGCTTTGCACTGTTCAGCGAACTGCCGAATCTGCTCACCATCGCGGGATCCGTCGTGATCGTGTCGGTAGTCTTCGCGATCGTGCACGTGGAACGACGGCGGCGCATGCGCCCGCCCTCATCATGATGGTCAGACCCGGCACGGTCTCGACGAATGACACCCACTTCGCGTGATTCGGAGGATGCAATGAACGATACAGCCGCAACGTCCGTGAACGACAAGCGCAAGCTATTCAGGCGCCTGATGAATGACCCCTCGTTATTGGTGCTGCCAGGCGTGTTCGACGGGTACAGTACACGTCTGGTGGAGCGGGCGGGTTTTCGCGCGGCGTTCATCACCGGCGCGGGGATCAGCGAGGCCTGCATGGGCTGGGCCGATGTGGGAATCATGGGCTACCGCGAAAATCTCGAAGCCTGCCGCTCGCTCGCAGCATGCACGAACATGGCCCTTTTCGGCGATGCCGACACGGGCTACGGCAACGCCGTGAACGTCTACTTCACGGTTCGCGGCTTCGAGGACGCCGGGCTTGCGGGGGTGATGATCGAGGATCAGGTTTGGCCGAAGCGATGCGGCCACATGCAAGGCAAGGAAGTGATCTCGCTCGAGGAGGGCGCGGAAAAGATTCGCGCTGCCGCCGAGGCGCGCCGGGATCCTGATTTCGTCATCAAATCACGCACCGACACCTTGGCCACGCATGGCATCGCGGAAGTGATCAAGCGCCTCAACCGCTATGCGGAAGCGGGCGCCGATCTCTTGTTCGCGGACGCGCTCTTGTCGGAGGAAGAAATCGCCACCGTGGCGAAGAACGTACCGAAGCCCTTGTGCGTCAATATGGGGTTTGGAATTCGGAAGCGTTCGACTACGCCGCTGCTAGCACCGGCCCAAATGCAAGGGCTGGGCGTGGCAGTGACTATCTACCCGCGCCTCCTCACGGCTTGTGCCGTCAAGGGGATGAAAGATGGGCTGGGTGTGCTGCAACGGAGTATCGACACCGGCCAGGTGATCGAACGACCCGATCTACTGGTTTCATTCGAGGAACTCAATTCGCTGGTGGGGTTCGATGAAGTGCAAGCGCTCGAGCGCCGGTTCCTGACCAAGGATCAATTGGCGCGAAAATATCGCACCAGTGCCCAATAGGGCTCGGAGCGTGACGCTGGCGTAAACCTCTCCCGCTGAAGGAAAAGCGCGAATGAAACCTCGGACGACTGCCCTTCGCCGACTCCTGCACAAAGAACCGTTCGTGTACGTGCCGGTTGCCTATGATGCGCTCGGCGCAAGACTTGTCGAGAAGATGGGCTTCAAGGCGGTCTATACCGGTGGCTTCGTCACGGGCAGCTCGCGGTGCACTTCAGAGCCCCTGCTAACGATGGACGAGCAAGTGCGCGTCGCCGGCGACGTCGCCAATGCGGTGCGGATTCCCGCGCTTGCCGATGGCGGAGCCGGCTTCGGCGATCCATTGCACACCATGCGCTCGGTGCGCGAATTCGTTCGTGCCGGAGTTGCCGGAATCCACATCGAGGATCAACTCTATCCCAAGCGCGCGCATTATCACCGGGCCAAGGGACACACGACTACGCGCAAGGAATTCATCGACAAGATCAGATTCGCCTGCCTGCAGCGTGACCAGAGCGACAAGGACTTCCTGGTGATCGCGCGGACCGAGACGTGTCGGTCCGAAGGACTTGACGAGGCGGCCAGGCGCATCAACGCGGCCGCGGATGTCGGGGCTGATATGGGCCTCCTTTTCCCACGCAACGATGATGAAATGAAGCGGGCGCCGAAGAAGTCGAGAATCCCGCTCGTGTATGTCCTCAGCCGGGGTAATCGCGACGGCCGACCTGTGCCGACAGCCGCTCAGCTCGCCGACATCGGCTACAAGGCAGCGATCGATGCGGTCACCTACCTGCTGGTCAGCTTCTACTTCGCGAAGCAAGCCTACGGCGAGATCGAGCGCACCGGAAACTATTCTGGCTTGGCGATTCAGGACTGGATCGACGTGCGCAAGGAAATTGAGGATATTGTCGGGCTCGACGATTTTTACCGGATCGAAGAGGCAACGGTCGAGAAGGGCACCCGGCGCAAGCGCTGACTCGAACGATTGTGGCCCGCAACAATGCGATCAGCGCCGGATGGTGTTCCAGAGCTTCGATCTCTTTCCCTGGCGCACTGCCATCGGCAACGTCGAGTTCGGACTCAAGATGGGGGACGTGCCGCGACGCAATTTTCGAGAGCGTGCCGCCGAGCATCGGCCGCGCGTAAGCGGACCCTCGCGGCTCCGTCTTTGCTACTTCTTCCTCAGCTTGCGGATCGCGGCGAGTTGCGCCGCGAGCATCGCCAGTTCGCCTTCGACTGCGGCGATCTCCTGCTTGTCCTGCGCCTTGGCGCGTGCTTCCTCGGCCTTCTTCAGCGCTTCGTTAGCCCTTGCCTCGTCGAGGTCGTGCCCCCGAATCGCCGTGTCGGCGAGCACCGTGATCAGCTTGGGCTGCACTTCCAGGATGCCACCAGCGACAAAAATCAACTCCTTCTCGCCGCCCCCGGCCGGCGTAATCTCCACCGTGCCCGGCTTGATGCGCGTGATGAGCGGCGCGTGGCGCGGATAGATGCCGAGTACGCCCGCTTCACCGGGCAGGACGACGAACTCGGCCTCGCCGGAGTAGATCGACTCTTCGGCGCTGACGACATCGACGTGGATGGTGTTGGCCATGAGCCTGGAATTCGCGCCTCTCGACGATGTCTCGCTGCGCGGCGCAGCAGCCGCGCCCCGGTCTGGCCGGAACTCGATTGTCAACGCCGGAGTTCCGGCAAAAGATGGTCGAGTTGGTTCACGCAGGCCGTAGTCCGGAG
>JAQBYI010000008.1 GCA_027622655.1 Gemmatimonadota bacterium | reverse complement strand
GTCATGTACTCCTCCTTGCTCCAAAGAATGGAGCGCGTAGGAGTCACATTTCAACTGAGGCAGAACAGTGGCGTGTAGACCACGCTTTGCGCCGGCTGGCGACACTCGCCGGCGTGCAGCCACACCGCGTCGACATCGAAGTGGCACGTGTAATTGACGCGCTCGAGATTGGCGAACACTCCCGAAAGCGGGTCAAGGCGCTGTCAAAGGGGAACTTCCAGCGCGTCGGACTGGCGCAGGCGATGCTTCGCGAGCACGACGTCGTAGTGTTCGATGAGCCGACACACGGTCTCGACCCGATTTGGACGCATCGGTTTCGCGCGGTTGTTTCCGGACTCCGGCGTCCGGACCGAACGATCGTCATCGCCTCGCACAACCTGGATGAACTTGAGCGGGTTGCCGATCGCGTGGCCATCATCGACCGCGGGCGACTGCAGCGTGTCGTGTCCATGGGCGGATCGGGAGACGTCGGGGCTCGCGTGTATCGCGTTCGTTCGACTGGCGACCCGGCGACGCTTCTTTCGGCTTTCCCCGGAGCTGCGGCAATCGGGACGTCCGAGATTGAGACGGTGGCGATGACCGTTACAGAACTCAACGCCTCGCTACAGCGCGCGCTCGCGGCCGGCGGGCAGGTGACGTCGCTTGCCCCGCGCGAGAGTGCGCTCGAGGCCGAGTTTCACGCTGCTGTCGGCGCCGCACCCAGAGGTGCGCCGTGACCGTGACCGCGAATCGGCCGGGGCGGGCCCGCGCCTTGGCGTACCTGTTCCGATACCAGTTCGCGGACTTCCTTATGCTTCGCGCCGGGCTGCCGGCGCTGACGGTCACGCTCCTCGGCTTCATGATCTGGAAAACTGCCGGCGTCGACGTCGGCTGGTCGTCAACGCAGGGCGTTCGGATTTCACGTGACGTGTTTCGGATGCTTTCAGGCGTGTTCATCGTGCTCGGCGGCTTCATGGGAATCGCGCGGCTCGTCACCGATGATCGGTCGAACGGGTACTTCCGGTTTCTCTTCAGCAAACCGGTGTCAATCGAGCGGTTCTACATCCAGCAGTGGTTTCTCATCGGCATTGGCATGGTTGTGCTGACCGGGCTATTCTCCGCGTGGCTGCAAGCCGGCACGGGGCCGCTTCCCGTGCGCGAGAGCATGATCTTCATGGGCCTGTTCTGGATTCTGGTTGGGGGCATCGGTTTTGCCCTCTCCGCCGCAACCAATCTTGATGCAGTATTGTTGGTCGTCCTCTACGTGACGAGCACGGTGCTCCATAGCTTAAAGGAAATGCCGAACTCCCCGATGTGGCCGTGGCTCGGGCAGGTCACGCGACTGTTCCCGCCGCTGCACAAGCTCGACTACATCCGCGACCAGCTTTATGCTGGCGCCGGCGTCCCGTGGATGCATGTCGCGCATGTGGCGGGGTACGGCATACTCGCGCTTGTCTGCGGCACCGTAATCCTCCGTCGGGCGTCGTTCGCGCGATGATGCAGTCCTCGTCGCGTTGCGGGGTGAAGCGTGGCTGACGGCGCGCTGCGCGACGTTTTTCCCGAGGGGAGCGTGCGCTGCGCCGTGCTTCCGAACGGGCTGCGCGTAGTTGCGCGGCGAAAGCGGGGAGCCGGTGTTGTGGCGATGGTGACGTATGTGGGCGCTGGATACTTCGACGAAACCGACGACGCCTCGGGCGTCGCGCATGTCCTTGAGCACATGTACTTCAAGGGAACGCCTACGCGCGGAGTCGGTGAGATTGCGAAGGCGACCAAGGATCACGGCGGCATACTCAACGCGGCGACGCTCTACGATCACACTCGCTATTACGTGGTGCTTCCCGCGGCCGGGTTCGAGGCCGGGCTCGACATTCAGGCCGATGCGTACACCAACTCCCTGATCGACGCCGGCGAGCTCTCGCGCGAACTCGAAGTGATCGTTGAAGAAGCCAAACGAAAAGCGGACACGCCGGTCGCCGTGGCGAGCGAAACGCTGTTCGCCGTGCTGCATGACCACCACCGGATTCGGCGTTGGCGCATTGGTCGCGAGCCTGGGCTCCGCGCGCTGACGCGCGATCACGTCATGGCCTTCTACCGCAATTTCTATCGGCCGCGCAATACCGTCCTCGCCGTCGTCGGAGATGTGGATCCGGACAAGGCGATCGCGGCGGTGGCTGCCCGTTACGGGGCGATTCCCGACGAACCTGTGGTGCGTACTCCAGGGCCTGTGGAGCCGCCGCCGCAGGACGGCCCGCTCCGCTACCGGGAACTCGACGGCGACGTGCAGCAATCCGAGCTGCTGCTTGGGTGGCGCACGCCCGAGTTGGCGCACGCAGACACGCCAACGATGGATCTGATCACGGCGATCCTTTCGGGCGGCAGGGCGTCGCGCCTGTACAGGGCCGTGCGGGATCGGCGGCTCGCATCGGCCATTAGCGCCTCCAACTATACGCCCACGGAGCTGGGTGTCTTCATCGTTCACGCCACCGCGCGGCCGGAGCGTGCGACGAGTGCCGTGCGGGCGGCGTGGGATCAGGTGCGCCGTGTGTGCGAAGGCGAAGTGGCCCCCGCAGAAGTCGAGCGCGCGCGCCGCCTCGTGAGTGCCCAGTGGGTCCGTCGGCTCGAAACCGCCAACGGTCAGGCCAATCATCTGGCCGAGTGGGAACTCGCCGGTGGGTATGAGCGGGGCGCCGAGTACCTGGACACGCTTCTGGCCGCCGATCATGATGCCGTTCATCGCGTTGCTGCGCGCTGGTTGAGCCCCGACCGTGCGGCCCTCGTGGTGTATCGACCGGCAAACGCACGCCCGTTCGCGGCCAACTCCGCCGAAGTGATGGAGATGCTCGATGGCGACCGGCCCACGCCGGTCGAACAGGTCGCCATGTCGGTGGCGGCGGCCGCCGTGCACGACGGGTCGCGGGCGTGGCGTGTTGAACGTCGTGAAGGTGACATCACCGTGTATCGCACTGCTTCAGGCGTACCGATTCTGTTTCAACGGGTGGATGGACCCGTGGCCCACGCCGGTTGGTTCGTGAACGGTGGGGCGGTCACTGAATCGGATCACTCCGCCGGGATCACGACGCTCATGGCGCGCACGGCGCTGCGCGGGACCGAACGCCGGAGCGCCAAGCAGATCGCCGAGGACGTGGAGTTCACGGGAGGAGCGCTTTCGTCGGGTGCGGGACCCGACGCGTTCCACTGGACGATTTCCGTTCCAGTTCGCTACCTCGGCGACGCGGCCGAATTGCTCGCCGACGTCGTGCAGCGACCGGCGTTTCGCAGTGACGCCGTGGAGTCGGAGCGCGCGGTGGCGCTCGCCGAAATCGCTGCGATTCGCGACGACATGTACCGATGGCCCATTCGTCTGGCCACCGAAGGAGCTTGGAGCGGTCATCCATACGGACGGCAGGTACTCGGCGCCGAAGGTTCGGTGGGGCGACTCAACACGGCAGCACTTACCGAGTGGCACGACGCCGTGGCGCGCACGGCACGCGGAGTGCTGGTGTGCGTTGCTGATGCTGACCCCGACGACGCAGTCGCTGCGATTGCGCGTCGATTCACCGAACTCAATGAATCAGGACCGCCTTCGGTCACCGCGCCGGAGTGGCCGCGCGATGCAGTCCGGCGCGTTGACGAGCGCAACAAGGCACAGTCGGCGTTGGCCATGTTCTTCCCGGGGCCAGCACGTGGAGACGATCGGCGTTTCGCGGCGATGATGCTCGCCGGCGTCGCGAGTGGGCTTGGCGGGCGGTTCTTCGAGGAGCTGCGCGACCGCCAGTCGCTGGCGTACACCGTCATGGTGTCGCCGATCATCCGACAGCATGCCGGCGCGTTCGCCGCCTACATCGCGATGTCGCCGGAGAAGGAGGATGCTGCGCGCGCCGGACTTCTCGAGCAGTTCGCACGCCTCAGCGAGGAGCCGGTAACTGCGCGCGAGCTCGCGCAGGCGCACACGTTTGCGCTCGGTACACACGCAATTCGTCGCGAAGCTGCCGCGAGCATCATGGGCGATCTTGCCGACGCATGGCTCTTTGGCACGTCGTTGCGGGAGATTGAGAGCTACGAAGAGCGAATTCGCGCGGTCACGGCGGCTGGCATCCAGGCCGTGGCGCAGTCTTGTATCGACCCGGCGCGACGTGTGGAAGTGACCATTCGAGGTGCCGGCCGGGCTGTCTGACCGCTTGGCGTTCGTTTGGCCCGCTTACAAACCGTTCAGCGTCGTGCGGCAGGCTTGTGCCCGAGCGCGCTATTCAGCCATCGACACAACGGGAGTATCAGGGCGAAGTCTTTCATGGCCTTGTCGATCATCGCCGGGGCGAGAATTTCCCTGTCTGAGTAACGCGCGCTCACCGTAAACGAGTTGAACCGAAGCAGGTCCGCTGCCGGGTGGTCTTCGGCGAACCCGCGCGGCATGCGTTTGAGTTTCACCCCGGCTTCGCCAACGTTCAGGCCGCCGAATCGCTTCACAAAAGCGGGCGCTGTGACGATGCTGCGAAACACGCGGTGGTGGTCGTCGGCGAGGCGGTCTCGCAGCTTGGCCAGCGAGTGGCGGGGCGGCATCCAGATTCCGCCGGCGACCATCGAGGCCCCGGGCTCGACATGCAGATAGAAGCCTGCTCCTCCATCAATCTCCTTTCCGACTCCGCGCCCCGGCGCCCGGTGGTACACCCAGAGCGCCGCATGCGACTTGTAGGGCGACTTGTCCTTGGAGAATCGGACGTCGCGGTAGATCCGGAATAGCGAACGCTTTGGATTAGCCTCGAACTCGGGGGCGAGCTTGGCGAAACGCACGTCCAGCTCGCCGGCAACTGCACGCAGAGGTTCCAGAACTTCGCGCGTATAGTCGTCGCGATGTTCCTCGAACCATTCCTTGCGGTTGTTCTTCTTCAATCCGCGGAGAAAGGTCAGTGCGCCAGGGCCAAACCATGAAGCGTGTGCCATCGTCTGACGGGATCTGAGGATCTGGTGATCTGGGGAGTGTCGGCGGTCAGGCTGCTTCAGCCGCGATCGAACGTTCGGCCTGCGCTGGCCTCAGGCACACCAAACTTGCGAATGAACACATCCACTGCCTTTTGCGGGTCGCGGTCGGCTGAAACGAGAAGGTCGAGCACGACTAGTTCGCGGTCCGGAATGGTGTGCACGGCAACGTGGCCGAGGTCGAGAAAGAGCACGACGGCCAGACCATCGCGCGGCAGCGAACGGACAATCGGCGCTTCGATCGTGCTCAGACCGGCTGCGCCAGCCGCAGAAAGGAGCAGACCCGCGAGCGCCGCGCCGTCGCGCAGTGCCGGAGCCGACACGCCGCGAAAATCCGCGACGCGGTGGAGCAGGGGCGCCGCGCCGGTCAGAACATGCTCATGGCGAGGAACGACCGGAGCGAATTATTTGTGTTTCTGAGACGTCCGGACAGGAGGCGGGTACACGACCAGAGCACCTTGTAGGCGATGTCGCGGTTGAAATCGAGCAGCAATTCGAAGTCTGACCGCGCAATCGTCAGGCACTTGGTTCCGCCGTTGGAGATGGCGTCGGTGGAGCGTTCACTCCGGTCGAACACCGCCATCTCGCCGTACAGCGATCCCGGCTTGAGAATCGCGAGCGCCTCCTCGCCACTTCCCGGAATCGTGCGACTGATCCGTACGTCGCCTTCGACAATCAGGTACAAGCGGTTGCCGGTCTCTCCTTCCTTGAACACGTGCTCTCCGGACACGAACTCCTGCATGCGACAAACCTCGGCAACCCGGGCGAGTTCGCCATCGTCGAGGTCCTTGAAGATCGCCACCTGCCGAAGCAGTTCTGTCACGTCTGCCATGCGGTCCGGTCCGTGCGATGAGAAGAATGTGCCAGTTCCGCGAAGCTAGGGTGAAGGCCCCGCGGTGGCAAGCACTTGGGACGGATTCTATCTTTCGCCCATGGCGCGCGATGTGATCGCGACCTTACCCAACATTATTTCGCTGTCGCGCCTCGCGATGGCCGCGGTCTTCCCATTTCTCGGAAGCCCACAGCTGCGGCTGATCGGGGATTCATGCTCGTGGCGGTCGTAGTGCTCTGGAGTGACGCGACGATTTCAGTCGTTGCAGCGCTCACTCTCGTAGCGCGGGACGTGGTTGTGCTCGCTGCATGGGCGTTCAGCAGGCGTTCGGCTCGCCTCAGGAGCTTCGGGTTCGCCGCTCGTCCAGCCGGGAAAGTCGTCACCGTGTTGCAGCTGTTGACGTTGGTATGTGCGATTGGCGCGCCCGAGTGGCTCACTGCATTCGTCGTAGCAGTCGCAGTAGGCACGCTTGTCGCCATCGCCGACTACACTGCCGTCCTGGTGCGCGCCGGAACGGTGCGCGCCGGAACGGTGGGCGGCGGAACGGTGGGCGGCGGAACGGTGGGCGGTGCCGCGACCATCCTCGCGTTGGCTGGCGTCGCGGCGTCGGGACTCGGCGCACAGCAGTTTCGCATAGCGCCGCGCGTGCAACCCGAAGTGTCGGCTGCCGCTGCGCTGGGCGGCGACGGTGGCGCGATGTTTGTCGGAGCCGGCGCAAACGTGCCGGCCGGATACTACGTGCGTGTCGCCGGGTCAACCGCGGTCGGGGTAGGCAGGCGCGCCGACCAGGCGCCCTTGGTACGCGCACAAGTAGTTGGACGCTTCCTTATCGATCCGTTCCGTCAGAGACGAACCGGCCCATACGTCGGAGGCGGGCTGGTGGGAAACTGGCGGAGTGCGGATCACGGCCGCGTGGCGCTTCTGTTTGTGGCCGGGCTCGAACTGCCATCGCGTCTGGGCTGGGAGCCCGGCGTCGAGCTCGCGGTCGGGTCGGGAATAACCATCGCCTTCGTCGCGCGGCACTCCCGTCGCGCGGGGCGCTGACCTCAGCCGGGTATCAGGCGGATCGAAGCGGCCGTAAAACGCATCGAGGGCACCAGCCTTCGGTGCCCTCAGTTCACTACGCGCTCACTGCCTCGCTGCGTTTTGCCGGCTTGGCGAATCGCTCACCAAGCGTACGAAGCTCTGTCATCTGAGAGCTGTCCAGTTCGTGAAACCGCTCCGCCATGTACCTCATCGTTTCGTCGAGCCATTCCTTCTGGTGTTCCGGGTCTGCGCCGACCACGTCGCAACCGATGATATGCTGGAACAGCTCGTCGCGGGCCTGGGCAAAAGGCGAAGGGCCTGCGGCGGCTCGCGCCGGTTGGGACTTCTTTGTACTCATCTCGCTCGTGTTTTGGAAGTGAAGTTCGAAGCCGAAAGTTAGTCATCCGGCACGGCGGTTCCTATCCCCGACACCAACCGGGGTAGTTCACACCTGTATCTACCCCCAACAACAGCGTCCCGTTGAGGCCCCCGAGCAAGGCCCGGGGGGCACCGACTATCTTGAACGGGTCGTTCGGCGGTCGATTTGCGTGCTGTGACGCGCGTAGCGGCCCACCACGTCCCGAAGAGGAGAATTCACTGTGTCAAAGTCCGTACGGAAGAAGTCCAGCTCGCGGTTTATGGGCGTGCTCGTCATAATTGGCATCGTCGGAATCGCGACCATTGGCTATACCGTGTCCCGCCCACGGGCCGGGGTCGGAACGGTGGATCCGAACCTTCCTGCGGGCACGGCGGAAGGCTACCTCGTTGGCAATCCTGACGCGCCCGTGCAGATCGTCGAGTTTGGTGATTTTGAGTGCCCTGCGTGCGCGCAGTGGGCGACAATCACGGAACCCGACGTGCGTGAACGGCTCATCAACACCGGTATCGCATCGTTCCGCTTTTTCGATTTCCCTCTCGACATGCATCCCAACACGTGGGCGGCGTCGAACTCGGTCGCCTGTGCCGCCGACCAGGGCAGGTTCATCGAGATGCACGACCGTGTTTTCGCGACGCAGGACCAATGGGATGGCTTCGCGACCAAGAATCCGAAGCGCGTCCTTCAGCGCGTCGCCGGAGAGATCGGGTTGAACGTCAGCGAATGGGAAACGTGCTTCGACTCGCAGAAGCACTATCCCCGCATCAAGGCAAATCTCGAGGAAGGCGTGCGGCGTGGTGTTGGGCAGACACCGACGTTCATCATCGGTTCGACGATGTATCCGGGCAACATCCCGTTCGACGAATTCAAGAAGATTGTGGATTCGGTGTGGGCTGCATCGAAGTCGGATTTGGCTCCGGCGAAGTCCGGGCGATAGCGGGCGTCCGTGGACGCAAACACGGAGGTCGGGCCGGACGATGCGGGCGCCGACGAGGATGGCGACGTGCATGGCGTCGTGCATGGCGTCGTGCATGGCGTCGTGCATGGCGTCGGCCATCGACGTGTCATTGCCGCGCTCGCACTGTGCGGGATCTTTCTGGCGACGTACCTGACGCTCTATCACTACGGCTACGTCGGGTCGATCGCCTGCGGTACGGGCGGATGTGAGAAGGTGCAGGCGAGCAAGTGGTCGAGACTGCTCGGGCTTCCGGTCGCTCTCTGGGGCGCCGGATACTACGCGTCGGTATTCGTGGTCGCGACGCTTGGTACGGTCGGGCGATTCTCGGACCGGCGGTGGCCAAGCGGTGTGCTGCTCGCGCTCAATGGGTGGGGCCTGGTCTTTTCGGGATGGCTGACGTGGCTTGAGGTGGCGCGCATCCACGCCATTTGTCGCTATTGCGTTGTGAGCGCTTCACTCGTCGCAGTGCTCTTCGCGCTCAGCGTGCTGGACTGGCGTCAGCGCCGAAGTCCGAAATAGAGCGCCGCGGCCGTCGCGGCGCCGGCGATCGCCCACGGGAGCCACGCCGGGAGCCTCTGCAGAAACGAGGGATGCGCGCGGACCTGACCTGGCTCGCGCAACGCCTTCAGCGCGTTGACGATTTCTACCGCTCGCTGCGGACGCTTGGCCGGGGCCTTCTCGAGGCACTGCATCACAACGCGGGTGAGTGCGGCAGGCGCATCGGACCGGCGCTTCGAGAGTGGCTCGGGGGTCTGATTGGCGTGAGCCGCCATGACCATCTGGGCGCTCCGGCCTGAGAACGGCGGATGGCCGCAAATCATTTCGTACGCCATCACGCCGAACGAATAGATGTCGGCCCGGTGGTCCAGGTCCGGATCGCCGACGGCTTGCTCCGGGGAGATGTATGTCGGCGTACCGAGGCTCATTCCGCGCTGCGTTATGCGTCCGGTCGTTTCCTCCGCCGCGTGGGTCGCGGCGCTGAGCGCCTTGCCGATTCCGAAGTCGAGCACCACGGCGCTTCCGTGGAAGAACATCACATTCTCCGGCTTGATGTCGCGGTGCACGACACCCTCGTCGTGCGCATACGCCAGAGCGCTCGCGACTTCGATGAGGATTTTCTCAATCGCGTCGATGGGGATCGGTCGTTCGCGCGCCATACGCTCGCGCAACGACTCGCCGTCGACCAACGGCATGGTAATAGAACAGCGATTCCGTGGCCGCGCCGGTGCTTAGCAACGGAACGATGTGCGGGTGTTGCAGCCTGGCGGCGAGCGTGATCTCGCGCTTGAATCGCTCAGCTGAGAGCGTCGCCGCCAGTTCGGGAGCGAGCACCTTCAGGACGACCACGCGGCCGAGCGCGGTCTCGCGGGCCGCGAACACGCGCGACATTCCGCCGCGCGGCAGCTCGCGTTCAATCTGGTATGCGTCTCCGAGCGATTGCTGAAGCGCTTCGCGAATGTCTTTCATGTGGCGCGCCCCGCGCGCGGAGAGTCGTTCGGCACGACGTTGCCGCTTGTGGGCCGCGATGTCAACCGATCACCCTTCTTTGTCTTCGTACTGTTCCTTCAGCGAAGCCACGACGCCCGGGTCGGCAAGCGTTGTCGTGTCGCCAAGGGCCCGCCCTTCTGCGACGTCGCGAAGGAGGCGACGCATGATCTTCCCCGACCGCGTCTTCGGAAGGTCGGCGCTGAACAGGATGTCGTCTGGCCGCGCCAGCGCGCCGATCTTGTCGGCCACAAACTTCCTGAGTTCGTCGCGGAGCTGCGGTGAGGCGGTACTTCCGTCGCGAAGCGTGACGAATGCCGCGATCGACTGACCCTTCACGTCGTGAGACTTTCCCACGACGGCAGCCTCGGCAACGGCCGGGTGCTCGACGAGTGCGCTCTCCACTTCCATCGTTCCGATCCGGTGGCCCGCGACGTTCAGCACGTCGTCCACGCGGCCGAGAATCCAGAGGAATCCGTCGCTGTCGCGCTTGGCGCCGTCGCCCGGGAAGTAGACGTCCGGGCGGTTCTCCCATTTCGAGAAATAGGTCTGTACGTACCGGGCATCGTCGCCCCAGATAGTCCTGAGCATCGATGGCCACGGCTTGGTCAGCGCCAGCAGCCCGCCGCCGACTTCGATTCGCTCGCCGGTAGTGGAGTCGAGCAGATCAGCAGTGAACCCCGGAAGGGCCTTGGTCGCACTGCCTGGTCTGGTGGCCGTAACGCCGGGGAGCGGCGAAATGACGATCGAACCTGTCTCTGTCTGCCACCACGTATCAACAATCGGACAGCGTTTGCCGCCGATGTGCTCGTGGTACCACATCCAGGCCTCAGGGTTGATTGGCTCGCCTACCGTGCCGATAAGCCGGAGCCGCGAGAGATCGTGGGCGGCAGGATGGGCATCACCCCACTTCATGAACGCACGGATCGCTGTGGGTGCCGTGTAGAGGATTGTGACGCCGTGGCGCTCGCAGATATCCCAGAAACGGTCGCGTTCCGGCCAGTCTGGCGCCCCCTCGTACATCACACACGTAGCGCCGTTCGCGAGCGGACCGTACACGAGGTACGTGTGGCCGGTAACCCAGCCGACGTCGGCTGTGCACCAGAACACATCCTCATCCTTGAGATCGAACACGAGCTTCATCGTGGTGGCCGCGCACGTCAGGTACCCGCCGGTCGTATGGACGATGCCCTTTGGTTTCCCGGTCGTGCCCGACGTATACAGGATGAAAAGCACGTCCTCGGCGTCCATCGGCTCCGGCGCGCACGTGGCGTCGGCCTTCTGCATCAGCCGGTGGTACCAGTGATCGCGCCCATCCGTCATTTCGGCGAACGACTCGTCGCCCGCCGCACCGCCTCGCCTCCGCACGACGACCACATGCTTGACCGTTGCCGCTCCTTCCAGCGCCTTGTCGACGTTTCGCTTGAGCGGAACAACCTGCCCGCGGCGATACCCGGCGTCGGCCGTCACCAGAACCCTGGCTTCCGCGTCGTTCATGCGATCGCGCAGCGATTCCGGGCTGAATCCGCCGAACACCACGCTGTGCACGGCACCAATCCGCGCGCACGCGAGCATCGCGATAGCCGCCTCAGGAATCATCGGGAGATAGATCCCAACCCGATCGCCCTTGGCCACGCCGAGAGAGCGCAGCACGTTCGCAAACTGCTGCACTTCGCGGTACAGGTCCCAGTAGGTAAGAGTGCGCTTATCGCCGGGCTCGCCCTCCCATATGATCGCGGCCTTGTTCCGATTCGGGCCGCGCACGTGGCGATCAAGGCAATTCACCGCGACGTTCAGCTGTCCACCGGCAAACCACGTCGCGTGTGGCGGCTTCCAGTCGAGCACCGTCTTCCACGGTGTGATCCACTCGAGCGTGCGCGCAGCGTTGGCCCAATACGCCTCGTAGTCACGGTCGGCAATCCCATAAATGGCGTCGGTACTCACATGGGCGGCGGCCGCGAACGCTTGGGGCGGCGGAAACGAGCGCGTTTCTGTAAGCAGGACGTCGATGTCAGACATTGGCGATGAGAATTGGGCGAACGGGAGCCCGGCATGTATGCCGGGCACTTCGTGGCGCAGCGAGCACACGTCCAAACGTTACGCTCAGCGCACGACGCGTGTCCACCGCAACTGAACAGGAACGCGACGGTCGCGGCGCGTGATGTGACGCTTTGCGCACGTACGGTGACGACACAAAGTGCGAGCGAAATCGGCGGTCAGCGCCGCACTCTGCAGATTGCTCGTGCCCGCGCGCCTATCACGCTGTGATAGCGCTGTAACCGCTTGCCAGTCAGAGAGTTATGGCGGCGCACAAAATGGCACGAAACTCGCACATGGGAAGGTCAACGGAAGCTCACTTGCAGCTATCTCCAGACGGTGAGACGTGATGTCGATCGCACGCGAACATCCCGACATACTGGCGGCACCCGAGCGCCTGGTCGCCGAAACGCGCCTGGCATTTCGGCGCACGGCGATCGAGCATGTTGAGCGGGCGGTGCATGAATCCATGGTTCGCATCTGTGTAGACTTGGCGGCCACGAAAGACATCGATGCGAGCGGCCTCGGAGTCCTGGTGCTCGTGCAAAAGCGTGCGCGAGAGCGGATGATCGCCACTCGGCTGCTCAATGCCGGCCCGGCGGTGCGGCAGATGCTCGTGCTTACGAGGCTTGACTACCTCTTCGAACTCGACGACTGAGCGCTACGTCGCGCGCGCTTAGCAGAGTGCGCTTAGCAGAGTGCGCTTAGCAGAGTGCGCTTAGCCGCGTCCGCGGACCAGTTGCTTGCGGCGGCGCGCTGCCTCGCGCTGCGTCTCGCCCGGCAGGCGGGTTTCGACTCTCACCGCTCCCATGATTGCACTGCCATTCACGCGCACGACCGGGCCGTCCGGATCGGCCTGAGCGTTGTCGTGACGTCCGGTGAATTCGCCCATCACGGCAAATCCATCGCATACCACGCGGACGCCGGGCGGAACCAGAATCTGAACGTCGGCCATGACGGCTACCAGGTGGAACTCAATCTCGTGATCGACAAACGAGGCATCGCGGAGATCGATTCGTACTTCGGCCATGATCGCCTTGACCGCGGTGACGCGGCTGGGCGTCCAATCACCTTCGCGCCGAAACGATGACATGAATGCCACATACCGGCGTTCGTCGTCGCCGGTTGGACGTCGCGCAGGCGCTGCCGAACGTCGGGGTACGGGCACCGGTGCCCGCACCGGCGTCATCAGAGGCGGGAGCCCCGCCACCATATTGATGGAGTTCCGAAACCGTCGTCGCACGGTACGCGCGCTCGAAGCTCTCCTCGAGTTGCTGCGTACTGAGGTGGTCCTCAGCGAAGTGCGCGCTCAGTTCTTCAACAACGCGTTCGCGGTCTGACTCGATGGACACAGGCGGGCCGTGGGCTTTGGGCGTTGACGACGGGCGCGACCGAACGGCGGCCATGTTCGATGGATCGCCTATTCGCTCACAGTGTCATGGAATATGCATTGACGCGTTACCCTGCGCGGCGGAGGACGAGGCACGCATTGATTCCGCCGAAACCGAAACTATTGGTCATCGCGTGCTCCGGCCTGGCCTCGCGTCCCGACAGCGCCACGTAGTCCAGATCGCACGCGGGATCGGGTGCGTCATGGTTGATGGTCGGGGGCAGCCATCCGCGGGCGAGCGCGAGCGCGCAGATCGCCGTCTCGATTGCCCCGCTCGCGCCAAGCGCGTGCCCGTAATAACCCTTGGTGCCGCTCACCGGCACGCGCTCGGCATGCGCACCGAGTACCTGCCTGATCGCCGCCGTCTCGCTCGGGTCGTTCAACGGCGTTGAGCTCCCGTGGGCGTTGATGTAGTCGATGTCAGTCGCCGCGACGTTGGCGTCGTCGAGGGCAAGTCGCATCGCGCGCGCTGCCTGCGCGCCGGTTGGCAACGGCGCGGTCATATGATGTGCGTCATTCGTGGTTCCGTAGCCGCAGAGCTCGGCGTAGATCGGCGCGCCGCGCGACCGCGCTCGCTCCCATTCCTCGAGCACGAGTACGCTTGCGCCCTCGCCCATCACGAAGCCGTCGCGATCCTTGTCAAACGGCCGGGATGCGCGCGACGGATCGTCGTTGCGTGTACTCATCGCCCGGATCAGCGCGAATGCACCGTAGCACAGCGGAGCGAGTGGGGCTTCTGCGCCGCCGGCGATCATGACGTCGGCGTAGCCGTGCCGGATCTGTCTCAGTGCTTCGCCGATGGCCATCGTGCCCGACGCGCAACTCATGGCATTGGTCGAGTTCGGTCCGCTCACGCCGAACTCAATGGCGATGTTACAGCTCGCCGCGCCGCCGAACACCGCGAGCGCGAGCGTCGCATCGACCGCACGGATTCCCTTGGTCAGGAAGTTGGCCAACTGCTCCTCGGCGTACCCCACGCCGCCGAGTGCCGAACCCATCATCGCACCGACGCGCTCGCGGTCTTCGCTGGCCAGATTGAGATGGGCGTCAGTCACGGCCATCCGAGCCGCGGCAACGGAAAACTGACCGAACCGATCGAGCCGCTTCGCGCGCTTGGCGTGGATGTGGTCAGTAGCGTGGAAATCATCGACCTCGGCAGCGATCTGCGTTCGAAAGGGCGACGCGTCGAAACGGGTGACCGCACGCACGGCGGAGCGTTCGGCGCGGAGGCCGGTCCATAATCCGTCGCGGCCAAGGCCGATCGGAGTGATTGCCCCGATGCCGGTGATCGCGACGCGTCGTCGAGGGCTACCGGTCATCGTGGCCCCGAGTTTCTTCTGCCACGCGGGCCAATCCCGCGAGCGTTCGCGACGCGATGCCATGGATGAAAACCGGCCCGATCACCGCGACCGCAGCGAAGCGCCCAATCATCGGCCAATTTGGTCCGTTCCATACATGCAGCACTCGCACCAGCGTACCTCCGGTCGGGTTCGAGGTGAAACTCCACTCAACGTCCATACCCGTTGTGATTCCTCCGGTGTGACGAAATCGGATGGCGGGGCGCGGCGTGACGACCTGCATGTCCGACAGCCACCACGTCGGCCAACTGAGCGGTCCGAATGGCCTGTTCGCCGCCATCTCGACTACGCCTCCGCCTTCGCCATCCTCATCGCGCGTCCGCACGAACCGATAATGCGGGAGCCATTCGGGCCAGCGCGATACCTCGCGCACGACGTCGAACATCTCGCGTGGGGTCGCGCGTACTACCAGCTCGTCGGTCGTGACCATCGCCAGGCCGGTGGGCATCGGGCCAAGCGAAACCGGTGCGCGCGTCCCCCGAGGGCCCGTCACGCGACGCTCCAGGCGGCCGTCACACGATATGCCGGGCGGTGCTGAATGGTCGGCGTGATACCGACGGCATTCCTGACCAGCGCCGCGAGTTCGTCTCCAGCGTAACCGCGCACCACCGACACGACGCCGTCGTGTCGGCTCACGCGATGAAACGCCAACGGCCAGCTGAGCAACCACACGCCGGCCGCCGCAATCCATGAGCGTCGCAACTCTCCGATCACGACGCACGTACGAGCGACGCGATGCAGTTCGCGAATCACCATCAGTGCTTCCGGATCGGCGAAGTGGTGCAGCAGTTGCGAACAGGTCACGACGTCCACACTCCGGTCGGCGAACGGGAGTTGGCGTGCGTCGCCGGCCACGGCCAGGCCGCACGCACGGTTGGCAGCGGCTGCGATTGGCAGCGTCCGATCGAGTCCGATCGTGCGCGTGCGAATGTCAAGGCGCGACGCGAGGAGGCGAACGGCCACCGGGATGTCGCCCGCACCGGTGCCGACATCGACAATCGACAATACACCACCATTGCCGTCGGCAGGTGTCCGTCTGCGTCCAGCCGCGCGCACGAGGTACGGTCGAATTGCCGAAAGTACCGCGGACGTGCCTCCGAGCAGACGGTTCGACCGCGAGATATCGACAAGCGAGCGGAGCGCGACGGCGGGATCGAGGGTGTGGTCGTCCAGATGTTCCGATCCGCGAACGCGGGGCGGCGCAAACACCGACGCGCGCCCGGGCGGCCCGCTCATGTCGCGAGCCGCGAATAGGTGCCGCGATGATGGACGAGCGGCGGCCGTTCAAAGGCCGCTGCGTATTCGATCTCGCCGACGACGATTGTGTGGTCGCCTCCGGGATGTCGCGCGACGATCCGACACTCGATGTGCGCGGATGCGCCGTCAAGCAAAGCGCTGCCGGCAGGACCCCTCAGGCACTCCGATGCGGCAACGTCGCGCAACGTGCGGGCGGCGAAGCGCCGCGACATCGGTTCCTGGTCGTCGGCGAGCACGCTGACCCCGAATCTTGTGGCGGAGCGCATAGCGCCGGCGAGCATGGCGTCGTTGCCGATACACGCCAGGACGAGCGGGGGATCAAGGCTGAGCGATGCGAAGGCGCCCACCGTCATTGCGCGGTCGGCACCAGACGGGTCGACGATTGTCAGCACCGTTACCGCCGTGGGGACGGCACCAAGAACCTGGCGAAACGTTTCAGCGTCAATGCTCATGCGGCCTCAGTGGCTGTGAGCGGAGCGAACAGTCGCATGGCGAACCGAAGATTGAGAACCTCTCTGGGCGGCACGAAGTCGCCGGCGACGCCGACTAGAAGGTCCGCAAGGTCGCACCGTGCGTGGAGGCGGCGCGCGATCAGCGCCAGCAGAGGAGGGTGCGCGACCGCAATCGACACCAGCCTCTCGAGCCGCCATTTGCCGCCGAACTCGTGCCGGCGACAGCGATCGTAGGCCTCGAGCGCTGCGCGCTGCGCTCGTGCGTTTGGCGCGCGCAGTGATTCCACGACGTACGGCGCCAGTAGTTCGCCGCCGCGAAGCGCCGCGTATATGCCCTTGCCGGTAAAAGGGTCGTAGAAGTCGGCGGCGTCCCCAACGAGCGTCGCGCCCGCCGCGCACGCGGCTTTCGCGCGCGAACCGAAGGGGCCCGTCGGTAGCACGGCCGAAATCTGACGGGCGTGCGAGAAATGCGGTGCCAACGTCGCGTGCGACGCCACCAATTTCACGACGAACCCGTCAGCGTCACCTGCGGCTGCAGTAGCGCGACTCGAATCGGTCACGACGGCGACGTTGGTCACGCCGTCACCAACGTCCGCGACGCCTTCCCAATGGGTGACGAACGCATAACGCGACGGCCATCGCATTCGGCGAGCGAGGCCGAGTCGGCGTGCGACGACTGATCGGATCCCGTCGGCGCCCACGACGTGGCGGGCCCGTAGCTCAATAACGGTACTGTCTCGCCGGAGCGACACCCCGACGGCTGCGCCGGAGTCATCGCGAACAACGTCCTGAACAACGGCGTTCTCAAGTACGCGGGCGCCGGCCGCACGCGCTGCGTCGAGAAGGAGGGCGTCGAGCCGCTCGCGGCGAACGGCGATGCCACGGTTCCGGAAGCCGCGAAAGCCGTGACTGCCCGCGAAGTTCCCCTCGAACGAGGCGGAGCCGGCGTGGATTCGCATGCCCGACAGCGTGGTGACGCCGGATCGCTCGAGTCCTTCGAGTACGCCCATTTCGTGCAGCAACCGGGCGGCCTGTGGGCTGAGGTACTCGGCGCACGGCTTGGCGCGCGGAAACCGTGCCCGGTCTACGATGAGCGTTTCGATGCCGTTGCGCGCGAGCGCCCACGCAGTCGAGGCTCCCGCCGGGCCCCCACCAACGACGATGACGTCGGCGCGATTCTGCAGACTTGTCATCGCAGGAGGCGCGCCGCACCTATCGTGGCGGCGGCGCCGGCCACGGTCGCGGCCGCGTTCACGACGTCATTCGAAAACCAGCGATATCCGTGCGTGTGTACCGTGCGATAGCTGCACGGATGTACCCGTCGTTCGGTCCACGCCCTGCAATGCTCGCACCACCGCCGGGTCTGCACCGTACCACCGAGAAAGGAATCGACAGTGCTGCCGGCGAACCCGCCAACGATGATCGCGATGACGAACGGCTGTGTCGGTTCAATCTGGTGCAGCCACGCTGCGGCGAGCGCCACGAGCGTAGCGCCCGCAAGCGCGGCGAGCGTGCCAACCCAGGTTACGCCACCGGACATTCCGGGCAACGTCGGGCGCCACGTGGCGATCGATCGCGGCTGGCCACCCCACAACGTGCCGATTTCGGTTGCCCATGTGTCGGCGCTGGCGGCGGCGAGCGCTCCGACAGCCGCCAGGCCCCACACCGACGCGACATTGGGGCCTGCCTGCACGGCGAGCACACAGAAGAGACCGCCGTTCGCAAGCACCTGCGGCGCCGTTCGCGGCGCTACCTGCGGATTCGTACCCAGAGTTTGCTCGGCCTTCTTGTCCGCGCGGAATCGCGTCACGCCGGTCGCGGCCGCGAAGTACGCTACAAGGAGCAGTGCCCACGGCCATCCGGCGATGGACGCCGCAACGCCGCACGCGAAGGCCCCCCACTGGCCTGACTCGTCCAGAGTACCGTACCGCCTGGCCAGTGCGGTTAGGAGCGCCGCAGCCACAGCCCCGATGAGCGCTCGTTCAGCCATCCTGGGATAGTCGCTTGCGGCGTCTCCGTCACGCAAGCTTCGCGCGTGCGCTACTTTCAGCGTTTCCCCCATCACTTTGCGAGAATGTCCGACACGGTTGATCCGCTCCTCCCGCTGACGCTGCTTGAGGCAGTGAGAACGGTTGACCTTCCGGAAGGTGACCTCGAGGCCGAGTTCGTGGCGGAGTTGCGAAACAAGCGATTCGGCCTGTCCGACACGGTTTTTGCGCAGATCAAACGCTTCACTGAGGCGGTGAAGCGCGGCAAACCGGCGTCCTTTGACGAAGCGAGCGGCATTGCGAAACTGATTGGGCGCAGGCCCGACGCGGAGGCCGTATTTCGCGAGGCAGGTCGTTCGCTCGCGCGTCAATCGTATCGGACGATTTCTCCTTTTGTTCGCAAGCTCACCCGCGTCCTTCCCGCGCTCGCGTCAAGGCCGATCGCGCTCCGACATATGCGGCGTATTTCCGCCCGCTACACCGGCGGGAAGGTGCGCCGGGTTGGCTCAACCATTCTCCTGTTGGTGCCGAAGTCCGTCACGCTCGACGCCGCGCCCCGCCTCGGCGGTTGCGCGTACTATGAATCTGCGTTTCGTGAGCTGATGCAGTTGCTGGTTGGCGGAGTCGGCGCCGTCGAACACGTACGCTGCGCAAGTCGCGGCGAAGGAACCTGTGAATGGCGCGCCGAGTGGCGCCCAATCGGAACCGCACAATGACCAGGCACGAGTCTGCACTGCTCAGCACGTCGTCGCTCGATCCGATCCAATCGGCCCTCTCCGACGCGCACGTCGACGGGTGGCTGCTGTACGACTTTCGCGGGACGAATCCGATAGCGACCGCGATGCTTGGGCTGGAGGGCATGCAGTCGCGACGCATTTTCGCGTGGATTCCCGCACGTGGAACGCCGGTCGCTGTGACGCATGCCATCGAGCAGGCGCCGTGGGCCCGCTGGCCCGCGGGGTGGGAACGGCGGATTTACGCGTCATGGCGCTCCCTTGAGTCCGAGGTGGCCGCGCTGGTGAGCGGCAAGCGCGTCGCGATGGAGTACTCGCCGGGCGACGCTGTGCCAGTGGTGGATCGCATCCCTGCCGGGGTACTCGAAATGGTGCGGTCTGCCGGCGCCGACGTCGTGACATCTGCCGATCTCGTGACGCGCTTCTTTGCGGTCTGGAGCGCCGAAGGCCTGGCATCGCACCGGCGGGCGGCGGAGCATCTGAGCCGCATTGCCCACGCCGCGTTTGCGCGCGCCGGCGCAGCAGCCGCTGCAGAGACTCCAGTGTCCGAGTACGACCTGATGGAGTGGATCAAGGCGGAGTTCGCCGCCTCCGGGCTCGAAACGGACCACGGTCCGAATGTTTCCGCGACCGAAAACGCTGCCAACCCGCACTACGAGCCATCGCCGACGGCGCCGCGACGGCTGAAGCGCGGCGATGCGATTCTGATCGACTTGTGGGCGACGGAACCCGGTGGGATCTACGCGGACCAGACGTGGATGGCGTGCATCGGCCGGCCTTCACCGCAGCTGACGACGGTGTGGACGGCGGTGCGCGACGCGCGCGACGCCGCGCTGACGCTGCTCCGTTCACGCATCGAGTCCCAAACGCCGGTGCGTGGCGCCGATGCGGACGACGCCGCACGTGCCGTCATCGAGGGAGCCGGATTCGGGAAGTACTTCACGCACCGCACCGGCCACTCGATGGATGCGCACTCGCTCCACGGATCGGGTCCGAACCTCGACAATCTGGAAACGCGCGAAGAGCGGTTGCTGATCCCGGGCGTCGGGTTCTCTGTCGAACCGGGCGTGTACATCGCGGGCGAAATCGGCGTACGATCGGAAGTGAACTGCTGGGTGGGCGAACGCGAGTTGCTCGTGACGCCCGAAGCGATCCAGCAGGACCTCATCATCGTATAGATGCACGCCGGTTCCGCGGCAGGCTCGCCTCCGGCGCTGCGCCGCGAACTCGGCCTTGGATCGGCGGCCCTTCTCGTCGTCGGCGGGATCATCGGCAGCGGCATCTTCTTCACGCCCGCCGAGGTCGCACGCGAGCTGGAATCGCCCGCGTGGATACTCGGCGTGTGGGTGGCAGGTGGCGTGGTCGCGATGGCCGGCGCGCTCACCTTCGCGGAGCTCGGCGCGATGCTTCCCGAGGCGGGTGGACCATACGTATACATCCGCGAAGCGTTCGGTCCGCTCGCCGCGTTCCTGCACGGTTGGATGATCTTGTTGATGATTGCGAGCGGGGCGATTGCGGCCGTGGCGCTGAGTTTCGGCAACTACCTCGGGCGGTTCGTGCCGATCGAAGCCGTGGGCGGCCCGATTGGCGTGGCCGCGATCACGATCGCGCTGGTGACCGCCACGAACATCCTCGGCGTGAAGCCCGGCACGATTGCAGCAAACGTATTCACGGTCTCCAAGATCGTCACCTTGGCGGCGCTGATCGTCGCCGGGCTCGTCATCACCGCCGATCCTGCGAGCACTGTTATCGTTGCTCCAGCGGCGCCCGGTCTGGGCGCGGGGCTCGCCGCCGCCTTTGTTGCGGTGCTCTTCACGATTGGCGGCTGGCAGCAGACGAACATGGTGGCGGGCGAGATCCGTGATCCGGCGCGCACACTCCCGCGTGCGCTCGTGATTGGAGTTGCAATCGTGATCGTGATCTACCTCGGTGCGAACGTGGCGTATCTGCGCGCGCTCGGTCGCGACGGACTGGCGGTGAGCACGGCGGTCGCGGCCGACACGGCGCAACGGCTCGTTGGAAGTGCCGGCGCCACGGCAATAACGATCGGCGCGATGCTCTCGATTTTCGGATTCGTGAACGTCGCGCTGCTGAGCAACGCGCGCGTGCTCTTCGCCCTCGGCGGTGACGGCGTCCTGCTTGGAGTGGCTGCTCGCGTGCATCCCCGGTTCGGCTCGCCGCACGTGGCCCTTCTTCTGCTCAGTGGCTGGTCGCTCGTGCTGCTCGTGGCGACCGGTGGGTCACTCGGCGCGTTGCTCTCCGGAGTCGTGTTTGCCGATTGGGTCTTTTTCGGGCTGGCAGCTGCCGCGGTCTTTCGGTTGCGATCGATCCGTCCCGACCTCGCGCGTCCGTATCGCGTGGCTGGCTATCCGTGGTTGCCGGGAGCGTTCGTTGCGTGCGCCGTGGTCGGCGTGGTCAGCGCGTGGGTATCGGCGCCTCGAATGTCACTTGCCGGCACGGCGATGCTCGCCGTCGGCGCGGGGCTCTACAAGTGGCGGTCGACGGCCATCGCCGCAAAGAGCAGCGCGAGGTAGAGCAGGGAGAACTTGTAGAGCTTCCACGCCGGAGCGCTCCACGCGCCCGTGTCCCGCTGCACCCACACGCGCCACGCGCCGTGCAGGAAGATCCCGCCGAGCAGAATGGCGGCGACCTGATAGACGATCCCGAACATGCCGATCGTGGTCGGGATGAGTGTCAGCGCGACCAGTAGCACGCTGTACCACAGCATCTGATCGATCGTCTCGCGTGTTCCCCAGGCGTTCGGTGCCATCGGCACACCGGCGCGTCCGTAGTCGACCTGTTTATTGAGCGCCAACGCCCAGAAGTGCGGCGGCGTCCAGTAGAACACGATCAGGAACAGCAACACGGCCCGCAGGTCGACCGTGTTGGTGACCGCAGCCCACCCTACGAGTGGGGGAAAAGCACCAGCCGCGCCGCCGAGGACGATGTTCTGTGGAGTGGAACGCTTGAGCCAGCGCGTGTAGACGAACACATATGCGTAGAAGCCGCCGAGCGCGAGCGCGGCGCTGAGCACATTGACGAAGCGGCCGAGGAGGAAGGTGGCCGCAGTGGCGCTGGCGATACCGAACGCCATCACGGCCTGAGGCGTCATGCGCCCTGACGGAATCGGGCGCGTCCGCGTGCGGGCCATGACGTGATCAATGTCGCGATCGAAGTACATGTTGACGGCGTTGGCGCCGCCGGCCATCAGGTATCCGCCCAACATGACGGCGACCACAGTTCCGATGTCGGGAGAGCCGGCAGCATACATCGGCATGACCGCCGTCACGAGCAGCAGCGAAATGATGCGCGGCTTCGTGAGCGCCAGCAGGTCTGACGCCAGAGGGCGCGCCGCCGCCGCGGAATCGGCTGCCGCGGCCGTTTCGGTGCTCATGAATCCAGTCCCACGGCGGGAGCTACGCCCTCGACGTGCACTACCTCTGGATGCATCGCACGCCACGAGAAGAGCAGGAGGGCCGCGAGGGCCAGCGCAGGTACGATGGCGTACGCCCACTCGAGGGCGGGGCGCGCGGGCAAACGCGTAGCCGCGCCGGCAAACCGCATGCCGCGTGCCGTAGAGCGCAGAATGAAAAGCTGCGCGACGACGATGGCGACTGCGATGGCGATGAAGAGAATGTCGGCGAACTTCGTGGCCACGTCTTCCCGGCGTGAAGTGTGAGAACGGCGAAAGGTCACCCTTCGGCGCCGAGGATTCAACACGTCGTGCACGTGATCGAGCTCTGCAACCGGCATCGGCCCTCGCGCAGGGCGCGGCGTAGCTATAGCATTTGGGATGGCAGAACCGACCGCGATCGCCGATACCGCTCCTGCCGGACTGCAACGGCGAATCGGCCTCTGGAGCGCCGTCGCCGTTGTGATCGGGTCCACAATCGGCTCTGGAATTTTCAGATCGCCGGCCGGTATTGCCGACAAGCTTCCCGGCCCTGGGCCGCTGCTGTTCGTCTGGGTAGTCGGCGGCGTGTTCGCCTTGTGCGGCGCACTGACGCTGGCCGAGATCGCAACGGCATTCCCGCGTACCGGGGGCGTGTACGTTTTCTGCCGCGAAGGGTGGGGTCGGCTCGCCGGCTTCCTCTTTGGCTGGGGCCAACTGGTCATGATCCGCGCCGCGTCGCTCGGTGCGATCTCCATCACGTTCGCCGAATACTTCTTCCGCGTCCTTGGCCGCGATCCGCAGGGCGTCGACCAAATGATGTACGTACGCTGGACTGCGTGCGGAGCGATCCTGCTGACGGCCCTCTTCAACGTGATCGGTGTGCGCACGTCGTCGGCGGTCGTGAACTTCACTGTGATCGCCAAGTACGGCGGTCTGGTGTTCATCGTGCTCATCGCCATGGCGATAGGGCTCCCGCAAACCGGCGGGAACTTCACGCCCGTCATGCCCGCGGGGAGCATCACCCCGGCAATGTTCGGGCTGGCGCTGGTGTCCACGCTTTGGGCGTTCGACGGCTGGGCCGACCTTTCGTATAACGCCGGAGAAGTGATCAACCCGCAGCGAAACTTGCCGCGCGCACTCATCGGTGGGACGCTGCTGGTACTGGTGATCTATCTCGCGGCGAATGTGGCGTACCTCGCGGTACTCCCGATTGAGGAAATCCGCCAATCGAAGCTGGTCGCGGCCGACGTGGCTCAACGGCTACTCGGCGGCGGTGGCGCGGCGTTCGTTTCCATCCTGGTGATGGTTTCCACGTTCGGAACGCTCAATGCGGTACTGCTGACGAGCCCGCGCGTGTTTTTTGCGATGGCCGCCGACAAGCTCTTCTTCCCGGTGTTCGCGCGCGTGCACCCGACGAGGGGCACGCCATGGATTTCCGTTGCGCTCGTCGCGACGCTTGGCTGTGCCTTCGTGTTGATCGGCACGTTCGAGTCGCTGGCCGACGCGTTCGTTACGGCCTTCCTGCCGTTCTACATGCTCGCCGTGGGCGCGATCTTCCGGCTAAGGCGCCGGCCTGACTACAAGCCGACGTTTCGCGTGCCGCTCTACCCAGTGGTGCCGCTCCTTTTTGTCACGAGCGTGCTCTTTCTCCTCGGCAACGCTATCGTTCAACCCGAGAGCCGGGTGAGCACGCTGGTCGTACTCGGCGTCGTCGCGGCAGGGGCGCCGGTCTATTACCTGTTTTTCGGACGCCGGGTCGCTAGCTAGCGCAAGTACCCGCCGTTGTTTCGGTTCTGTCACACAGGTTTTTCTTTAGTTGTGCGAACGGATCGGAGCTCATAGCTTTTTGCTCAGATTCACAACCACAATCCAAATCCATGAGGCCCCACACCATGCCCACCATTCGTTCGCGGCTCGCAGTCGCGGCGATGCTCGGCGCTTTTGCGGTTGCATCGCTTAACGCGCAGGGTGTCACGACCGCGGCTATCGCCGGAACCGTGACAGGACCCGGCGGCGCCGGCGTGACCGGCGCGATTATCAGTGCTACCCACAAGCCCTCGGGGACGGCGTACGCGACGACGGCGCGCGCAGACGGGCGATTCGCCATTGCCGGCATGCGCGTTGGCGGCCCGTACCTGATTACCGCGCGCGCGATCGGTTTTGAGCTACGGAGCCTCGACGACGTCCACCTCCAGCTTGGCGTGACGTCCGACGTGGCCTTCACCATGAGCCAAACGCTGGTTCGTCTTGACGCGGTGGCAATTACCGCTGAAGGCGGCCAGATGAGCTCGGGGCGGACCGGAGCGTCGACCACCGTGAACGCCGAGGCACTGCGCGCGTTTCCGACGATTGGGCGTACCATCACGGACTTTACGCGGCTCACGCCGCAGGCGACCGGCTTTGGCTCGTTCGCCGGTCAGGACAACCGCCTGAACAACATCAGCGTTGACGGATCGTACTTCAATAACTCGTTCGGCCTGGGGGCGCAGCCCGGCGGACGTACGGGAGTTTCACCGATTCCGCTCGACGCTGTTGACCAGATTCAGATTGCCATCGCACCGTACGATGTGCGTCAGGGCAACTTCATCGGTGCCGGTGTGAACGCCGTGACGAAGAGCGGCACGAATGAGTATTCCGGATCGTTTTACACGGTTTCCCGCGACGACGCTGGCGTGGGCAGGTTGGCGTCCGGCACGCCGTTCGATCCGGGCACGTTCAAGTTCAACCAGTGGGGCGCACGCCTCAGCGGCCCGCTCATCAAGAACAAGCTCTTCTTCTTCGTCAACTACGAAGACGACGAACTCACCGAGCCGGGCACGACCTGGCTCGCGAACTCTGGCGGCCAGCCGGTTTCGGGCAACACGACGCGCGTGCTCGCCTCGGATCTGTCCTCCATTACCTCGTTCCTGCAGTCGAAGTTCGACTATGCGACCGGAACGTACGAGGGCTATAACAACGCGACGCCCTCGACCCGCATCATCACCAAGCTCGACTGGAATGCGAACGCGAAGAACAAGTTCAGCTTCCGCTACATCCAGCTCGAGTCCCAAACCGACAATCTCGTGTCGAACTCGAGCTCACTCGGCTTCGGCCGTCGCCGCACGAACTCGAACTCGATGAGCTTCTCGAATTCCGGCTACGCCATCCTCGAGAACATCAAGTCGACGGTTGGCGAGTGGAACGCGCAGATAGGCTCGAATCTCTCGAACAACATGATTGCCGGCTACACGACCAACGACGAAAGCCGCGACCCCAAGGGCGCGTTCTTCCCGATGGTCGACATCCTGCAGGATGGCGTGACGTACATGAACTTCGGTTTTGAGCCGTTTACGCCGAAGAATCAGCTGCGCTACAACACCTGGCAGTTCCAGGACAACCTCACGTACTCGACGAACAATCACGACTTCACGTTCGGCGTGTCGGTGCAGAAATACCACTCCGACAACGTGTTCTTCCCGGGATCGCAGAGCGCGTATGTCTACAACTCGCTGGCTGATTTCTATACGGACGCCAACGACTTCCTTGCGAACCCGAACCGCACGACGTCGCCGGTGACGCTCAAGAAGTTCCAGGTTCGGTACAACAACATTCCCGGGCAGATCGAGCCGGCGCAGCCGCTCGACGTGCTGTACTCCGGCGTCTATGCGCAAGACGAATGGCGCGTGACCAATCGCTTGAAGCTGACGGCTGGGATTCGACTCGACGTTCCGAAGTTCGACGACACGGGCGCCGACAATCCGGCCGCCTCTGCAATGGTCTTCCGCGACGAGAACGGCAATCCCGCGAGCTACTCGACGAGCAAGCTTCCCGATGCGAACGTGCTTGTGTCGCCGCGACTCGGTTTCAACTGGGACGTCCGCGGTGACCGGTCGACGCAGATTCGTGGCGGTACCGGCGTCTTCACCGGCAGCCCGGCATACGTCTGGATATCGAACCAGCTCGGGCAGAACGGAATCCTGACGGGCTTCGAGCAGCTCACGAATACAAAGGCCCGCCCGTTCAATCCCAATCCGGACCACTACAAGCCGGCAACCGTTACCGGGGCGCCCGCTGCGTCGTACGAACTCAACTTCACCGATCGCAACTACAGGTTCCCGCAGATCTGGCGCTCGAACATCGCGATCGACCATACGCTGCCGCGCGGAATCATCGGTACGGTGGAGTATCTGTATTCGTCCGACCTCAACGGCGTGTATTACATCAACGCCAACCTCCCGGAGGCGCAGAAGGCCTACACCGGACCTGACACGCGTCCGTTCTGGACGTCGAACCGGGTCGTGAGCAACATCACATCGGCGTACGTCCTCAAGAACCAGTCCGTCGGCTGGTCGTCGAACGTCTCGGCTTCGCTCGAGAAGGCGTTCGAGAGCGGACTTTACGCCAAGACGGCGTACAACTACGGCATCACAAGGAACACGATCGATCCCGGTTCTATCGCTGGCGGATCGTTTACGAACAACCTGATGTCGGGCGATCCGAACAACCCTGGCGTCGGCTACTCCAGGAACACGCCCGGTCACCGGTTCATCGTAGCCCTGTCATACAAGCGCGACCTGTTCGGCTTTGGTGAGACCGGGCTATCCTTCTTTGGCGAGAACCGTACGCAGGGTTCCGTCGGATACCGCTTCAGCGGCGATGCCAACGGCGACGGCGGATGGTCGAATGACCTCATTTACATCGCGAAGAATCAGTCGGAAATGAACTTCGAGTCGTTCAGTTCGTCGGGGACGACGTTCACCGTTGACGCGCAGCGCGCAGCGTGGGATGCGTACATCAAACAGGATGAGTACCTCAGCAGGCACCGCGGCCAGTACGCGCAGAAGAATGCCGCGTTTCTTCCGGGGTTGTTCCGCGCTGACGTGAGCATCTCGCAGGATCTCTCGCGGGCGTTCCGCAGCAAGACGAACAAGGTGCAGGCGCGGCTCGACATCCTGAACTTCACGAACATGATCAACAGCAACTGGGGCGTCAGTGACCGGTTCGTCACGAACACGCCGCTGATCCCGCGAGGCGCGGATGCCAATGGGTCACTGAGGTACCGGCTCCGGAACATCGGATCGAGCCTGATCTCCGAGACGTTCCAGAAGAATACGGGCATCGCGGACGTGTACCGAATCCAGCTGTCGTTGCGGTACAGCTTCAACTAGTCCCCGGCAGCAGTTGGCCGGCATGCAAAAGCCGCCTCCCGAAAGGGAGGCGGCTTTTGCGTTCAGGAGATCGTTTCGCGGTCGCTAGAAGATCGACAGCTTGATGTACTTGCGCGGGTTTTTCTGGAAGTCCGTCATCAGTGAGTCAAGCCGCTGCATCGTGGCCCGCACGTCGCTGTAGAGGCCGGCGTCATTCATCAACTTGCCCACGGTACCGGGCCCGTTCGTGATTTTCTCCATCAGCGAGTCCGCGCGCGCCGCCGTGGCGCGGAAATCGGCAGTCAGCGCATTCACGCTTTCCGCCGCGCCGCCGAGCGCTCGCAGCGTTGAGTCAACCCGGGCGGAATCGACAGCGTTCGCAACCCGGCGAAGTGCTTGTTGCGTTCGCGTCAGCTCTGCGTTTTGCTCCGTCGCCATCTTCTGGATTTCGGCGAACATCGTATTCGCGCGTGAGATCGTCGCACGAATTTCAGTCAACCCGCGTTCATCGACCAATTGCGTGCGCAACGCGCGCGTGAGGGCAGAGAGGTCTGCCGCGAGCGAGTCGACGCGCGAAAGGACGGCGCCCACCGACGGAGACGACAGACCCGGCGGAACGGTGTCGCCGATCGCGAATGTTTCCGTGGTCGGCGTCGAAGGGTGCAACGCCACCAGCATGTCGCCGAAGAATCCGTTGGGCTCGATCGTGGCCGTCGTTCCCTTGGGTACCTGATACTGCTTGCGCACCCTCATCGTGACGACCAGCATGCCGTCCGGTCGGAGGGTAACGTCGGCGACGTATCCGACTGTGACACCGGCAAGGAGCACCGGCTGTCCCTGTTTGAGCCCAGCGCCCCACACAAACGTGGCGTGCAGCGGATAGCCCGGCGCGAGGCCGCCGCGCGCCAGCCAGAGCGCGCCGAGGAAGCCCATCACGAGTGCAACCGTTGCTACGATGCCGACCAGCACTTCGTCGCGTTGTTTCATTATTGCAAATATGGTGCGAGGAGGAACGCCGTGGCGGCATCGAGAATGAGGATCCAGATCGACGAAATAACGACGGCTTTGGCCGTGGACTTTCCGACGCCCTCTGCTCCGGCCTCGGTGACATAGCCTTCGTAGGTGCAGAGATAGGCAATCGCCGTGCCGAACAGCGTCGCCTTGATGAGACTGTACGTGACCTGAAAGTGGTCGTAGCCGAGCCGCACGCCCTCGACAAACATCGAGAGCTGCACGCCGCCGACAAAGACCGCGGCCATGGCCCCGGACACGACGCCAACGAAATCGGCCATCAGCGTTAGCAGCGGCAGCATGATGACCGCGGCGATGAGGCGCGGGACGACCAGGTACGCCACCGGATCGTACGCCAGCGTTTCGAGCGCGTCGATCTGCTCGGTGACGCGCATCGTGCCGATCTCTGCGGTCATCTTGGCGCCGATGCGCCCGGCGAGCACCAGCCCGGTGAGCAGCGGACCGGTTTCGAGTACCGTGATCTGACGCGCGGAGAGACCAACGATTGACAGCTGGATCCCGGGAAAGAGCTGGAACCGAATCTGAATCGCGATGACGGCGCCAATGAACGCCGCGACCATCAGGACGAGGGGCACAGAATCAACGCCGATCACACGCATCTGCCGAGCGATGAGTGGGACGTACGTGTCGGGCTCGCCGAAGGCGCGCTTCAGGTCGCGCAGGAACAGGACGCGCTGGCCGAACCCGCCGAAAAAGCCGAGGGTGGCGCGGCTCATCCGACGGAAGAACATCATCGGCCCGCGTTGGATGATCGGGAACGTCTGTGTTTCGCGGTGAGTCGTATTGCGGCTCACGTGCGCACCCGCACGAGCAGTACAGTGCCGAACACGCCGAACACCATGCCGGGTATCCACGCCGCGAGCTCGGGATTCACGATCCCCTTTTCACCGATGGCAAGCATCATCTGCACGAGCATCAGGAAAACGACAGTCGTCGCGAGGCTGATGCCCACGCCAAGTGCCGGACCGCCGCGTTGCGCTGTGGTGGCGAGTGGCGCTCCGAATAGCATGATGATGACGCAGGTGGCGGGGATTGCGAGCTTGAACATTCGGGCAGTCCGGAACTTATTCACGTCAACGCCGGAACGTTCCATCTGCCGGATATACGCGCCGAGGGCGAAATAGTCCATTTCCTCGGGTGCCCGGGGGTCGGCCATCAGTACGCGCGGAGCTTCCCGGAATCCGCGATCCCGCAGCGAGTCGAATGCCACGGAGAGCGTCGTCGAGTCGGTTGGCATGAGGTGGAAGTTACCTTGCCGCAACGTCCATCCGGTTTCCACCGTGTACCGGGCGTTGCGAGCGAAAAGGGCGTAGCTCGGGTAATCGGGGCCGGTGCCGCGACGTTCAATCTCAACGTCGTCGAGCGCGCCCTGGAGGGCGTCCGCGCCGCCAATCTTGTAGACCCGGGCGTCTTCACTGGAGAATGTGAAATTCGCGCGGAAGTTCGTGTTGCGTGCCTCCCGCTCCCGAAGCAGCTCGCCGCGCATGCGGTTCGCATCCGGCGTGATGGCCGCGAGTGCCAGGCCAAGTCCCGTTGAGACCAGTGCGCCGAGCGCAATCGGAACGATGAATCGGTGAAAACTGATTCCGCTCGCCTTCGCCGCCGTGATTTCCGAGTGGCGCGTGAATGAACCAATCGAAAACACGGTCGCGAACAGGACCGCGGCCGGGAGTACCAGAAACATCGTTTCCGGCACCGCGTACAGGTACGCTCTCGCAATGTCGAACGGCGGCAGTTCGCGCTGCAGATACTTGCCCAGACTCTCGGTCACGTCCAGCACGATCACGAGCACAGGAAATCCGACGGTCGCCGCGGCGAAAATGCCGAGGAACTCGCGGAATACGTAGCGATCGAGCGGGCGGAGGCGCAAGGCGGGTTCGTTTCGCAGCGTGTTGCGAATCAGGTCGCTGCCGGCGCGCGACCGAAACGGCGTCGGATGCGCACGTTCAATCGGGCCAGTCGCTCCGAGAGTTCGCTGCCGCGGTGCGTTGTCCCTTCGGTGCCAAGCCGGGCCGTGAGGACGATTCCGGTCAGCAGGAGCGCGGCATTGGTCGCCCACATGGCGACGAAGGCCGGCAGGAGGCCCCTTCGAGCGAGTTCCTCGCCGGCAATAAGGCCGATGTAGTAAACGCCGAATACGGCGAGACTCACGCCAATTGTGAGTCCAACGCCGCCGCGCGGAAACCTGAACGCGATTGGCGCGCCGAGCAGCGCGAAAATGACGCACGCGGTCGCAATCGCGAACTTCTTTTCGATTTCAACCTGGTTGCCGTTGATCACCCGCTGTGCGTTTGCCACCTGAATCTTCATTCCTGCGAGCAAGGCAGGTCGGGACTCAATCAGTTCCTGCTCGTTGCCAGGTGACGGCAACAACACGCCGCCGCGCCGAATGGGATCATTGCCCTCGGGCACGGCGGTCGTCACCGGAGCACCGCCCTGCACGATATCGCTGCCCGACGCGGCGATCGCTGCGGCGATCGCTGCGGCGATCGCTGCGGTCGTGTCGGCGCTGCCCTTCTGGGTGCTGTCCGGCCGCGGCCGTGTGGAGTCGGGCGCACCTCCCTGGCGTGCAATCGAAGCGACAGTCGTCGCTTGCGCGACCTTCGTGCTCAGCATCATCAGAAATCCGCAGTATGCAGACCCGCTGCTCGCGCCGATCGAGCGGGTGCCAATCGCGGCGGCCGCGGCCGAATCGAGCGTGCGAATTCCTGCCAGCAGGCTGTCGCGCTGGTGGATCGCCATGCTCAGCTGTGCCTGCAACTCGCACACCGTGCGCTCGCGGTCGCTTTTTTCACCGGCCAGCGTGCTGCGCTCAAGGTCGTTCCCAACTCCGTGAACGCGGACGAAGTTCGTCTCAAAAAACACGCGCTGCAGCCGACCCATCTCGGTGCGATTGACCTCGTTCACGTAGCCGTCCCAGAGCGTGAGCAGAAGGTCGCGACCATCAGCCGAGAGCTCGACGTGCCCGGAGTCCGCCCGAATCGTGCGCCGTCGTTGTCCGTCCGAGAAGTCGTAGATCGTGACGTCGCGCATCTCGCTGGAGCCGCCCTCCAGTTGCCCTGCGCTGAGGAAGAGCCGTCGCGGCGCTATCTCGTTAATGACCTGGGGACGCAGCGCGAACGTCGGCTTCTTGCGGGCGATGTCGTTCATCAGCGATTGCAACTCGAAGTTCGCAGCTGGCATCACCCGGTCGTTGAACACGACCATGAGCGCTGACAGGAGGAGCCCAGCTACGACCACCGGGAGCATGACGCGCGGTAGCGCCATGCCGCTCGCCTTGAACGCCGTGATCTCGCTGTCGGCGGCGAGCCGACTAAATGCATGCAGCGTGGCGACGAGCACCGCCATCGGCAGCGTCATCGCGATCGTGAACGGAAGCGAGAGCAGGACGAACTCCGCGATCACGTTCCACGGGAGTCCCTTGCCCACGAGATTCGGCAACTGCTTTGCTACGTAATTCAGCAAAAGCAACGACGTCAGAGCCGACATCGAAAAGACGAGCGGCCCTACGTGTTCACGAAGGACGTAACGGCTGATTATTCTCACGATTCGTCGGTGGCGGCCAAGTTGCCGAACTCCCTGCAGCACAAAGGGTTGTAGGGCTTCGGTCGGACCGTATATTTCACGGGCCAGCGTGTAACCGAACGTCGCTACAAGTATAGCTGATACCCCGTTCTCGGGCCCGGGTCCGCAACGACGTGCGATTTTTCCGTCCCCCGATTGCTACCCTCGTGGCCCTCTGCGTCGCCGCGTCGCCGGCCGCTGGGCTTCAGGCTGGCGCCGATACCGCCCAGGCACGGCGGGATACGGCTGCCCACCGCGATTCGGTCAGCACCCCGGGCGACTCGCTTTTTGCGAGACTGTTCGGGCCTGGCAGTGACCTCGGCCTGCAGTTCAACGGGCGGTTCGAGTTCAAGACAGAGCGGATTCGGAACGAGCGGTGCGTGGCGAGCCAGTTCCTCGTCTTCGGCGCCCAGTGCAAGGCGTCGTTCCAGCCAAGCCCGGATTTCCAGTTCGCGCTCAAGACCGGCGGCACCATCGCCGACAGGGTCCGGACGGATGTCGACTACGACTCACGCCGTGAATTCGACGGTTCCAACGTCATAGCTCTCTCGTACGCGGGTCGGCCTGACGCATGGTTGCAGCGGGTAGACGTGGGAAACGTGTCATTTGAAATGCCGGCGTCGCGGTTCATCACGGCCGGCATTCCTCAGGGCAACTACGGCGTACAGGCGGCAGCGAAGTTCGGCCGCGTCAGTGTGCGGGCCATAGTGGCCGAACAAAAGGGAATCGTGCAGCGCGATCGCGTGTTCACGATTGGTGGAAGCGGGGCGCAGTCGGGAGCGCTGGAGATTGATGATTACCAGGTCGAGGCGCGGCGGTTCTTCTTTACCGTCGATCCGCGCAGATTCGCCGGCTACCCGAATATCGACATTCTCGATGGCGCGCGGCTCGCATCACTCGCAGCCCAACTTCCGGACAGCGTTCGTCCCACGCGCATATCGCTGTATCGGCAGCTGATCGGCGGGCAGCCGCCCAATCCGAACGGGCCACAGTTCAGGCTCATTGGGGATCCGTCGTCGCGCACAGGCCCGGTGTACGAGCCACTGCGTGAAAACGTGGATTTCTACGTTGACCCGTCGCAGCTCTGGGTGTTGCTCACCCAGCCGCTCGATCCGAACAAGGAACGGCTTGTGGTGGCGTACTCCGTTCGCGTCGGCGGACGCGACACGGTCATCGCGACGACTGGTGGAACGCCTGATGTCACGTTCATCGCCGGACGCGACCAGTTCGCCTCGCTCCTGTGGGACCCGAATGTGCGACCAGGCGACGATGCATTCTTCCGCGAAATTCGCGCAGCGTACCGTGTTGGCGGCGAGGACGTGCGCCGCGAATCGGTGGAACTGAGGGTCGCGACCGGGGGGACGTTCGATCAGGAAGCTCCGCCGGGCGGATCGGCCGCGACATTTCTGCAACTCCTGGGAATGGCCAAGCTCGGCACGCCGACGGCGTTCGACGCCGAGGGGAGGCTCTTTCCGCGCCGCGGCGACCCGGTAATGTCGCTATCGGGCTCAGCGTCATCGTCAGTGGTGCGAGAGCGGTTCGTGGTCTTTCCGTCGCTGCAGCCGTTCGCGCGCGCCGGACTGATCACCAACCCGGCCGATCCGGCGAACGATGCGATCTATACTGCCGCCAACGAGGACCTCTACTCGGCGTTGCATCCCCAGCCGCAGTATCGGCTCCGGCTCAGATTCGAATCCGAGGGCGGCGCCGATGCGACGTCGTTCTCGCTGGGGTCCACTCAGCTTCGCCCGCGGTCAGAGCGCCTGGTGCTCGACGATGGCACCGTGCTTCGGCGCGACATGGACTATCTGGTTGACTACGACCTCGGGCGCGTAACGCTGCTGCGGTCGGACCTCGCGTCGGCGGGCCCACGTCAGGTAACCGTGCGGTTCGAGGAAACACCGATTTTCGTTTCGACACCGACGAGCATTTTTGGAATCGCATCTCAGTTCGCCTCGTCGCACGGCGAGCTGAACTTCGTGGCGATCGGCCAACGCCAGCATTCGGCTTTCACGCGTCCGGATCTTGGGTTCGCCGACGAGTCCGCGATCGTGGCCGGTCTGAGCGGCGCCTACTCGTTCGACGTGCCGGCGTTCGCGCGCGCAGCCCGTCGCCTCACTGGGGTAGATCCAGTGACGCCATCGCGCCTGAGGCTGGAGGGAGAGTTTGCCACGAGCCTGCCGCAGGCGGGCGCGTCGGGGCAGGCGTACCTCGCGACGTTCGAGAACGACGGTGCGTTTCGCGTTTCACTTGCCGACCCGGCGTGGTACGTCTCCAGCCAGCCTGCGCTCGGCCGCGCGCTGCCCGGACGCATCGGCGCTGCGACGTTGGATCTGTCGCGCGCCAGTACGATCTCGTGGCAGACCAACGGGCTCACGCTGGGTGATTCCGTGCCCCGGTTCACCCTGCAGGAAATCGATCCGCTCACGAAGTTTTCCGGCGCGGGAATCTCGCAGCCCGAACAGGTGATGTGGATGACGCTCTATCCGCTTTCGGTCGGCGGTGCGTACGACGACGTAGCCAAACGGTACCGGTGGCAGACGGGCGCAGCGCAGGGTGGCCGTCGCTGGCGTTCAATCCGTCAGGTGCTGGGGCCGGCGTCAGGCGTGAACCTGACCGGAAAGGAGTCTATCGAGTTCTGGGCGCTCGTGGACACGGCTGCTGTGCGCCGAAATCGAAACCCGACGTTCGTCGTCGATCTTGGCGATCCGAGCGAGAACAGCGTAGCCATTGTGCCCACGCAACTCACAGTATCGGGTGCGGACTCGACGTGGAGTGGCCGCGCGGTGGTGGGGCGTGACACGCTCCAATCGGAACGCGATCCGTTCTCCCGGGCCTTCAATCAGGCCACCAACGACAACGGACTTCCCGGCGACGTGGTGCCGCGCCTGATCGTCACGACGCCCGGCGCCGGTGGCCTTGCGACGAACGTGCCTATGTGCGCACGCGGAAACCTGCAGGTGGCACGGCTCGGAGACACGCGGACAAACTGCACGGTTGGGAACGGACGCCTCGACGAGTGGGACATCGACGGTGACAACGTGCTGAACTTGGACGGCGCGCAGCGAGAGCAGGAACGCCTGTTTCGATACGTCGCCGACCTGTCAGATCCGGCCGCCTGGACACGTGTCGGCGGTTGCCGTCCGGCGCCGAACGACCCACTCGGGCCGGCGGCGCCCAAGCAATGCTGGGTGCTCGTGCGTCTCCCGTTCGCGGCGCCCGTAGACACGATCAATGGTGGGCCGTCCATCCAGCGCGTGCGCGCGATGCGACTCACCATGGTATCAGGCTCGGGTGTGGCCGATTCCGACTTCTCACAGGTCGTGATTTCGCGGCTCCGCCTCGTTGGTGCGAGTTGGCTCAAGCGCTCTGATCGCACGATCACGGGTATCGGCGGCGAGCGCGCGGGCAACGGGCTCGTCTTTGCCGGCGTGGTTGGAACGCAGGATTCCTTGAGTGTGCTTGGGTACCAGTCGCCGCCTGGCGTCGTTGACGAGGCCGAGCGAAAGCTCACTGGCCTGGAAAACGAACTGATCGTGATCAACGAGCGTTCGTTGCGCCTGACGGCGACGTCGCTGGCTCCGCTCGAGCGCGCCGAAGCCTTCTACAAGTTTCCGGAGGGTGCGAAGAATTTCCGCCAATACCGCGAGTTACGCGTGTGGGCCCGCGGCCGCGGAAACGGATGGGGTCAGGACGGCGAACTGCAGTTCTTCGTGAAGATCGGTCGCGATCCGAACAGCTTCTACGCGTACCGGACGCCCGTCGGAGCCGGGATGACGGCAGCCGCGTGGCTTCCTGAGGTGCGTGTGGACTTCGAGAAACTGTATGCGTTGCGCGCGCAGCTCGAGAACGCCTATCTCCAGAACCGGCCTGATTCGATCGCCTGTTCCGGGGCCGATCTGGCGCTGATTGAGAAGAGTGCACCGCCACTCACTCAGATTTCGCGTCGGTATGCGGCGTGTCGCGACGGCTACATCGTATATGCGGCCGACCCGGTCGTCAGTCCGCCGAACCTCTCGGCGGTGCAGGAACTCGCCGTCGGCATGATTCGTGTCGACTCCACCGGCGGTGGCACATCGAGAATCCTCCCGGGCGACTCGCTTGAAGTGTGGGTGGACGACATCCGGCTCTCCGGCGTCGTGAGCACGCCGGGGTACGCCGGGCAGGTTTCCGCGCAGGCGAATCTCGGCGACGCCGTCCAGATGCGGTTCAGTGTTTCGCGGCGCGATCCGAATTTCCGCCAACTCACCGAGGCCCCGACGTACGTGTCGGACGAGCGGGTAGAACTGTCGACGACCATTCGCCTCGACCAGTTCCTTCGCGGCGCGGGCGGGTGGGTCGTGCCGCTCACCGCAACCATCGCCCGCGGTTCTTCGAATCCGGAGTTTCTCACCCGGTCCGACGTGCGCGCGGGCGACATCGCTGGCCTGCGAACTCCAGAACAGCGCTCGGCCACTGTATCGCTCACGGTGCGGCGCGCTACGCCAATGGTTGGTAGCTGGATGGCGCCCCTGCTGAACAATCTCTCGGCGACCGCCGGAGCCGGGTCGAACAATTCGCGAACCGAGTTTCAGGTTGCCGACCAGTCGCGGTTCACCGCGGGGCTCGACTATTCCGTTGGCGGCACGTCGCCGGCCGGAACAATGCCCGGTTGGTGGGTGCGCGCATTCGACCGCCTTCCCGGCTGGCTTGGCGATGCCGAGTTGGTGAAGACACTCCGCGATGCAAAGCCGCGGCTTCAGCCAGCGGAGTTCCGCGCGAGCGGCAACTTTGTCTCGTCCGATGAGAGTCGCGCCGACTTTCTCACTGCCGCCGCCTCGCTTCGCGATTCCGCGCGTACCGTTGACGGGCAGGTCAACGCATGGCGCAACGCGACCTCGGTGGAGCTGAAGCCGTTCGAGGCGTTCGTCGCGCGAGTGGAGCTCAGCAGCACGCGCGATCTCGTGCGCTACGGCGACTCAACAGCTACAGCCATTGCGGCGACGACCGAACGCGACCAGATACTGGGACTCGATGCCGGTCTTGAGCGGGAACGGTCGCTTACCACTTCGTACACACTCGCGCCGCAATTGCAGGGGTGGATTCGCCCCCGCGCGGGCATGGTTACGAGCTACGGTCACCTTCGCGATCCGAACGCGAGAGTACTACTTCAAGTGGGAGACACCGTCGGAGCGTTGCGCCTTCCACGCCAGGTGAACGCTGCGCAGATCATCAATGGCGCCGTCGCATTCGACATTGCGCGCCTGAGCCGGGCGTGGAGCTCCGATTCGGCGACGCTCGCACGGTTCGATCGCACGTTGATCCCGATCGAGGCATCGGTCACCCGCACGATATCGTCCAGCTACGACGGAACCCCGCGAACGCCCGGCCTTGGTATGCAGTTTGGGTGGGGTGGGGAAGGCGCGTTTCTCAGCGACAACGGATTCCTCGCAACAACGGCCAGCAGCAACACACAGGTCGCGGTGGCCACAGGATTGCGGCTCCCGTTGGGTATCACGCTCGACGCGCGCACGCAGCGGCTCGCTGCCCGCAACTGGTTGCGGCGACCGGACCGGTCGGAGGTCATCGTGGATGGAGACATGGTCACGCTTCCCGACCTTTCGATGCGGGCGACGCTCCGTCCGCGCGGTCTCGATCGATTCCTGACAAGCATCACGACGAGCGCGCGGTTCGTTGCTACATCTCAGAATAGCGTCATTCCCGGAGCTGCCGGACGGCCGAGCGACGTGCGTTCCGGGCGCACGCAAAGCTACCCGATGAGCGCGTCGATCGCGTGGAACGACGTCGGCGGTCTCGTGACCGGTTTCTCTGTCGCGACCACTCGGCGCATTGACTCGCTCCCGGGAACGCGCGTGGACGCGAGGTCACGAGATATCGGTGGTGACATTACGAGAGCGTTTCAGTTGCCGCGGGACTGGGAAATGAAGAGCAGTCTTCGGACGCGACTGGCCTTTCAGCGGACGTCCACGACGAGCTGGGTCGAGACGGCCGGCGCGAACGCGTTGCGCAGCCGACTGGCGGACAACGGTCGTGAGGCGGTTAGCTTCAATGCGGATACCGACGTGGCGGACTACCTCACGTTCTCGCTTCAGGGCGCGAGGATCGTCACGTTCGACAACAACCTCAATCGCCGGATTTCGCAGATCGTCCTGTCGGCCGTACTGCAGATCTCGTTTTTTGCGGGGGAACTGCGATGATCGCACCTGTCACGATCGCCTTTGGCTCGACGCGCCGGATACTCGGCCGCCGCGTGCTGCCGCTCGCAAAAGCGCTCGCAAAAGCGCTCGCAAAAGCGCTCGCACTGCCGCTCACACTTCTGCTCCTGCTGGCACCTGTCCTGGACGGCTGCTCGACGGGTGGCGATGCGCGCACGGTAAGTGCGGCGGCTCGGTTGGAGTTCAATGCGGATTCGGCCATGAGCTACGTGCGGCAGCAGCTCGCGTTCGGTCCGCGCGTGCCGGGCACGCCCGGGTGGCAACAGACCGGTGATTGGATTGTGACACGGCTGCAGGCCACCGCCGATCAGGTCACTGAGCAGAAGTGGACGCACACGCTCGCATCGGGCCAGAAGATTCCGCTGCGCAACATTTTTGCGCGTTTCCGGCCCGACGCGACGGAGCGGATTCTATACGTCGCGCACTGGGACACGCGTCCGCGCGCGGACAGTGATCCCGATCCGGCCAACCATGACAAGCCGATTCCTGGCGCCAACGACGGCGCGAGCGGCGTTGCGCTCCTGCTCGCGGTGGCGGACGCGCTCAAGAAGGCGCCGCCGTCAGCCGGGGTGGACCTGCTCTTCGTGGACGGCGAGGACTACGGCACGTTTGGTCCCGATGTGGACGTGCTCCTCGGCTCAACGTATTTCGCATCGCACCTGCCGACGCCGGAGTACAGGCCCCTTTTTGGAGTGGTGTGGGACATGATTGGTGATGCGGATCTCAATATTCCGCAGGAGATGTATTCAGCGCAGAAAGCGCCGGAAGTCGTGCAGCGTGTGTGGGCCAAGGCCAAGGAGTTGGGCTACGAAGAGTATTTCCTGCCCGACATGCGGACCTACACGATCACTGACGACCACTATCCGTTGCTCGCTGCTGGCCTGAGGGTGATTGACGTGATTGACCTTGACTACAACGTCCACCATGCGATGGGCGACGACATCAGCCGCGTAAGCGCCCGATCGCTCCAGATCGTCGGCGACGTCGCGATGGCGCTGCTCAGATAGAGCACGTGCGTGATTCCGGTTCGCCACGCAGCGAATCGGTAACGATGCGGTCCGGCAGGGGCGGCATCGTTGCGCATGCCGACGCCAGCCGAACGCAAGGCGCTCGTCTTTCTCGCTGCGCTTGCCGCCCTCGGCGCTGCCGCGCGCGGATTCTTCGAGCGGAACGCGGCCACCGCCGCCGACGCACGGTCCGTTGCGGCACTCGAACGGCAGATCCAAGCCGTCGATGCCGCGAAATCGGCGAGCCAGAGACCGCGCGCGCCAGCCGCCAGCCGTCCAAAGCGAGCACCACAGCGCGCACCAAAGTCAGCGGCGGCGGTGCCGCAACGTGAAAATTCGGCAGAGTCGCGCCTTCGGGTGAGCGCCGGCGGTTCCGCACGCACGACTCCGTCGCTCGAACTCTATGAAGCGCGGCGGCTTGCGGTCGAACGCGCCAATTCCGATGCGCGTGCGCGGGTCTCGGAACGCGCTGCCGAGCTCGCCCGCCAACGGGGGCCACCGCCGAAGCCGCCTGCGGCAGGCGCGACAGTTCGGACCCCTGAGCGCGGGCCAGCTCCGACAGCTTCGACAGCTTCGACACTGGCTTGGGTGCCGGACACGACACTGGTCGACCTCGACACCGCGGGCGCCGACGCCATAGCCACTCTGCCGGGACTTGGGGCGGTGCTTGCCGCGCGGATCGTCGAGGATCGCCGATTGCGGGGTCCCTTCGGGTCGCTCGCGGAGCTGCAGAGGGTGCGCGGCATAGGGCGCTCGTTGGCCGGTCGAATTGCGACCCACGTCACCTTTTCCAGGCCGTAAGCGGCAACGCCGGCGCTCATGCTCACGCCGGCCCAAATGTGACCACGGCCTCGTCCTTGACACGCACAGCGGCCGCCGTCAGCTTCACCCGTCAGGCTCCTTCGCCTATTATAGTTGCGCGACGGACGACCTCCCACCCACGACCCGCCAGGCCACGCCGATATATATATATGGCATCTCCCGCTCCGAGTCCCAACGAACGCATCGGCGACCTCCTGCTCAAGGAGGGACTGATATCCAAGGAGCAGCTCGATAAGGCGCTCCAGGAACAGCGGCAGAACGGAATCAGGGTTGGCTACAACCTGATCAAGCTTGGCTTCATTCAGGAACTGGAACTCGTGCGCGTGCTTGCGCGCCAGTCCAAGATGCAGGCCGTCGACCTGTCCAAGTTCGAGCCCGATCCAAAGCTGCTGAAGTTGATTCCAGCCGACATCGCGGTGAAGAACCTCGTGCTTCCGCTCAAGCGGGACGGCCGGGTGCTGACGGTCGCGATGGCCGACCCGACAAACTTCGCGGTCGTCGAAGACCTGAAGTTCATCACGCGTTACGACATCCAGGCGGTCATCGCAGGCGAGTTCACGCTGCGCAACGCGATCGAAAAGCACTACGAGTCGAGCGAGCTCCAAATGTCCGCGCTCCTCGAGGAAATCGAGGCGGACGAGGGCGACGAAGCAGAAGTCGTCGACGAGAAGGACGAAGAAATGTCGGCGGCCGCGCTTGCCGCGGCGGTGGACGACGCACCTGTTGTGAAGCTGATCAACGGCATCCTGGTGGACGCGGTCAAGCGAGGCGCCTCGGATATTCACTTCGAGTGCTTCGAGCACGACGTCCGCGTGCGGTACCGGATTGACGGCGAGCTGACGGAAATCATGAAGCCGCCGAAAAAACTGCAACCGGCGCTCGTTTCGCACTTCAAGATCCTGGCGTCGCTGAACATCGCTGAGCGTCGCGTACCGCAGGATGGTCGCATCAAGCTGAGGATGGGCAAGAAGAAGGTCGTCGACTTCCGCGTGTCGACGTTGCCGACGCTGTTCGGCGAGAAGATCGTGCTGCGAATTCTCGACCAGGGAAACCTGACGCTCGATCTCGAGAAATTCGGCATCGAGCCGCGAGCCGAAAAAGAGCTGATGGAAGCCGTCACCAACCCGTACGGCATGGTGCTCGTGACCGGACCGACCGGATCGGGCAAGACTACGACGCTGTATTCGTGTCTGTCGAAGGTCAACACGATCGACACGAACATCATGACGGCGGAAGATCCGGTGTAGTACAACCTCCATGGGGTCAATCAGGTGCTCGTGCGCAACGAAATCGGGATGACGTTTGCCGCGGCGCTGAAGGCGTTCCTGCGGCAGGATCCGAACATCATCATGGTGGGCGAGATTCGCGACCTCGAGACCGGTGGCATCGCGATCAAGGCCGCGCTCACGGGTCACATGGTGCTCTCAACGTTGCATACAAACTCGGCGCCGGAGACGGTCACGCGTCTCATGGACATAGGCCTTGAGCCGTTCAACGTCAGCTCGGCGCTCAATCTGGTCCTCGCGTAACGCCTCGTCCGCCGCGTCTGCCCGAACTGCAAGGTGAAGTACCAGCCCGACGATCTCGAGCTCGAAACGGCCAAGGTCAAACAAGACACGACGCTCGAGTCGCTGCGCTTTACGGAGGAGGCTCTGCGGGGCGCAAAAGCCAACGCGTCGAAGGAAGCCGCCCCGTTCCTGAAAAACCTCTCGTTGGCTACGAAGATCGGAGAGCTGCCGTACTTCAAAGGCACCGGATGCGACCAGTGCGGTGGGACCGGCACGAAAGGCCGTCAGGGGCTCTATGAGGTGATGTTCATGAACGCGGTGCTTCGCAAGCTCATCCTGCAAAACGTCGGCGCGGCCGAGATCCGCGACGGGGCGGTTGAGCAGGGAATGCTCACGCTTCGCATGGATGGTTGGTTGAAGGTGATGAAGGGCGTGGTCCCGCTCGAGCAGGTGATTCGCGAAACGACTGCCTGATTTTCTGTTCGCCAGTTTTTCTTCTTCTTTTTCTTCCTTTCTTCTGATTTCTATTTCATGACTGCTCCCGCAGCTGCCGCGCCACAGGGCGTCAACCTTCGCGCTTTGCTCGAGGAAATGATCGAGCGGGGCGCGTCCGACCTGCACATTACGGCTGGCGTGTGTGCCCAGATGCGCATTGACGGCGACATCACTGCGTCGAAGAACACCTTCGTCCTCACGCCGAAGGACACGCTCCAGGTGGCCTATTCGGTACTCACGGAGCAACAAAAGAAACGATTTGAGATGGAAGACGAGCTCGACTTCTCATTTGGCATCCAGAACCTGGCGCGGTTCCGCGGCAATTGCTTCAAGCAGCGCGGATGCGTGTCGATGGTGATGCGGCAGATTCCGATCACGATCAAGACCGCAGCCGAGTTGAACCTGCCGGCGGCGATCATCAAGATGGCCGAGAAGCCTCGCGGGCTCGTCCTCGTAACAGGCCCGACCGGTTCGGGTAAATCGACGACGCTCGCAGCCATGATCGACAAGATCAACAGGGAACGAAAGGGCCACATCATCACTGTCGAAGACCCGATTGAATTCATTCACAAGCACCAAAGCTGCATCATCAACCAGCGCGAGGTTGGTACGGATACAAAGTCGTTCTCGTCGGCGCTCAAGTACGCGTTGCGCGAGGATCCCGACATCGTGCTCGTGGGCGAAATGCGCGACTTGGAGACCATCCATGCCGGGCTGACCATCGCCGAGACGGGCCACTTGGCATTCGCGACGCTGCATACCAACTCCGCGGCCGAGGCGATCAACCGCATTATCGACGTGTTCCCGAGTCACCAGCAATCGCAGGTGCGGGCGCAGCTGGCGTTCGTGCTGGAGGGAATCATCACGCAGACGCTCCTCCCCAAGAAGTCCGGGAAGGGGCGGGCCATGGCGTGCGAGATTCTCGTCATCACGTCGGCCATTCGTGCGCTCATCCGCGACGACAAGATTCACCAGATCTACTCGTCGATGCAGACCGGCAAGAAGTACGGTATGCAGACCATGAACGATGCGCTTTACGCGCTGTATATGAATCGTGAAGTGGACGAGGAAGAATGCCTGCGCGTTTCGGGCGACCCGAACGAGTTCCTGCGCCTCATCGGCAAGACGCCCGGCGAAGACACCGGCGTGCGCGAATCAGGCACCGGGCCGAAGGGATCGCAGGGCCGCAAATGACCGCTTGCCCGACTCCGGCCCGTGCTATCTGTGCATTGCTGTCGTTTCACGCGTTCCGATCAAGAGTTCCTGCCTTCAGCGTTCCGAGGTAGCTGATGCCGACGTTTACCTACACAGCGCGCGACCAACGAGGCGCGCTCAAGACCGACACGATCGAGGCCACGAACCGCGAGGACGTCGTTCAGCAGCTGCGCAAGCTGCGACTGAACGTCGTCAAGGTAGAGGAGTCGTCCAAGTCGAAAAAGACGGTTGCGGGGCCGATCGCGATGCGCGACGTCGTGATTTTCACGCGGCAGTTCTCGACGATGATCAACTCCGGGCTCCCGCTCGTGCAGGCGCTTGACATTCTCTCCAAGCAGACGGACAACAAAGCGCTCTCCGCCGTTACACGACAGGTCGTGTTCGACGTCGAGTCGGGGCACACCGTGGCCGACGCGCTGGCGAAGCACCCCAAGGCCTTCAGTGACCTGTACGTGAACATGGTGGCCGCCGGTGAGGCCGGTGGTATTCTCAACACGATCCTCATGCGCCTCGCGACGTTCATGGAAAAGAACGACGCCCTCGTGCGCAAGGTGAAAGGCGCGATGATCTATCCAGGCGTGATCTTCAGCGTGGCCGCCATCGCGATCAGCGTGCTGCTGATTTTCGTTATCCCGGTGTTCCAGTCGATGTTCGCCAGCGTGAACCTCGTGCTCCCGCTTCCGACACGCATCGTTGTCGCCGCGTCGAACATCCTGCGAGGGTACTGGTATGTCTTCGCTGGTGTCGGATTTGCCGGATTCCAGTTTACCAAGCGCTATTATGCCACGAAGAATGGCCAGCTCGTGATCGACCGCCTGATGCTGAAGGTGCCCGTGCTCGGAGACGTCATCCGCAAGTCGGCGGTGAGCCGGTTCACACGCACGCTCGGCACGCTCATCAGTTCGGGCGTCAGCATTCTCGACGGACTCGAGATCACCGCCAAGACTGCCGGCAACCGGGTGATTCAAGACGCGATCATGGCGAGCCGATCGTCCATCGCCGGTGGCGATACGATCAGCGCACCGCTCGCGAAGAGCGCCGTGTTTCCGCCGATGGTCATCTCAATGATCGCCGTTGGTGAACAGACAGGCGGTCTCGACGAAATGTTGTCCAAGATCGCCGACTTCTATGACGAGGAAGTCGACGCCGCGGTCAGCAACCTGCTTTCACTGCTCGAGCCGTTGATGATCGTGTTCCTCGGCGTCGTCGTCGGCGGCATGGTCGTTGCCATGTACCTGCCGATCTTCGACATGATCAACGCGGTGCAGTAGCAGGAACCGCAGGCTGCAGAAGACAACAGGGGCCCGGCGCAGTTGCCGGGCCCCTGTTCGTTCTCGATCGGCCCGCCGGATGGCTGCGACGCGACGCGGCGCAGCGCGGCCGGCTGGTTTGGATCAGGCCCGCAGGACCGTGTGGGCGAAACCCCTAGGCAATTCCGCTGACTGCGCGTTCCGGTACGCGTCCCCAACTTCCTTGCAGACGGAACGACCCGACCACGATCCGGGAGGTCACATGGTCGACATAGCGCGCGCGCGAGGTAGCATCATCGACCCGACTCTGCCGCGGGATGAACAGATCGCTGCGCTCCGCCAGGCCGTGAAGGATTGCTACTGCGGGCTTGGTCCGGCGTGTGAGGTGTGGCGCAAGATGACGCCCACCGAACGCGAGGCGTGTTCGCGCGACAAGCGCGCGTACAGCCAGCTCCTCTGGAGGCACGGGGTTCGGTAGCGCCGAGCGTCTGGGAAGTCGTGGGCGTACAATGCTGGGCTGATCCTCAGGCGATCTGCCCGCACTTCGAACGGCCCGCTACTCGCCGTACGGAATCCAGATGTTCTTGACCTGGGTTGCGTGCCGGAGAAACTCGCGCCCTTCTCCATCGGCGGCGTCGAGCCAGTTTCGCGTGTGCGAGCTCTGCGCTTCGCACCACGTCTGCTTCATGTTGCCACAACTGGCCAGCTCGGCGGCCTTCACTCCGGCGCCGTCACCGAAGTACCAGATCCCGTCCACGTCGTCGTGTTCGGCCAGCACCTTCGCCAGATCATTCTTGCGGCCGGTCACGATGTTGACGACTCCGGGCGGCACATCGCTCGTCTCGAGCACCTGGTAGAAATCGGTCACGGCTAGCGGCATCCGTTCGCTCGGGAGCGCCACGACCGTGTTTCCCGCAGCAATTATGGGAGCAACAACCGACACAAATCCGAGCAACGGATGGTCGTCGGGCGCTGCGACACCAACGACTCCTACAGGTTCGTTCATTGCAAGCGTCACACCGCGAATTGGAGTGTGGTGCACCGCGCCATCCCATTTGTCGGCCCACGCGGCATACGTGAACAGGCGCGCAACGGTCGCGTCAACTTCGGCGGCACCATCGCCGCCATGCAGCGCACGCAGGCGGTCTGCGAATTCCGCGCGCCGAGCGGAGAGATTCTCCGCGATGAAGTAGAGGATTTGCGCACGGGTGTGCTCACTCGCGCGTGACCAGCTCCCCGCGGCGCCCCGCGCCGCCTCGACTGCGTTGCGAATGTCCTTTCGGTTTCCCTCACCCACCTCGCCCAGCACCGTCCCGTTGGCGCCGGCTATCCGAATGGAATACCCGCCATCCGGGCGCGCCTGCTTGCCGCCGATGTAGAGTTTCGCCGTGCGATCGATCGAGCCCGCCGTCGCCCCGCCCGCCTCACCCCTCGCCTTCACCTCACGCCTCGCTTTCACCTGACTCTTCGCTCGCACTCCTCGCTTCAGGTACTCCCACATCCCCTCGCGCCCGCCCTCGCGTCCGTAACCGCTCTCGCGATACCCACCAAATCCGGCCGCCGCGTCGAAGAGATTGGTGCAATTCACCCAAACGACACCCGCCTTGACCTTCGGCGCGATATCGAGCGCGAGGTTGATATTGTCGCTCCACACGCTCGCCGCGAGCCCGAACGGAGTGTTGTTGGCGAGCGCCACGGCCTCGTCCGGCGTTCGGAACGTCATCGAAACCAACACGGGACCGAAGATCTCGACCTGGGCGATCATGGATGCCGGCGCGACGTTCGTGAACAACGTGGGTGGGTAGAAGCACCCTTCCTTCGGAACGGCCCAGCTTGGCTGCCACATTGCGGCGCCGTCCTTTTCCCCCTGCTCAACGAGCGAACGGATACGCTCGAGCTGCACGGGCGCCACGATAGCCCCCATGTCCACCGCTTTGTCGAGTGGAGACCCGACCCGCAGTCGCTCCATTCGGGCGCGCAGTTTCTCAAAGAGCCGTTCGGCGATGCTTTCCTGCACGAGCAGCCGCGATCCAGCACAGCAGACTTGCCCCTGGTTGAACCAGATGGCGTCCACCACGCCCTCAACCACGGAATCGAGGTCTGCGTCGTCAAACACGATGAACGGACTTTTGCCGCCGAGCTCCAGGGAAAGCTTCTTCCCGCTTCCCGCCGTCGCCTTCCGAATCATGCGTCCCACTTCGGTGCTGCCGGTAAACGCGAGCTTGTCGACGTCGGTGTGAGCGACCAGGGCGGCGCCTGTGGCTCCATCGCCCGTGATGATGTTGAGAACGCCCTTGGGAAGGCCGGCCTCCATTGCGAGTTCGGCAAACGCGAGCGCCGACAGCGGCGTGAACTCGGCCGGCTTGAGGACGACGGTACATCCGGCAGCCAGCGCCGGCGCGATCTTCCACGCCAACATCAGCAATGGGAAGTTCCACGGGATGATCTGGCCGACGACGCCGACGCCCGTATGTCCGGCGAACTCGGAGTCGAGCAGCTGCGCCCAACCGGCGTGGTGATACAGATGGCGCGCCACGAGTGGGATGTCGAGATCGCGGGTCTCGCGAATGCTCTTGCCGTTGTCCATCGATTCGAGCACCGCCAGGAGTCGCGAATTGCGCTGGACCGCGCGCGCCAGGGCGTACAGGTGCCTGGCGCGGCCATGAGAGCCGAGTGCCTGCCAGCCGGCGAGCGCTTTGTGCGCCGCACGAACGGCCGCGTCCACATCGGCTTCCGAACCCTGTGCCACCCGGGCCAAGGTCGCCCCCGACGCGGGGTCGATCACGTCGAACTGTTGGCGGCTCTTTGGCTTGGTGAACGCGCCGTCAATCGCATGCCCGAACGACGCCTTGTGACGGGACAGCCATTCACGCGCCGGCTTGTCACTTTCGGGTGCCGGTCCGTATTCCATCGTTTCGAAGATGTCCGGAATCGTGGTGCTCATGTTGCTCCGCGGTTTTGTCGTCTGTCGTCTGATCACACCATCGGCTGCCGATACGCCGCTGCATATCGACCGTTCGCAAAGTGGTCGAGCTGGCGCTCGATGTCGGTCAGTAGGCCGGAGGCGCCAAAGCGGAACAGGTCGGGGCGCATCCAGCGTTCGCCGAGTTCTTCCTTCATCAGGTAGAGATACTCAAGGGCGTTCTTAGCCGAACGGATACCGCCGGCCGGCTTGTAGCCGACTGGGTGACCCGTCTGTTCAAAATATTCTCGAATCATTCTGACCATGACGAGCGAAATCGGGAGCGTGGCGTTTACGCCTTCCTTCCCCGTGCTTGTCTTGATGAAATCCGCACCGGCCATCATCGCGACCATGGACGCCCGCCCAACGTTGGTAAGCGTTGCCAGGTCGCCCGTGCCGAGGATCGCCTTCATGTGTGCGTCACCACACGCGTCGCGAAACGTGCGTACCTCGTCGTACAGTGCGTCCCACGCGCCGGTGAGCACGTGGCCACGCGTGATGACGATGTCGATCTCCCGTGCGCCCGCGGCGACGCTCTCACGCACCTCGGCGATGCGCGTCGGCAGCGGTGAGAGCCCCGCCGGAAATCCGGTGCTCACCGCCGCGACAGGAATGCCGCTGCCGGCCAGCGCCTCGACGGCCGTGGGAACGAGCGCGTGATAGACGCAGGCCGCGCCGCAGGTCACGCCGAGCTTCTCCGCTCCGAGCTGGCGCTCCAGTTCGTCGCGCAGGGGGCGCATCGCCTTGGCGCACAGCCGGCGCACGTTTCCCGGAGTGTCGTCGCCCGACAGCGTCGTCAGGTCGATCAAGGTGATCGCGCGCAACAGCCACGCGGCCTGCCACTGTTTCTTGACGGTTCGGCGCGTTGGAATCGTGGCCGCACGTCGCTCGACGGCGCTACGGTTGACGCGCACGGAAAGCACGAGATCCAGATCGAGCGGCATCCCCGGATTTCGGGCGAACGTGTCGCCGGGCACCGCACGCGGCACATTTGGCGCCGGTCTCGGATCGTCGGTGGCGAGCTTCAGGCCGTGGGGTCGCGCAGCGCTCATCGTGTCCTCTGGGCTGGACTACCATAATACTGTCCGCGCGGCAGGTGCGCGCCGCCGGTGACGCTCGGCCCGGTCGCGGAATCCGGAGTGGCGCCCCAGCGGCCGTGCGGATAATCTCTCGGGATGCGAATCCCAGTCGCCGCCACTGTTACGCTCCTCGCGCCAGCGCTTTCGCTCTCGCTTTCGCTGGCCGTCACTCCAGTTGGAGCGCAGTCAGGGCAGGTAGTTCCCGGCATCGAAGTCCTCGTGCGCGACTCGCTGCATCTCATAGGGGGCAAACGGGTCGGGCTGATCACCAACCACTCCGGGCGCGCGCGCGATGGCACGAGCAGCATTGATCTGCTCTTCAGAGCACCGAACGTTCGGTTGACTGCGCTCTTCGGACCGGAGCACGGGCTCCGCGGAACCGCCGAAGCCGGGGAGAGAGTTTCGTCTACAGTGGACGAGGCGACCGGCGTGCCCATTTTCTCACTTTACGGCGACACGAGGGTGCCCACACAAGCGATGCTCGAGAACGTGGATGTGCTGTTGTACGACATTCAGGACGTCGGAGCGCGAGTCTATACGTATGAGTGGACGATGGCGCTGTCCGCTGCTGCCACCCGTGCGCACGTCGGATTCATCGTGCTCGACCGGCCCGACCCCATCCGCGCCGATCGCGTGGGTGGCAACATTCTCGACCAAAAGTTTTCGTCGTTCGTAGGGCAGTTCCCCGTCGCCCTGCGCTACGGACTCACACCCGGCGAGCTGATTCGGTTTCTCGTCGGTGAGAAGCTGATCGAAGGCAACGTGCGCGTCGTGCCGATGTCCGGGTACCTGCGGTCGATGTGGTATGACGAAACCGGGCTCGCGTGGAGAAACCCATCGCCGAACATCCGCTCGCTCAACGCTGCGTTGCTCTATCCGGGCACAGTTTTTTTCGAGGGAACGAACCTGAGCGAAGGACGCGGCACGGATGCGCCGTTTGAGCTCATTGGCGCGCCCTGGCTTACCGACATCGGAGCAGTGGTCGCCGATCTAAACGCGTTGAGGCTCGCAGGAGTTCGGTTCGAGGCCGCTGAGCGTACGATCGCGCCCGGAGCGAAGATCGCGAGCGGGTCGCCGATTCCGTTCGTACGAGTCGTGGTGACCGACCGCGATCGCGTGGAGCCTGTGCGCGTGGGCGTGAAGATGTTGCAGGTGATTCACGCGCGGCACCCTGCGGAGTTCGAGTGGCGCGGTTCGATCGACCGGCTTGCGGGAACCGACGAGCTGAAGGCGGCGGTGGACGGCGGCACGGTTGACGCATTGCTCACGAAGTGGGACGCGGATGCTGCTCGTTTCGCGGCAATGACGAGGCCGTACTGGCTCTACCCGTGACGCGATGGTGGCTGGTGATCGCGGCGCTGCCGGTTGCCGCTTCGGCTCAGCGATCGCGCGTGGAGTTCCTGCCGACACGCTTCGTCGAAACCGTGACTGATGTCGCGCCAGGCGTTCAGTGGCGCCACATGACTAGCAAAGACTTCGGGCCGTGGGTCGTCGATCTTGTTTCGATTGACCTGGCCGCCTGCGGCTGTGAACTGCGCCACGTGCGCGCCAAGGATTCACTGGTGGCACGCGAAAAGGTGTCAGAGATGGTCGCACGGCAGCCCGAAGGCGCCGCGCGTGTGCTCGCCGCGATCAACGCCGATTTCTTCGACGTGAACACGGGCGAGAACGAGAACAACCAGGTGATTGACGGCGAATGGTGGAAGGGCGTGCGCGTCACTGACTCACCCTACGATACGTTCGACAACCCGCACGCCCAGTTTGCGATCGGCGCCGACGGGAAGCCGCGGATGGACCGCTACGTGTTCGATGGAGCTGTGTATATCAACGCTCGAACGACCTTCCCTCTGACGGCGCTGAACCACCTTGAATCGAAGACGCTCGAGGCGACGGTCCTCTACACCGGGCGCATCGGTACGACACCACAGGACACGGTGCGCGTGATGGCCGAGGTGCCGTTGCGTGTGGTCAGCCGGCGGAATGACTCGACCGTGTACGTGATCGCGGGACCACCGACGAAGGTCGGCGGCAATGTGATCCCCTCGGGTGGGGCGGTATTGGCCGCCTACGGTCCGCGGTCGAAGACGCTAGCAGCGTTCAAGCCCGGCGACTCGATTGCCATCGTGCTGAGCGCGGCGTCCCTGCAGGCTGATCTTCTCCGGCCAGCTCCGCGCTTGTTTCCGCGACTCCTGATAGGCGGATGGCCGCGCATTCTCTCCGCCGGCCAGCTGGCCGCCGTGCGTGCCCCCTGGGATGAGGGGACGCTTTCGAGCAACGCCGAAGCGCGGCATCCCCGGAGCGCGATCGGGTTCAGCCGCGACAGTTCGACGGTCTACCTCGTCACCGTAGATGGGCGCTCGGAGACTAGTGTTGGGATGACGCTGCGCGAGCTCGCTCTATTCATGGGCGAGTACCGCTCGTGGAACGCGCTCAACTTTGACGGGGGCGGATCAACGGCGCTTGTCGTGAAGGGCAGCGTCGTGAACAAGCCGTCAGACGCTACCGGCGAACGGGCGGTCGGAAACGCCCTTATCGTCGTAGCGCGCCCCTGACGCCGGCGGCCGCGCACCGCTGGCGGCGCCAGCGGCCTGCCTAGTCGAGGTACGGCGACGTTCCGTCGTCCGGGTGGGGCGCAAATTTCTGCTTCGGCGGCCGCTTCTTCGGTTTCGGCTTCGGCTTGGACGGTATGACCACGTCCTCGTCGACCATTGGGCGGAGTACCTCGAGGATTCCCTCGCTCAGGTGCTGGCCGTACCGGTAGAGGTGCGTAGCTCGCGTGCGCGCACCGAGCACCCACGCCAGGAACGACTTGTCGGACTTGGCAGTGTTGCAACGCGTGCACGCAAGAACGAGGTTGTCGCGCCGATCGTACGCCGACTGACCGCGTCGCGGCGTCACATGGTCGAGCGTAAGCGACCGAGCTGGAAAATCGAGGCCGCAGTAGGCGCAGACGTGACCGTGCGTCCGGAGGAGCCAGGCACGGGTGTCTTGGTAGGCCGCACGCCCGGTGGGCTGCGACGTTTCCGCGGTCGCGCCCCTGCCCGGGCCTCCTCGTCGCGGCCGGCGACGGCCGGAACCAGCCATCCTACTGCTCGCCCGCGTTCGCGATCGCCATATGCTCAGCCCGCTCTGCCGTAGGTGATCGACATCGGTATTTCGGTTTGTTGGGGATTCGTCATTCTAGCTCGCGGAGCCGCCTCGTTCCACGCCCAGACGGGATATCTTCCGGAATGCCGACCTCCCGTTTGTTCGCCTTGCTCTTCGCATTGCTGCTCGCTGCAGCCACAATAGCCTCGGGTCCCAGGCAGGCCCTCGCTCAGATTCCGCAACTCGACTCCGCTCAGCTCGTCCGCGATCTCTTTGCACTGGCGGCCGACTCGATGGAGGGTCGCCGCATCGGTACGCCGGGTGGTGAGCGCGCGCGCACGTACCTGCTCGCCCGCCTCAAGGCCATCGGAAACGCGCCGATGCAGGGAGACGATTTCACCATGCCGTTCACCACGCAGGGCCGTGGTGGAATGACAGTCGCAGGCACGAACCTCGTCGCGCTCGTCAAGGGAACGCGCACGCCCGATCGGTACATCGTTCTTTCGGCGCACTACGATCACGTTGGTGTCCGGAACGAGCAGGTCTTTCCGGGCGCAGACGACAACGCGTCGGGCACGTCCGCGGTGCTCGCAATCGCTGCGTGGCTCAAGGCGCATCCCCCGGCTCATTCCGTGATCATCGCGCTTTGGGACGGTGAAGAAACGGGACTGCTCGGCTCCCGTGCATTCGTCGCCGACCCGCCTGTTCCGCTCGCGAGCATCATCGCGAACGTGAACCTCGACATGGTGGGCCGGAATGAGAAGGGCGAACTCTATGCCGCTGGCACGACGCCGAATCCGCAGTTCAAGCCGCTTCTCGACGCGACGATCAAGGTCTCAGGCGTGACGCTCAAGGCCGGTCACGACTCCGGCGGAGGGCACGAGGACTGGACGACCCAGTCGGACCATGGATCGTTCCATGAGAAGAAGATTCCGTGGATCTATTTCGGCGTCGAAGATCACCCGGACTACCACAAGCCGACGGATTTTCCGAACCGCATAGAGCCGGGATTCTTCTTCCGCAGCGCCACGACCGTAGCCGATTTTATGCGGCGACTCGACGCGGCACCTCCAAGGGCTCGATAGCGACAGGCGTGGCGATCACCAGCCGGTACCCGGCAAAGATCAGCGCGAGCCCCACGAACTCGGTCACGTACAGCACTTCCGTGTAGCCGAAGCGCGTAAATGTTCCGCCGATGCCTGGGAGCAGCGCGCCAATCGCGATCATCACGTTTCCGACGAACTTGTCGCGCGTCGTCAGCGATTTCGCGAAGTGGCGCGCGGAGATCAGCGCGCCACCGACGAGGAAGACAAACGCGTAGGTATTGATGAAGGGGCTGAATGCACGCACCCACGACCATTCAAACACGCTCCCGGTCAGCCGGTACTGCTCGACCAGTTCCGATCTGACAGGACTCGCGAGTACGAACACGCTCGCGGTCACGATCGCCACGATCAACGCCACCGTCAGTCGGTCCGCGGTCCGGCGCTTGAGGTGGAGGTACACCGAACCCTGCGCCAGCGGTGCACCGCCCATCAGTGCACCCGAGATGTACCATGCGCGGAACACCGCCTCGTTCCATCCGAAGAGCGTCGTTGCAGATTCGGTAATCGTTCCTGCGGCATACGTAAGCGCGCCAATAGCGAACCAGAGATGGTGACGCCCTCCGCGCTTGCGCCACCGCCGAAAGAGCTCGACGGAAAACACGAGCGCGAGGATCGTCGTCGCGATAGGAATGAAGTGGACCGCCGAACGCATTAGAACGCCGTCGACAGCGCGATGGCGAAGTGCCTCCCAGGCTCGGGCCGGAAGAACGACGCATTTGCGGTTTCGGTGTACAGCACGTTGCCGATGTTGTTGACGCCGACCGTGACGTCCTGCCGGAGGCTGCCGAAGCTCCATCCGCGCATTCCGACGCGTGCCGACTGCAGCGTGAACGCCGGCAGCACCGTACCGACCGGGCTGGCCGTGGCCACGATGTCCTTCTGCTCGCCGTTACGACGAACGGCGTACTCAGCCCAGAATCGGCCGGAATTTTCTACCCAGCCGAGCTTCACGTTCAGCTTGCTCGCATATGTGTCGCCGACCGGGACATTGGCCTGCGCCAGGTTCGACGATTTTACTGTCGAGTAGTTCGTGCTCGCGGTGAAACCGTAGTCGAGCATCGCAGTGGCCGTGATCTCGACGCCTTTCGAACGCAGCCTGCCGACGTTCACATTCTGGTAAATGGGAAGCGTGCCTTGCTTATCACCGGTTGGCGCGGCGATGATCGCGTCGCGAATGTCGTTCTGGAAGAGCGACGCTTCGCCGGTCACCCGGCCGTTCCGGTATTTCACGCCACCGTCCACGTTGAAGCTCGTCTCGGCGAGTAGTTCCGGCGCGGCTTTCTGGAACGCGGAACCTTCGGGCGTCGGACCGTCGAAGTACCGCTCGACGAGGTTCGGTGAGCGGAATCCACGGCCGGCCGTCGCAACGAGCGATGTTCGGTCGTCGAACCGCCAGACCGCGTTCACCGCGTAGACGCCCGTTCCGTTCGAGTGACTGGCGATCGCGTCGGTTCGGCCGGCTGTTGCCTTCGGCGAACTTTCGACGAACTGACTCCGCCCGCCCACGATCAGCGAAAATCGCTCGTGCAATCGCATGTCGGCCTGGGCAAACGCGCCGTAGCTCGTGAGTGACGCGTTGGGCACCGTCGGCGTACTGCCGTACCGCGGCGTGGGTGGGCCGAAGCCGACGACCGTTGTCTTGCTGGAATCTGTGTTGACCGAGTTGTCGTTGAAAAGGTCAGCCCCGTACGTCACGATCGTGCGATTCAGCACCTTCGACGCCTCGGCGCGGAACCCGGAAGACGTGATGTCGGTGAAGTTCGCCGTCTCAATGTCTATCCCGGCGCCCGGGGGCGTACCTGGGCCAAAGAACGCGAAGATGTGCTGCGCCAGATCGCGCCTGTTTCGCTGTCGATACGCCGTAAAGTCGAACCGGTCTGCTACTGCCATTCCGAGCGCGCCCGCGTGCAGTCCGGCACTGAACTTGCCAAAGTTCTGCTTCGGGTAGAGGATCTCGATCTGCGTGGGGTCGGCCCCGATCAGTGTCGGCGGGACATATCCGAACCCTGCGTTGGCCGCCGTGTACTGTTCGAACTTGGCAAACACATCGAACGCGCTGCGCGGACGCCAGGCGAGCGTACCCGCGACGTTCTGGTCCCGTACGCCGCTGTTCTGCAGTGGCGTCGTGTTCGCTAGCGTCACGTCGCCATAGGATCCGGCGGGCGCGTCGTAGTCCCCCGCGACGCGCGCCGAGCCTCCGAGATCGAAGGCCCACTTGCCGGACCTGCCGCCAAAATTAGCCGTCGTCTTGCTGACGCCCCCGGCGCCGCCGTACTGGTAACCCATCCGGCCGGACAGTTTTTCCGGGCCGTCCATGCGCGGTGATCTCGTGATGAGATTGATGACGCCACCGATGGCGTCCGTTCCATACAGAACCGAGGCGGGGCCGCGCACGATTTCGATTCGTGTCAGCTGGTCGGCGTCAACGAGCGCCGGTATCTCGCCAAAATCCTGTTGTCGGCGAGAGTTGTTGAGGCGCATGCCATCCTCAAGAAGGAGGATGCGCTGACCTCGCTGGCCGCGAATCATCGGGCGCGCCTGATTGACGCCGGTGCCAACCACATCCACGCCTGGTTGCGTGCGGAGGAGGTCGGTAGTTCCAGTCGAGACTTGCGACCGGATCGCGAGCGAGTCGATCACGAGCACGGGAGCCGCAACGTCGCGAACGTCCCTTGCCGTCCGCGTCGCCGTCACGGTCACGGTCTTGAGGGCAGTCGCTCGCACGAGCGCGCTGCCACTTGAATCGTTCGATGTCGAGGGCGGCCCTTGCTGCGCCGCGGCTGCTGTCGATACCACCGTGAGCGCCAGGATGGCGCGTGAGAATGCTGATTGGAGTGACAATTTGTGATCCTGTTTGGAGGACGATGGGACGATACCCCGTCATCCAAATCCTGACCATTCGGAACTTTACCGACGCCCGCGGCGGATAACCCCACAAGCGGAATCCGTATAACTACGCATTCTGGTTACGCTCCTGCCCTCAGCGCTCCGGTGGCCGGATTCCCTGCTCGATCGCCAGCCGAGTGAGTCCTGCGACCGTACGTACGCCGAGTTTTCGCATCAGCGAGTCGCGGTGCGCCTCCACGGTGCGCGTGCTGATGCCGAGGCGTGTTCCGATCTCGCGATTGGTTGCCCCATCCGCGATATGCGCCAGAATCTCGAGCTCGCGCGCCGTGAGCAGTTCTGCTGCACGCGGCGCCGGCGCCGGTTCCGGTTCTGGCGCAGCAGCCCGCCCGCGCAACGCATCGGCGAGCACGCCGGCGAGCTTGGGCGAGTAATACCCGCTACCGGCGTGCACGGCCGCGATTGCAGCTCTCATCTCGGCCGGGCTCGAGTCCTTGCGCAGGTAACCGTGCGCCCCGGCGCGCACGCTCTCGATCACGTATTCGGCATCGTCGTGCACCGACAGCATCAACACCCGCGTGCCCGGCGAGCGCTCGAGCAGTTCCGCCACGGCCGGGAGGCCCGAACCGCCAGGCATCGAGATGTCGAGGATGATCACGTCGGGCGCGGCCGCGGCCACGCTCGCGATTGCCTCCGTGGCACTCGCAGCTTCACCGACGAAGGTGAACGCGGTCGCATCGCCGAGTACGTGGCGAATGCTCTCGCGAACCACGCTGTGGTCGTCGACGACCATGATGCGAATGGGCGTCATGACACCGTTTCCTCTCTGATCGGGATCCGCGCCGTGATCATGACGCCCCGGCCGTCGGCCGAATCCACCAGGACCTCTCCGCCCAGGGCACCAATTCGTTCACGCATCCCGGCAATTCCGAGATGGCCTGCGGCTTCGGCTCGCGCGATCGTGTCGTCCCCGCCGAGGCCAGGTCCGTGATCCTGAACGGTGAGCCGGAGTTCGGCGTCCGTTGCCCACACTTTCACTTCCGCGGCGGCGCCGGCCGCGTGCCGGCTGACGTTCGCCAATGCTTCCTGAACGACGCGATACACGGCGAGGTCTGCGTCGGAACTCATCACTGGGAGTGTGTTCGGTGCAACGAAAGTGACGTTCATTCCGTGCTGCTCAGCAAACTCGCCGACCAGTGACCGCAGGGCAGGGAGGAGGCCGAGGTCATCGAGCAGCGCAGGTCGAAGGTCGTGGGTCACGTGCCGCACGACACGGATTCCGGCGTCAAAGAGCTCAAGTGCCCGATCGAGCCGCTCGGCCTGCGGCGCCGCGACCTGTTCGCGAACCACTCCGAGTTGAAGCTTGACCGCAGCAAAGAGCTGTGCAGTTTCGTCGTGCAATGCCATCGACAATCTCCGCCGTTCTTCCTCGTGCTGCCCGACCATGCGCCTCGAGAGGCGCTCGAGTTCGAGCGATCGAGCCTGCAGGCGGCTCGCGAGTTCGGCGTTCACGAGCAGAAGGATTCCGGATCCGACGGCGAGGACGAACAGGATATCGAGATAATATCCCCACGGCAGCCACGCACCCTGTGCCCGCAACAGCGGATAGTCGAGGTGGTGCAGCCCCCATATCACGAACGACCAGCCGAGCAGCGTGCTCGCGGCGCGCGTGGCGGGCTTGCGGTACTTGAGGAGGACGACGCCGGTCCAGATAGTCGCACCTGAGATGAAGAGCACGGCCGGCGTGGCGGCGAGCGCGAAGTTGTCGAGCTTGTTGACCGCGATGTAGCCCCAGAGCGGGGGGAAGGCCAGCAGCACCCAGTACCAGACCTGCCACTTCGCACGATGTGAAAAGACGACCGCGGCCCAGAGCAGCGTGAGCGCCGTCCACCCGGTGATCACCTGGTGCCAGAAGAGCCAGTTGAGGTTGAGCGTCTGCAGGAACGCCATGATCACGCCGATGCGCACCGCGTAGATGCCGAATGCGACCGTCCACCATCCAAAGTGCGGCTCGCGTCCGCGCCGCCAGACGCCAAAGCAGAGTGCGGCGAGGCCAATCGTGATGAGCGCCTGCAGCCCCGCTGCGGCAAGCTCGAGCGTCGAGGCCGGATCGGGGAGCGCGATCTGCGTCGTCATCGCGTGTCCAGGCCGAGCGCAACGTGCGTCGTCATCGCGCGGCCAGCGAGCACGCCGGCAACAGCGCGTTCGGCGGCGGCGGTGCGAGCATCGCCCTCGCCGCCGATGATCCGCACGCTCGCGCCGAACTCACCGAGCACATGTTCGAAGTGTGCGAACATCCGCCGGTGATTCGATGGCCGGTCGCGAATCCCGTCCGCCGTCCACGGCAGGTCGGGTTCGCAAAGCAGGTAGAGCGCGCCGATCCGGGAACGAGCTTCGCCCTCGAGCCACTCGCTCGACGCGCCGTAGTAATGGCGTGAATACGCGACGGTGCTCAGGAGATCCGTATCCAGGAACAGCAGCCGTGCCGCCGATACTCCGCTGAGCACAGCGCCCTCGTTGGCCATGTGCAGCCGCGCGATCGGCTCTACGTCGTCCACGGCAAGGTTGCGACCCGGCCGCGCGGCCGCGTAGGCACGCGCTGCCTCGGGGATCCACTGCGCGCCGAATCGTTCGGCGAGCAGCCCGGCCAGCGTGGTCTTGCCCGTGCATTCCGGGCCTGTGACGACGATGCGAATCGTGAGCGCCCCTGCGTTCGTCATCGTGCGCCCGCCACGGCCATCGCGCCTGATGCGGCGTCAGACTGCGCGGCGGCGCGATCCGCGTTCCACGACTTTCGCCAGCCCACGAAGCCCATCACTGCCAGCACGAGGAACACCGCGTACTGGACCGACGTGAACGGCAACCCGCGCGAAATGAACATCGGCACGTACACGATGTCGGCGATGATCCACACGATCCAGTTCTCGAGCATCTTCCGCGTCATCATCCACTGCGCGAACAGGCTTGTGGACGTGAGCATCGCGTCTATGTATGGGACGGGTGAATCTGTGTAGCGCGCGAGCACAGTGCCGAGGGTGAGTCCGCCGACGAGCGCCATCGGCGCGCCAACTGCCCATACGCGCCGCCCCGCTCTCGACACACGAAGTCGGGCCTTTCTCGGTCCGCCGTGCAGCCACGCCCACCAGCCATACGCCGACAGCGTGAGATAGAACAATTGCAGCACCGAATCCGCGTACAGACGGGCTTCCCAGAACAGCACGAAGAAGATCGCGACGTTGACGATGGCCGTCGGCCAGCTCGCGATGTGCTGGCGCGACGCGAGCCAGACGCTCACCAGTCCGAAGACGACCGCGACAACCTCCAGCGGGTTCACGCGTGGTTCACGGCGTCCGGCCGGCCCCCGCCCGTTGCGCCAGGTAGTCGGTGGCCAGCGCGACGTACGCCTTCACGCCCACGGGCAGTGCGTCCTCATTCACGAAGAACTTCGGCGAGTGATTCGGCGCGGCGTCCTCGGCGGTGACGCCGGCCGCGTTCACGCCGAGGAAGATGTAGAGGCCCGGGGCGTCCTTGGTGAACGCCGGGAAGTCCTCCGACGGCATCCAGAGGCCGCTTGCGTTGATCTTGCCGTTCGCCGCGCGGGCAAGTGTCGGCGCCATGCGATCCGTCAGGTCGGGGTCGTTGTACACGACGTCCGTGCCGTTGGAGAACGTCACCGTGGCGTTCGCTCCGGAGGCCTCGGCGATGCGTTCGGCCGTGCGCTTCACGCGCATCAGCACGTCCTTCCGCATCTCTTCATCGAACGTGCGGATCGTGCCCTGCATGATCACGCTGTCGGGGATGATGTTCCGCCGAATGCCTCCGCTGATCATCCCGATCGTCACCACGGCCGGGGCGACTGTGATGTCGGTCTGGCGCGCCGTGATGGTCTGCAGCGCGCCGATGATCTGCGACGACACGACGATCGGGTCCACTCCGCGCCATGCCTGCGCGCCATGCGTCTGCCTGCCCCTGACGACGATGTCGAGCTGGTCACTCGCCGACATCGCGCCCTTTGGGCGGTAGGTGATCTTGCCGGCTTCGTCGGGCCAGACATGCAGCCCGAAGATCGCATCGGGCTTCGGGTCGCTGATGGCTCCCTCGGCGACCATCAGCGACGCGCCGCCGGTTTCGCCGGCCGGCGGCCCTTCCTCGGCCGGCTGGAAGATGAACACCACGGTGCCGGGCAGGTTTGCCTTGTTCTTTGCGAGAACGTCGGCCGCGCCGAGCAGCATTGCGACGTGCGTGTCATGCCCGCAGGCGTGCATCACGCCGACCGTCTGGCCGTTGAACGTCGCCTTCACCGTCGACTTGAAGAGAAGATCCACTTCCTCGGTGACAGGGAGCGCGTCCATGTCGGCCCGGAGCGCGACTACCGGGCCCGGCTTGCCTCCCTTGAGCACGCCGACCACGCCGGTCTTGCCGACGCGTTCGCGCACTTCCATGCCGAGCGAGCGCAGGTGGTCGGCGACGAGCTTGGCCGTGCGAATCTCGCTGTTGCCGAGTTCCGGGTGTTGGTGGATGTCGCGGCGCCACGCGATGACCTTCTCCATTACCGCGGACAGATCCGATTCCGGGATCAGCGGCCGGGTGGTGGGCTGCGCCGGTGACGTGAGCGGGGCGGCCAGGACGGCGAGGCCGATCAGCAGGCGGGAAGCGGGCGTGAGTGGCGACACGGGTCCCTCGCGGGGTATTCGATGAGTGAGGACGGGCACGGCGGTGGGGGCAGGTGCTGGTTCGGGGCCCCCTGAGACACTACAATTAACAGCATGGCCCGTGCGCTGCGCTGATTTGGCCACCCACAACCACCCGACAACCCGGTATCCATGGCGAAAGAAGAAGCGATCGAACTCGAAGGCACCGTCAGCGAAGTGCTCCCCAGCGCCACCTTCAGGGTGCAACTCTCAAACGGCCACGACGTCCTGGCGACGATGGCCGGCAAGATGCGACGGTTCCGCATCCGCGTGCTGCAGGGCGATCGAGTGTCGGTCGAAGTCTCGCCGTACGACTTGAGCCGGGGCCGGATCACGTTCAGGCATAAGAACTAAACAGGTAGGAAGTCGGAAACTAGAAACGGGGGGCGCTTGGCTGCGCTCCCCGCTTTGCATTCATCAGTACCGCCAGCTGCTGCCAGCTACTGCTAGTGCGTTGCGGCGGCCTTCGGGGCGTCCGGCTTGAGATACGTCGCCTTGTGGATCGAATAGGCGGTCACGTTCGCGATGATCGCGAGCGCGATGATCAGGGCGGCGACGCCCCAGCCTTGAGATGATGGATTGACGCGGTCTGACGACAAACGGATGCTCCGTGGAGGACGGCGAATAATAGCCGCCATCACCCGTTTCTTGCCACCGGCAGGGGTTGCCGAAGGTGACTTTCGGGTGGTGTTTCGGGCGTCGCGCTGTGGCCTGCTCCTATTCCGCGGTCCAGACTCGGCTTAAGCTCCCGTATGGCCACCGCAGCCGCACCAGCCTCCGCCCGCCGCCACAGCATCGGCGACTTCAGCGTCGGACCGCAGTATGTCGTCGACGTGCGCGATCAGGCGCCGGACATGTTCGTGGATCATTCCACGAAGGACTGGACCAAACTCTCTTGGCGCAACGTCGGCAGGCCGTATCGAGTCGAGAAGTGGGCTACCGGCAAGAAGGAGTACGAACGCACGCACGGCGAGCCTCTGCCGATCGTGGAAGGGTGGAAGACGTTCAACGCCAACTTCCACAAGTACTTCACCACGAACGTCCCCGACGCGGCTGCCAACGCGCGCACCGAGCTCAAGGTGGCGATTGCGGGCATGGACGTGCACGGCGCGCAGGAAGCCATTGAGGAGATGTTTCACCTCCTCATCTGGAACAGGATTCATCGCGTCGAAGACGCCGTCTGGGACCCCCGCGGCAAGCGCGCTCTCTTTTCCGGGCTCGACGTCAAGAAGCCGCGCATTCTGTTTCTTGGCGCCGCGGACGGCTACGAGGCCATGCAGCTAGCCGCGATGTATCCTGGTGGGCACACGGTGCTCGTGGACTACGACGAATTCTGCAAGACGGACAGGTTCGGCAAGTTCCCCGAAGCCTATCCGTTCCTTGGCGTGGACCCGGCCACCAGCCACAAACGCGTCTGGTACCGCGAGGAGATGAACATCGACTTTGAAGTCGAGGACATCCGAAACCTCAAGTACGGCCGCGAGTTCGACATCGTGGTCTCGATCGGCCTCGTCGAACATTTCCCGGACGAACACAAGCCGCTGGTGTACGAGTTCCATCGCCGATTCGTGAAGCCGGGCGGGTACGTGATCGTCACGACGCCGCGCGACCAGATCAAGAGCCGCGCCTGGTACTACGTGATGAGCGACCTGCTCAACTATGGATACCGGGAACTGATGGACATTCGCCAGCTCGGTCTCTACTCGCACGAAAACGGATTCGAAGTGCTTCGCGCGGGCGTGATCAAGGCCCACAATGGCCTCATCATGAAAGTCCGGTAACTACTTCACCACTGAAATGACTTCAATCCGAACCGAATCCATTGAGGTTCGGCGTACCGCGCTCGTCGCCTCAATGGGCCCCGAGCCGGGGCCTGCTGTGCGCGAGTTGTGGTATGTGCTCCACGGACAGGCGATGCGTGCGGTGGCTTTTCTCGGAGATTGTCGCGCTGCTGAGGCCGACGACCGCCTCGTTATCGCGCCGGAAGCACTCTCGCGTTTTTACGACGGACCTATCACCTCGCGCGACGCGCCGGTCGCGGCCATCTGGATGACGCGCGATGAGCGTGAACACGAGATCAGCGATTACGTCGCCTATCTCGACACCGTGCACGCCACGATCCTCGATCGTTTCGGCGGCACGTCCCCGCCGGTCACGATACTCGGCTTCTCGCAAGGTGGATCAACTGCAATCCGGTGGGCAGCCAGCGGACACGTCAAGGCGGCGCACGTAATTGTCTGGGCGTCGTCGATGCCACCCGAAATCGACTACGCTGCGCTGTACGAAAAGCAGGGGCAGCCAGCCTTTACGTACGTGTGCGGGACGACGGACATCTACATCACGCCGAAGGTGCTCGACGCACAGCACGCAGTGCTGCGGGCCGCTGGTATTCCGTTCCGCGCGCTCGCGTTCAAGGGTGGTCACCGGATTGATGACGACACACTGAAGCAGGCCGCACGGCTCGCTGGCTGAACCGACGCGCGCTACCTGCCGCGCTGTTTGTCGAGCGCACGCCGGTCCTTCTTGGTCGGCCGGCCTTCGCCCGCGTCCATCACCGGTGCCGCGTGCTTGAGTTGCCACGCGTGCTTCTCCCGCGCCGCGCGCGAGTCGGCGGTTTCTTCGTACAGCGTAGCCGCCACCGATGCCGGGCCGCGTTTCTCGCCCATGGCGCGCACGTGAACGATGTGTACGTACGGCCCAAGCCGAACGCGAACTTCCTCACCAACGCGAACCATCCGCGCAGGCTTAACCCGCTCGCCGCCCACCTCGACCTTTCCGCCTGCGACCGCGTCGGCCGCCTGCGACCGCGTCTTGAAGAACCGGGCGGCCCAGAGCCATTTGTCAATGCGAACTGGCGTGGGTGTCGTTGGGGCAGCATCATCCCGTGAACCGATGCGACTCATGACACGAAATATGTTCGGGCTGCTCGCCGCCGGCATGGTCGCGGGCGTCGGCACGCTCTCGTGCGTTGACCCCGAAGCCAGGCGCGCGCGCGAGGCGGAGGAGTCGCGCGCACGAATTGCAACGGAGTCCGCGCGCGCCACGGCAACAACGGACGTGGCGAGCGCCGGTGTGTGGACCGATGCGCTCCTCGTGAAACGACTCGTGGATGCCGGGCTCGCGCCGCAGCGCCGCGACTCCGTGCGAGCACAGCCTTGGATGGGTGTTCCCGTGCACCCATACCGACTCGGCGCGTCGAGCATCGACGCGTACATTTTCGCCGATTCAACGGCGCGACTGGCCAGGCTGGCGCTGCTGGATCGGGTCACGCTCGCACCGGCCGGGCAGGCGTCGCCCTGGGGTGCTTCGCACGACTTGATTGAGAATGGCAATCTGCTCGCCATCGTCGTTGGCGGTACCGATCGCCAGCGCGACCGGATCGCCACCGCGCTCGCCGCTGGGGTGGGCGCTCCCTAGATTGAACCCACCTCAAACCCGACGGTCCCTGTGCGCTCCATTCTCCAGTTCGCCCGCCGCCGTGCTCTCGCTGCGGCCTTCATCTCCGCTTTCTTGCCCGCCGTCTCCGGCGCCCAGGCACTTCCTGACGCGAAGGCGCTGATGGCCAAGCACAACGCGGCCGTTGGTGGAAAGGCACTCTTCGAGAAGTACAGCTCCATGCAGCTGTCGGCGACAATGAACATGGCGGCGATGGGGATGCAGGCGTCGATGGAGATGTTCAGGGCAAAGCCGAACAAGTTCGTGCAGAAGATCATCCTCGGTCCGGTGGGTGAGATCACGCAGGGATTCGACGGAACAGTCGCGTGGTCCATGAATCCGATGGCGGGCGCGCAACTCGTCGAGGGCGACGCGCTCGAGTCCGTAAAGACCAACGCCGATTTTTTTTCGAACCTGCAGGATCCCGCGAACTACACGAAGTCCGAGACGGTGGGGATGGAGGACTTCGACGGTCGCAAATGCTACAAGGTCAACGTGGCGCGCGGCGAGCGCCTGGGCTCTGAGTATTTCGACGCCGCGACCGGCCTGCTGGCCGGCTTTACGGCGAGCACGCCCTCGCCCCAGGGGCCGATAGAAAGCACGACGGTCTTTGCGGAATACGGTGACTTTGGTGGCCTGAAGCTGCCGAAGCGGATCGAACAGCACTCGCCGGCTGGGGACGTGACCATCACGTTCACCGCGGTGGAGTTCGACAAGGTCGATCCGGCGGTGTTCGAGCTTCCTGCGGCCGTGAAGGCGCTCATCAAACCGTAACACGCGCTGGCCCACCCGGAGGGCGAGCCGTGTGCGCCCGCGGAGAAACTTTTGCGTGCGTTCGACGGTGTATTGCACGCATGATCACAAAAACCGTCATTGCATTTCTGTTTCGATCGCCCGGCGTGAGAAACGCTGCGGCGGTCGCCGTGGCCGTCGCCGTGGCCATTGGTTGCGCGTCGCTCGCCAACGCGCAGGTCGTGGAACGGCGCCCGCGATCGGCCGAACCTGACGTCGCGCCAACCACGTTCGTCGGTGGCGGGCTCGCATACGCGAGTCCTCGCGGCGAGTTCAAAGACTACGTCCGGGGTGCGTTTGGCTTGACCGGGCATCTCGTGCACGCGTTCGATCCCGAAGGAATTCTCGCAGTGCGCGCCGAACTCGGTTACCTCAACTATGGCAACACAACCAACCGGCAGGCATTGGGCGGCGGAGCGCTCGGGCTCATTACCGTCGACGTGACGACGTCGAACAACATTGTCGTCGGCGGCCTTGGTCTTCAGCTCATGGCGCCGGCCGGAACCGTCCGGCCATACCTGACTGGTAGCGTCGGGTTCTCGTACTTCTTTACGCAGTCGTCCGTTGAAGGAACGTCGAACATCGAGCCGTTCGCCGAGACCGAAAACTTCAGCGACGGTGGCTTTACGACGCTGTGGGGCGGCGGACTCTACATCCCGGTTCGAAGGGGGCTAAAGCCGATCTCGATCGACCTGGGCGCGCAAATGCACAGTAACTCCGACATCCAGTATCTCACCAAGAGCAGCATTGTAATAACGAATTCGAGCGCGCCGCCGGTGATTACGCCCGTGCGTAGTGCGGCCGACTTCATCACGTTCCGGCTCGGGATCACGGTCGGGATTCGCTGAGCAAGACGCGGGCGCGGTCGAGCTGCGTCTATGTGGCGTGTGAGACTGCCCGCGCTACTGCTAGTCTGCGTCGCGAGTCCGTCGATCGGATTTGCGCTGGGAGCGTTGCCGCTTCTCGGTTAGCCTACGCTCCACGGACGCCTTGGTCGGCTTGGTTCGGCGCCGTGGCTTGGGAACGGCCAGTGCGCCGGCGACGAGCGCGGCGAGTCGTGACTCGGCCAGAGAGCGATTGCGAAGTTGACTGCGCGTGTCGCTCGCAACGACGCGGAGATTCCCGTCCGCGTCGAGTCGGCCAGCCAGCTTGTCGCGAATGAGCGCGCGCTGGCTCTCGGAGATGGAACGCGATTCGGCGACTCGCCAAATGAGCTCGACCCGCGTAGACGACGTGTTGACGTGTTGCCCTCCTGGGCCGCCCGACCGGGTCGCGCGCGCCTCTAGCTCGTCTGGCGGAATGGCCAAGGTGCCATTGACAACCAATCCGGGGCGGCGGGCATCTCGCGTCATGCCATCAGTTTAGCACGCTCTGGCCCATACCGTCAGGATCAGCGTTCGTTGCAAAAGGCAACGCCGGGAGTCATGTTGGTATTCGTGCAATTTGCAACACTTCGACGGTTGCCGTGATGACATCAACTGCGAATAGCGACCGCTTCCAAGCGGTCCTCGAGCCGAAGCGCCTCGTTCGATTGGTGTATCTCGCGCGGCTCTCGCTCGCGTGGGCCATCCTGATCGCGGCCGTTACGACATGGGGCGTGTCGGACGCCGACAAGACGTTGATCGTGACACTGACTTTCGTGCTCGCGCACGTGTTCACGGCCGGGTCGTATTTCTGGTCAGATGTGCGGCAGCGCCCGCTCACGAACGCGTTCTGTTACCTCCAGATGCTGACCGACGTGCTCGTCGTGACGAGCGTTGTTCACGTGACGGACGGCCAGTTTGCGGCGCTCTACATCCTCGTAAACGCCGCGGCGGCGATCGTACTCCCTGTGCGCGGTGCTTTGCTCATCACCGCCCTGGGTCTCGTGCTCTATGCGGGCGATGTCGTGCTGGTGCAGGTGGCATCGCCCTTCGACCCACCGTCGTATGTTCCGCTGGTTCTCCAGCTGTTTGTGTTCTCACTCGCGGGCGCCGGCGCGAGTTACATCTCCGTGCAGCTCAAGGCAGCTGGGAGCGGACGCGCCGAGTTGGCCGCGGAGCTCAAGCGCGTGCGGCTGCGCGAGGCCGACATCCTGCAGAATATTCGCAGTGGAATTGTGAGCGTAAGCGAGGCGGGTGAGTTGCTGTTCGCTAACTCCAGCGCGGCATCACTCCTCGGGATGAACCTCGAGGCCCGAATCGGCTTCCCGATTCTTGATGAACTCGCTGTGCTGGCGCCGGGCCTCTCCGACGCGCTGCGGCTTGCGGCCGACGACGGACTAAGCGGCGGTCGCGCTGAGGTGACCCTGCAGCGTGGCACCGCCGCCGTACCCCTCGGCGTGACGATCACTACGACCAGGGCTGGTGACGACGAGCCGCCGGGAACGCGAACGATCACGGCCATTTTTCAGGACATTTCGGACCAGAAGCGCCTGGAGCAGCTTCACCTTCGCGCGCAGCGGCTCGAGGCCGTCACGGAGCTGTCGGCGTCTCTCGCGCATGAGATAAAAAACCCGCTCGCTTCCATTCGCAGCGCGGTGGAGCAAATGACCGTCCGTCCGGCGGCAACGGACGACGAGCGAACGCTGGGTCACCTCATCGTTCGCGAATCGGACCGCCTATCGCGACTCCTTTCCGAGTTTCTCGACTTTGCGCGCGTACGTGTCACGAAGCAGGAGCACGTGGACCTGGCAGCTGTCGTGCGGGGCGCGTGCCGCCTCGCCGACGAGCATCCGTTCAAACCGGACGGAGCGACCGTCGAAGTAGTGGTTGGCGACGGCCCGCTCATCGTGAGCGGCGACGAGGATCTTCTCCACCGGGCCGTGTTCAACCTCACGCTCAACGCGGTGCAGGCGACGCGGCCGGGAACAGTCGTTCGCGTGCTCGTTGAGCGCGCCGGCGCGCATCGTGTGCCGCGCGGCGTGCCGGCGCTCGAAGCAGGCGCGATCGTCATCGACGTAGTGGACGAAGGCCCGGGGCTCGACCCCTCCGTCCGTGAGCGCCTCTTTGAACCATTTACGACGACCAAGCCGGGCGGCAGCGGACTCGGTCTCGCAATCACGTATCGCGCGATCGAGGCGCATCGGGGCGTGTTGCTGGTGGACACGAACGAGCGCGGCACCAGGTTCTCTGTGCTGCTCCCGATCGGCACCGACCTCTCGGGAGAAAACTCATGAGTGCACGTGCGGCGCCAGCCGGAAACGGCAAGCCGAGGGTCCTGATTGTGGACGATGAGGCGGGGATTCTGGAGACCCTGCAGATCCTCCTCCGCAACGAGGGTTTCGAGCCTTTCATTGCCGCCGGCGGCAGAGAGGCGCTCGAAAAAATTGCAAGCATCTCACCCGACATCGTGCTGACGGACGTCCGCATGCCGGGCGTCGGCGGCGTCGAAGTGTTGGCCGCGGCGCGCTCGCACGATGTGAACACGCCAGTCATCCTGATGACGGCGCAAGCCACCCTCCAGACGGCGATGCAGGCGGTCAATGCGGGGGCGTTCTATTACATCCAAAAACCATTCCGGAACGACGAACTGGTCGCGATTGTTCGCCGCGCGGCAGAGCACCGCTCCCTCCGGGTGGAAAACACCACGCTCAAGCAGGAGATCCGCAGGCGAGATCAGACGTCCCTGCTTGCTCCGATCGGTACCAATCGCGCCTGGCTTGACGCGCTGCGCCTCGCCGAAGCGGTTGCCCCCACCGACTCAACGGTGCTGATCACGGGAGAATCGGGAACAGGCAAGGAAATCGTCGCGCGTTTCGTGCACGAACTTTCACAGCGCAGTGCAAACCCCTTCCTCTCGATCAACTGCGGCGCGTTGCCGGCGGGGCTCCTCGAAAGCGAGCTGTTCGGTCATGTGAAGGGCTCGTTCACGGGCGCCGTGAAGGACAAGGCCGGGTTGTTCACGGCCTCGGGCAGCGGAACGTTCTTTCTCGACGAAATCGGCGAGACCACTCCGGCCACGCAGGTGAAACTGCTGCGTGTCCTGCAGCATCGCGAAGTCATTCCGGTCGGCGCGACCGAAGCAATTCCGATTGACAGTCGGATCGTCGCGGCGACGAATCGCGACCTCGAGGAGGAGATCAAGCGTGGCAACTTCCGTCGCGACCTGTTCTATCGCCTCAACGTGATCGCCATCCATCTGCCGCCGCTGCGGAACCGGATTGACGACATTCCGCTCCTCGCAGACACGTTCCTGTTGCGCGCTTGTGAGCGCCACGGTGTCGCGCCAAAGCGTTTTCACGTGTCTGCGCTGGAGGCGCTTGTTGCGCATGCCTGGCCCGGAAATATTCGCGAGCTCGAAAATGCTGTCGAGCGGGCGGTGATTCTCTCGTCGTCCGACGTCGTGGACCGGGCGGCGCTGCCCGAACAGGTCACTGAGCCACGGTCGGAGCCGCTGGTCACGGACCGCGCCGCCGCGAACCCGACGCTCGAAACAATTGAGCGCGCATACATTCTCTGGGTGTTGCAGCGCGAGGGTGGCAACAAGACGCGCGCAGCCGAAGTGCTTGGGATCGATCCGTCAACGCTCCACCGCAAACTTTCGCGTTTCGGAGTCGAATCGTGAATCTCACACCACGCCAACCTGACGGTGGCCGATGAACCAGCCAGCCACTCCAGCGCCGCGCGCTGCCCTGCGAACCACACCGTCGGGAATCAGCGCACCGCCGCACATGCGTGGGCGCTCGCCGATCGAAGCCGGCAGTATCGTGCTTTCGGTGCTCATCCCGGTCTACAACGAACGTGCCACGATTGAAGCGATCATAGCGCAGGTACACGCTGTGCCGGTGCGGAAGGAAATTATTTGCGTAGACGACTGCAGTTCAGACGGAACGGCGGACGTGTTGCGTGCGATGAAGGCGAGCGGTGTGATCGACAAGCTGATCTTCCATGAAGTGAATCGCGGCAAGGGTGCGGCCATTCGCACCGCGCTGAGGGCGAGCACCGGGAACGTGGTGATCGTGCAGGACGCTGACCTCGAGTACGACCCGGCCGACTGGCCGACGCTTCTCGAGCCGATCGTTGACGGGCGTGCAGACGCCGTGTTCGGCTCGCGTTTTCTCGGTGGTCCGCACCGCGTGCTGTACTTCTGGAATTCCGTCGGCAACTCCGTCCTCACGACGTTCAGCAACATGCTCACGAACCTGAACCTCACGGACATGGAGACGTGCTACAAGGCGGTTCGCGGCGACATCGCGCGGTCGTTGCACCTCACGTCCGACCGGTTCGGTTTCGAGCCCGAGATCACGGCACGCCTGGCGCGGGCCGACCTGCGAATCTTCGAAGTTCCCATCTCATACTCGGGCCGCACCTACGCCGAAGGCAAAAAGATCGGGTGGAAGGATGGTGTCGCGGCGATCTGGCACATCATCAAGTTCAATCTCCTTGGCTGATACGCACGTGAGCGGGTTTGTGACGGATCGTAACGATCCAAGATCGTTTCAGGGCCCGGCGATGGCGATCATCGCGCTGGCGCTGATCGCGAGCGTATCCGGCCTGTCGAACGGGTTTGCGTACGACGACCGTTGGATCATCGTGGACAACCCCAACGTGCACGATCTGGCCAACTGGTGGCAGGCGTTCGGCGAGACGTACTGGCCCTCCATTCGCGGCGCATCGCTCTACCGACCGTTCACGATTCTCGCCTACATCATCCAGTGGGCAGCTGGCGGCGAATCACCGCTCCTGTTTCACGTGGTGAACGTGATGTTGTACGCGGCCGTGAGCGCGCTCGTGTACTTGTTCGCGCTGGAGATCTTGCCGCGTCACGCGGCCTGGGTGGCCGCCGCGCTCTTCGCCGTGCATCCGGTGCACGTCGAGGCTGTCGGCAACGTCGTTGGTCAAGCGGAGTTGTGGGGCTCGGGCGCCCTGATCGGCGCCAGGGTGCTCTACCTGCGGGCCCGCCGTAATGGGCTGACGCCCGATCGTGAGACGAAGATCATGATCGCCGGCCTCTACTTCGGCGGCATGATGTTCAAGGAGAACGTCATCGTGCTTCCGGCGCTGCTCCTGGCGGCGGAAGTGTTTGTCGTTCACGATACGCGTCCCTGGCGCGCCCGAGCGGAGGATTTGTTCTCCCTTCTGGTCTGGCTCACCCTCCTCGCCACGTTGTTCCTCTGGATGCGCATCGAGGTGACGGGCGAAATCGGCGGCGACGTTGAGCACCCGGCGCTCAGAAACCTCGGATTCGTCCAGCGAGCCTGGGTGATGCTCGCACTTGCTCCGGAGTTCGCGCGCCTACTGCTGTGGCCGGCGCGACTCTATGCCGATTACTCACCACAGGAGATTCCCGTTCTCCCGGGCCCGACCCCGTACCACGCTGGTGGTGTGCTCCTGCTGCTCTGCCTGTTCGTGCTCGCCGCCGCTTCATATCGGCGGTTTCCCCTCGTGACCTTCGCGCTCACCTGGATCGCCGTCACGATCGCACCGGTGGCGAACCTTCTCATCCCGACCGGCATCCTGATCGCCGAACGCACGCTCTTTGTGCCGAGCATCGGGGCGGTGCTCCTCATTGCCGGCCTGGTGCCGTGGTGCCTGGACCGCCTTTCGCAGGTCGCGCGCCCACAGCGCATCGCGGCGGCTGGAGCACTCGCGATCGTGCTCTGTGCGGGCGCGGCGCGGAGCTCAGAGCGCCAGCGGGCGTGGCGCGATTCCGAAACCGTATTTCGCACGCTGATCATGGACGCGCCGAGAAGCTTCAAATCCCACTACGCAAACGGCGGCATGCTATGGGAGGCCAAGCGCGCCGGTGAGGCCGAGCGTGAATGGCGATATGCCATGGCGCTATTTCCTGAGTATTTCGGCGTCTACCAGGAAATGGCGCATCGGTACCGCGAAGCGCACGTCTGTCAGGCGGCGATCCCGTTGTACCTGACCGCCCTCGACATCGAGCCGGCGCTGCCGTTGTCGCGAATCGGGCTCGCGGCTTGCTACCTCGAGATAGCCAACTACCGGCAGGCGCGGTCGGTGTCTCGAGTCGCCATCGCGCACGGGATGTACCGCCGGGCCTTTGAGTTCATCATCGATCGGGCCGACAGCGCTCTCGTCTCAACAGACACGATCGATGGAGCAAATCGCTGGCAGGGCTCAGTCTCGCGGCCGGCGACGACGCCGGGTATCCTCACGGCTCTCAAGATCAGCGACCCACCCTGAGTCGCATTTTGCGATCCCTGCCCGCAATTCGAACGCGCGCCGGTGGAAGCGTGTGACGTTCCAATGACGTAACTCGTTATATCACAGCCGATAACAGCGTTTCTGGCGATTTGGCAAGCGCCTTGCAATTAGGATGCTATTCCGTAGCCGTCTTTGTGACACCGGCATGACGCCGATTTCGTGAAGCGGCAGCCTCTAAAAGGATCGGCACATGCGCACAAAGAAGAAGGGCTTTACCCTGATTGAGCTGCTGATTGTGGTCGTCAT
>JAQBYI010000113.1 GCA_027622655.1 Gemmatimonadota bacterium | reverse complement strand
AGAATATCAGCCGCCATCAGAGGGATGATCACAACCCCCAAGATCACGCCTACATGGGCCAAAATCGACAGTGGAATCGTATACCACTGCCTGGAACCAACCTTGACGCTCGGGTCGACGATGTCGCCGAACATGTTACGTGGCACCGGTTCGTACCTCCTAGGTGACGCCTGGCCGGTCGGCGAAGCAGCCGATTATAGCTAGGGCCAAAAAGCCGTGTCAACGCCTGGCCACCCATCGCCCGGGCGCCCCACGGTGAGATTAGACACCGTGTCCATCAAAGTGCTCCACAGAACCGTCATGCACCAAAGACCGCGCATTGTAGCGCGGTTTACCCATTGTGCAATAGCCATTATTCCGGTTGTCAAGGCGAAATAGAAATGTCCCCGTTCTTAGCGAAATAGAAATGTCCCCTTCTGAACGAGAAGCCGACTCTGCCTGTGGGAGCTCGTGGAAACCGTTCTGTGGTTTCCAAGCAGCGGTGGGCGCGTTCTTGGCGTCCACGGCTGCGGCAGCTTCCACAGGCTCTTCATACCGACGTCGCTCGGCACAGGGCGCGCTCGCGGTCGAGACCGCGGGTATCGCGACGCCAGGGATGGTCCGCGCTCGGCCGGGCGGGCCTATGCGGAGCGCTCGACAGCGGCGCCCGCACAGCGGGCGGCGTGGGCTTGATCGGCGCGGCGATCTCAGTCCACTGCATCAGGCGCCCCCGATAGCGGAGTTCAATCGCGCCGGCCGCATTCTCCCGCACCAGCACCGAACTCTTGGCGGGCGCCTGATGACTCTGCCGCGCCACTTGAAAGTACCGCGTGTCATAGCGCACGACCCAATCATTCGAGAGGACGCGTGCCTCCTCGAGCTGGAACACCCGATCGAGCGTCGTTCGACTGGGGACACGGCGATGGAAGTCCTCAGCCGAGGCGGGCGCGACGGCGAACCGCTGGTTGTGTTCGGGCAAATAGGTCGCGTCCAAAAACGTGTTCGCCGCCCCCGCATCGGCGATCCCGAGGCGGCGGAGCTTTTTGACGAGGCGATCCTGATGGGTGCCGTGATTCCGCTCGACGCGTCCCTTCGCCTGCGGCGAGCTCGCCGCGATGATCTGAATCCCCAACGACGCGCACATGCGGCCAAACTGCGTCCGCGGCACGGCCCCCGTGGCCTGCTCCTCCGCGTTCGGCTCTCGCACATAGACATTCTTCCAATCCGTATAGAGCGCCAGCGGCACGCCGTACGCCTCGATCCACCGGCGCAACACATCGACCGCCGCCCAGATCGTTTCTTGGGCCCCCAGCCGCGCGAGCGTGCGGCCAGTCGCATCGTCCACCAGGTTCATCAAGCAGCCGCGCGGTGCCCGCGCCTCGTACCACAAATGGAAACTGCCATCGAGCTGCACCAGCTCGCCGAAATGCGCCTTGCGCTCCCGCCGCTGGCGATGGGGCGATCGTTTGCGCGCGCGACGCCACAACCCCGCAGCGAGCATCCACCGGCGCAAGGTGTCGTGATGCACCGTGATGCGGTCTTCGCTCGCCAAATGCTCGGCGGCGAGCGTCGGCCCAAACCGCACGTCGATCGGCCCGCTGTATTTCTCTCGCACGAGCGCCAACACCCGCTCGCGCTCGGCCGTGGGCCGCGCATGATTCGACGCGCCACCCGCGCTCCGGTGCTGCAGTCCCTTCGCTCCTTCCGCCCGATACCGCCGCGCCAGGCGCTTCGCCTGGCGATAGCTCACGGCCAACAACGTCGCGGCCGATCCCACACTCACAGTCCCCGCCTTCACGCGACTCAGCACTTCCACGCGCGTCAATTCCCTCGCACTCATCGCTGTCCTTCCCAATCGGTAACCTCCTCAGAGGCCACCAGCTTAGGGGGACATTTCTATTTCGCTCGCGAGGGGACATTATCACTTCGCTACAACAGTCCTTTTATTGCTGAGGGTTAGCGTGAATGGTAGGATCGAAACCGCCGTGAGAATCTACCTCGATCACAATGCCACGACGCCGGTCCACCCGCTCGTGGCTGACCGGATCATGGCTGTGCTTCGCGATGAGATCGGGAATCCGTCGAGCGTCCACCACTTCGGCCAGCGGGCCAAGGCGGTGCTTGACCAGGCCCGAGCCGAGGTGGCCACGCTGGTGGATGGCGACCCGGCGGACATCGTGTTCACCGGAGGTGGCACCGAAAGCGACAATCTCGCTATTCGTGGCGCGGCCGAGGCAGGCTGGGCCACCGGCCGTCGACACATCATCGCCACGGCCATTGAGCACGAAGCCGTCCTGAACACCCTCAAAGCGCTGGCGAAACGTGGGTGGCGGGTCACACTCCTGAAGATCGATGAGTCCGGTGTCGTCCACCCTGACACGCTGCGGGCGGCGCTTTCGGACGACACAGCCCTTGTGTCGGTTATGCACGCGAATAACGAGGTCGGAACGCTCCAGCCGCTCGGTGTGCTGGCGGCGATCGTCCACGAACGCGGCGCCCTGTTTCACACTGACGCAGTCCAGTCCGCCGGCAAGGTCCCTCTGAGCGTGGGCGCACTCGGCGTGGATCTGCTCTCGCTATCGGCCCACAAGTTCAACGGGCCAAAGGGTACGGGCGCGCTCTGGGTCAGACGGGGAGTACGGCTCGTACCCCACACCACGGGCGGCCGGCAGGAGCGCAACCGGAGGGCCGGCACGGAGAACGTCGCAGGTATCGCCGGGCTCGGAGC
>JAQBYI010000007.1 GCA_027622655.1 Gemmatimonadota bacterium | reverse complement strand
GATCAATCCACCCAAACTCCTGGTCGCGTCACAGGACGCTGCTCAGTAAACTCAGTCCACCCGGTGTCTCAAAATCGTTGACAGGTTCCGATGCTGTTGCGATGCATCGCTCGATAGAGGCCTGCGCCTGCGCGGTCGACCTCTTGTCGTTCGCCCGGCACCAATACCGTCGCCACTGGAGCAAGGTGCATTTTTACTTCCCGGACTATCATCGTTCCCTCGTGGTGAGTTCGGCGAGCACGTTCTGTTCGCGCTGTCACCTCGGGGTCACTCTCAGCGCTCGGCGCCGAGGGTGCTGCGTCACTTACTCAAGCTTTCGGTATGGAGTGCGGTGTTTTTGCTGCGGCGCCCCTGTGCGCACGAGCTTGAACACTACTAGCTTTATGGAGCGAGTTCTCCCGGCCGGACGGTCGCGGCATCCGATCGCAAGATCGCTGTCGAGGAAAGTCCGGGCTCCATGGACAGGCTGCCAGGTAACCCCTGGGCACCTTGGTGACGGAAAGTGCCACAGAAAACAGACCGCCCCGTGAAAGCGAGGGTAAGGGTGAAAAGGTGGGGTAAGAGCCCACCGCGCCCGTGGTAACACGGGTGGCACGGCAAACCCCAGCCGGAGCAAGGCCGAATAAGCGGCGAGAAGCAGTCCTCTTCGATGAAGACGCCGCGGGTAGGCCGCTGGAGGGCGCAGGTGACTGCGTTCGCAGAGAAATGACCGTCCGAAGCTTTTCGCTTCGACAGAACCCGGCTTACAGGCCGGGAGACTCGCGCTGGTGGTGTATCGGGGCGGTGCGCTTGGTCGCGTTGACTGCCTGCGTATTTGTCGTCGGAGCATGTCGCGCGCCGGTTCCGAAGCAGCCGCTTTCGCCGGTCGTACCCGTGGTGACACCTGGCGCCGCCGTTCCCTCGTATTGGACGCTTTCTCGCGATTGGCTAGCGCGAGAGTTTGTCGTCGAACAGCATGCTGAGATCATGACTACCACAGAGTCTGGAGTGTCGTCGGATTCTGTTTCTCTCGTGGTCGAGGTTTCCCTTCGCGAGACGCCCGACCGTGGTGCAGTTGGACGCGTTCTCTCGGCCAGATTCGCCGCGCCAGGTAGCGGGGAAGTGTCTATCCCCGGGCTCCTTCTGCCCTTCGCGTTCCTTGCCCCGCCACGTCCCGCTGGCGAGCCCCTCAGTCCTGTTGTGCTGCCAGCTACCGAGGATCCGTGCACTTCGCCCTCTCAGGTTGCGCTGAGCGTCGTGAGGGACCTTCTCTTTTCGTTGCCAGACTCCGTCTACGTCGGACTTACCTGGTCCGACTCCGGTGAGTTCATCGCATGTCGGGACGGCGCACGCTTGACCGGCACCAGTCAACGGGATTTTCGCGTTGCGAGCTACGAGGCCAGCGGCGACCTGAACCATGGTGTACTCCTGATCGACCGAAATGCCAGCACCGCGTTTTCAGGAAACGTCGCGAGGCGCGCTGACACTACCCGTGTCGAGGGCACTGGTTTTGGCACCACGCAGCTCGTGGTTGACGCGCATTCCGGCTCGTTGGTGTCATCGGCCGGCATGAGCCAGCTTGACGTAGTGGTGAGCACGGCCACCCGCGTTGAAAGCGCCCGGCAGGTATCGACTTCCCGCGCTATTCCGCGACGTCCTTAGTCTACAAGGCGCAGCGGCATCAACAGGCACAGATACTTGGCCGAGTCCGACCATCCTTCAGGTTCCACTGTTGCTGCGCGCTCGGGAGCCTTGAATGTCATTCGCACCTCGTCCGTGGGCAGGTAGCGAAGGATCTCCAGTAAATAAGCCGCGTTGAATCCGATATCGAGAGGGTCGCCAGTATAGCGAACCGGCAATTCGTCCTGCGCTTCGCCGAGGTCCGGCGTGCTTACGCTGAACTTGAGCATCGCGCTGTTGAACGAGAGTCTAATACGGTGTGTCTGATCGGACGCCACTACAGACATTCGCTTGAGCGCGCTCGTGAGAGCCTGGCGATCGATGATCGCGACCTTGTCGTTGTCTTTTGGGATTACTTGCTCGTAGCTCGGATACGGTCCCTCAATCAACCGCGTATACACCGCCGTGAATGGAGAACGGAAGCCGACGTGGTTCTCTCCGTGCGCCACCTTGAGTTCCTCTTCAGCCGGAAAGAGTCGGCGGATTTGCTCGAGCGCTTTCGGTGGAATTATGAACTCGCTAGCTGCTCCTTTTCCGCCGGTCAGTTTAGCCTCGACTTCCATTTTCGCCAGGCGGTGGCCGTTCGTCGCGACCATTCGCATGAGATTTCCTTTGAGCTCCCAAAGGACGCCATTCAGGATCGGGCGGCTTTCCTCTGTTGACGCTGCAAAGGCGGTATGGCTGATGAGTTTCTGTAGCTCGCCGGACGGGATACGACTTGCCTTGTCAAACTGAATCGTCGGAAAAGCCGGGAATTCACTTTTTGGGAGGCCCAGAAGTTTGAACTTAGACCTCCCGCATTCCAGCGTAATTCGCTGGTCTCCAGAGGACGAAATCTTGACCGGGGCAGGCGGAAGTTCCCGTGCGATTTCTGAAAGTTTTCGCGCCGGAATCGTAATTCCACCAGCACTTTCAACATCGGCGGTAACCTCGGTGCTAACCGCGATATCGAGATCGGTCCCAGACAGGAGAATTCCCTTTTCACTAGTCTGCACCAGAATGTTGCCCAGGACAGGAAGGGTTGTTTTCGAGGGAACCGCTGGTGTAACCGCGGTGAGCCCTTCCTGTAACTTCTCCCTCGATATTGTGAAGCGCATTTGGAATCCGTTTACCACGTGGGAGAACGAGCGGTTGTCGACGCTACTTACTGATGAATGATCGAATTACTAAGAACGCAGTAGCAGTAGTAAGGCGTGGAAACGTCAATAGCTACACAACTTAGTGTCCGGTAACAACTTCGTCGACAATTTAGATGTAGACAACACGTTGAAAACATACGAGGAAGCATGGTTTCCCGCACGTGCCGGCTGTCAGCAAAAAACAACAAACACGTCTAGGAATCCAAGCGAAGACTTTCCCGGAGCTTTTCCACACGCCCACGAAAATCACCACTTTCAGCAAGCATACTTGTAACTCGGTCGAGACTGTGGATGACCGTTGAATGATCGCGCCCGCCAAAAGCCTGGCCAATCTCGACGAGGTGTAAGCCAAGCAGCTCTCTTGACAGGAACATCGCTACCTGACGGGGCACGGTAACGGTACGACTGCGGGACTTCGCCTGAAGCCCTTCGACCGAAACTCCCCACTCGGCGGCAACACGCTGCTGAATCGTGCGCAGCCGATCGTGCCGTGAAGAACGCGGAACCCGCGCATCGATCTGGCGGACTTTGTCACGTAAAGCGTCGCGGGCAATGTCGAGCGACACTGGCCTATTCCGCAGGGAGGCAAAGGCCAGGACCTTGATGATCGACCCCTCAAGCTCTCTAACGTTTGCCTGAACGTTCGTGGCAATGAATTCGATAACATCGTCCGGAATCGCCCTCTCAAGGCGATCGACCTGCGCCTTTCGCCGAAGAATGGCAATGCGGTGCTCGAGGTCGGGTTGCGAAATATCAGCGACCATTCCCCATTCGAAGCGACTTACAAGCCGCGACTCGAGCCTGGGAATCTCTGATGGCGGACGATCGCTGGTGAGCACAACCTGGCGTCCAGCTTCGTATATGGCGTTGAACGTATGAAAAAACTCTTCCTGAGTCGTTTCCTTGCCGCCAAGGAAGTGCACGTCGTCTACCAAGAGCAGATCTGTCTCGCGATAGCGGCGTCTGAAATCCGGCATTGCACGCTTGGCGATCGACGTAATTACGTCGTTTGTGAACTGCTCAGTGCTGATAAAAGTGATTCTGCAGGCCGGGTTATTGGCAATAATTTCATGCGCAATCGCTTGCATAAGGTGTGTCTTGCCGAGCCCAGTGGCCCCATACAGAAAGAGCGGGTTGTACGTCTTTCCGGGCGCACTCGCCACGGCAGTGGCTGCCGCGGTGGCCAGTTCGTTGGATTGCCCAACAACGAATTCAGAAAACGTATACCGCGAACTCAAAACACCAACAATGGCGCCATGCTGTCTGTTTGATGAACCAAAAGTGGCTTGAGTTGCCGGTGCAAAGAGATCCATCTGGGAGCGCGTAAGACGCTCCGATGCAACCTTAAATGTGATTGAAAGGGGATATCCAAAGCACTGCGGCGCCAGCGCTTCGAGGAGTTGTGTGTGTTTCGACTCATTCCACTCTACCGACCATTGGTCCGGCGCAGTCAGGACGAGACGCTTGCCGTCAAAGTCGCCGGCTACCAAGGGGCTCAGCCAGGTGTTGACTACGTGCTCGGGGAGGTCGAGTCGCACCCGCTCCAACAAGGTGGTCCAAACTTCAGTTGCGGGGATAGTCACTCTTGGATGGCAACGCTGGTGGTAGGGGGAGCGAACCTACGGACACCATGTGGATAAGTCAACACTCGTGAGGCGAAGCAAGTCCTCGCCAACTTGAACTATATAGATAATTTTAATAAGTTTAGCAGCTTCACTAGAACCTGTTTCTGCACTGTCTGGAGTTGTAATGGGAAAGCCAACGTACCGCCCGAGAAACAAGCGTCGAATCCGCAAACACGGGTTCAGAACGCGCATGTCTGATAAGTGGGGGCGGGAGGTACTGAGCCGGCGCCGCAAGAAAGGACGTCAGCGCCTGACAGTGAAGCTCCCGTCGAAGTACGCCGGAGCGTAAGCGGTTCGGCTTTCCGCGCACGCGCCGACTGACGCGCGCGCAGGATCTTATCAGGGTCCGGACAAAGGGAAGACGCTTCCGCGGTCGACTGGTTGAGCTAAGGGCGCTGGCGAGTGGCGACGCGGGTCAACGCTTCGGCATCATCGTTCCGCGCCACGCGCACACCGCTGCCGCGCGCAACTTAGTCAAGCGACGAATTCGCGAACTTGTACGCACGGAATTGATTAGTGCCGGTCCGGAATCGTATGAACTCGTTGTGTTCGCTCTTCCGGCGGCATACACAGCGACATTCTCGGAGCTACGCGCTGAGCTCTGCGGCTTGTGTTCGCGCATTTCTGGATAAGTGGGGCCATGAAGCGCGCTCTCCTGTTTGTGATCCGTCTATATCAAGGTGCCATTAGCCCCCATCTTGCGCCGTCATGCCGCTATTTTCCGACCTGTTCGTCGTATGCGCGCGAGGCCATAGAGAAGCACGGTGCGTTGCGCGGTGCAGGGCTGGCCGCCCGCCGTATAGCGCGGTGTCATCCTTTCAGGCCGGGTGGATTCGACCCGGTTCCGTGAATTCAGGCGCGGACCAATGGATAAGAGGTTTTTTCTCGCACTGGTTCTAACCGGCGTTGTACTAATGGTCACGCCGCTGATCTTTCAGACGCCGGCGCCCACCACATTTCCCGCAACTTCGGCGCTGAATGATCCGGGTGGTGCCGCGACCGTGCCCACGGTGGGCGGTGAGCTGCCGACACGTGCACAGCCAGCGCCCCAGCGTCCGACGTCACAGCGTCAGACCATAGCTGCCGCGCCAACGCGAGTTGCTGCTGACACCATTGAGTTCACGACGCCGACTGCGCGCTACGAATTCAGTTCGCTGGGTGCGACGCCGATTTCGATCGTGCTGAATGAGTACGAGTCGCTTGCCGCAAGCACAGCGGGCGAACCAGCCGTGTTGCGTGATGGCTTTGAGCCGCTGCTTCGCTTTCATGTCGTGACCAGCCAGGACACACTGCGGCTCGATCGTGTCGATTTCCGGGGAACGATCACGGGGAGTGGCGAGACGTCCAGCATTCGCTTTACATCCGCGGACCCATCACTACCGGCAACGATCGAGTACGGATCGACACCGACGCCGCATCTCACCCACGTTCAGGTTCAGGTGGGAGGGCTTCCAGCCCGCGCATTTCTGCTGCTAGGCCTGCCAAGCGGATTCAACTCGCAAGAGGCAGACACGCTCGATGACATTCGCCATCTGTCGTATTCGGCGAAACCGGTGGCGCGCCGCGCGGAGGGCACGTCTTTTTCGAGCCTTGACCCTGGAGAACGAGAACTGGTAACCGGTGGACTCTCGTGGGCCGTTGCCAAGAGCAAGTACTTCGTGGTCGGCGCGCTCTCCACGAGCGACGCCACGCCGTTTGCGGAAATGCAGATAATAGGTGGCCGGCGAGAAACGAAACTAGCCACGCGCGGGAACGGCACTGTCGTCATCCCGGTGGTCAACGGATTCGCCGAATTCGACCTGTATGCCGGTCCCCAGTCGTGGGAAGGGATGCGCGCGCTGGGGAGAGAGTTTGAAACGGCGAACCCGTACGGTGGGTTCATGCAGCCGATCGTTCAGCCGTTCGCGACAATCGTCATGCGTCTGATGCTTTGGCTCAAGCGGGTCGTTCAGCTCGACTACGGCTGGGTGCTGGTAATATTTGGCCTGGCAATACGGATCGTGCTCTGGCCGCTGAACCAGAGCGCAATGCGGGCAAGCATCCGGCTCCAGCGCATACAGCCAGAGCTTCAAGCTGTGCAGGCCAAGTACAAGAGCGACAAAACAAAGCAGCAGCAGGAAATGATGCGCGTGTATCAGGAACACAACATGAGCCCTTTTTCGGCTCTGTCAGGATGTCTTCCCGCTCTGATTCCCATGCCGGTGTTCTTCGCGCTGTTCTTTGTCTTTCAGAACACGATTGAATTCCGGGGCGTGCCGTTTCTTTGGCTTGCCGACATATCGCTGCGCGACCCGCTGTACGTCCTTCCCGTCGTCACAGGTGCGTCGATGTTTCTGTTATCGTGGATTGGCATGCGCAACATGCCTAAGAATCCACAGGCGACGATGATGCTCTACCTGATGCCAGGCATGTTTACCGTGTTTCTGCTCAGCACGGCGTCCGGGCTGAGTATCTATTATCTCGTGCAGCAGATTGCGGCGATTCCTCAGCAGTGGATGATCGCCAATGAGCGGCGCAAGGCCGTCACTACCAAATAGCCAAGCGGACACACAGCAGGCCGCCGGTCGCGTTCGCGGCGATACTATCGTCGCCATCGCGACAGCTGCCGGCCGATCCGCGGTGGCTGTCGTACGAATCAGCGGTCCGGATGCCGAGCGAATCGGCCGTGCGGTCCTGAAGCCGTGGCCGACTGAACCGCGAACGCTCGTTCGCTGCTCCGTGCACTCGCCGGACAAGCGTGCCGATGTGATTGACGAAGCATTGGCGGTGCTCTTTCCAGCGCCAGCTTCCTACACCGGCGAGACCGTGCTCGAGGTGCACACGCACGGCGGGTCGTACGTTCCAGCAGCGGTATTCGACGCAATGGTGGCCGCCGGTGCTCGACCGGCCCTGGCCGGAGAGTTTACCGAACGCGCCGTGCTAAACAGGAAGCTCGACCTCGTCCGGGCCGAAACCGTCCGTGCGCTGATTGACGCGCGCACCGGCGCCGCGCACCGGTCGGCCATTCAAGCCCTGTCTGGTACGCTGACGCGTGCCTACGCCGAGTTGCGAGAGAACGCGATCGGGCTCGAGGCGCTGATCGCATTCGACATAGACTTTCCCGAAGAGGATCATGGGCCAATCGCGCGTGAACGCGTGGAAAGCGCAGCGCGCATACTGATGACGAAACTTCGTCAACTCGTTGATTCCGCCCCGGCGGCCATTCTGGCGCGCGAAGGTGCACTGGTTGTACTCGCAGGTCCGCCCAACGCGGGAAAGTCAACGTTGTTGAACGCTTTCGCAGGTGAAACACGCGCCATTGTGAGCGAAGAGCCGGGCACGACACGAGACGCGATCGAAATTCTACTCGATGGCGATCCATGGCCGATGCGCCTGGTTGACACAGCGGGGCTGCGTACAAGCCAAGACACCGTGGAGCGTCTCGGAATCGAAGTGAGCGAGCGTTACCTGCGCTCAGCCGACGTCGTGGTGCTCTGCGCAGAATCGAGAGCGGCCCTTCAAGACATTCGTGCTCGAATAGCGAGTGCCTCCGACGGCACTGTCGTATCGGTCAGAACGAAGTCGGATATGGCCAGCGACGATACCGGCGCGACTGAAAGCGATGAGATTGTTGACGTGTGCGCACTGACGGGAGATGGGCTCGGTGAACTTCGCGCGCGAATCATGGATGTGATTTCTGCGCGCGCCGGGAGCAGCATGGAACTTCCGGTTGCGGCAGTTTCAGCGCGCCAGCGCGCGGCGCTTGAGCTGGCTGAAAATGAAATACGCCTCTTTCTCGAGGCGTGGACATCCGGAGCATTGCCGGCGCCGGTTGCCGCCGCGCACCTGACGGGTGCGACAAGCGCGCTCGATCAGCTCATCGGGGTAATCAACTCGGATGACGTGCTAGCCCGGGTCTTTTCCACATTCTGTGTGGGGAAATAGCCCTAGTGGTGAAGGCCGCTCAGGCTGTGCGCGCCGACTCCGCGAACACGCCAAGCTCTGTGGCCGAAGCTCGTAGCGCACGAGGCAATCCCATTTCGGCGATGGACGCCTCCACCATTCGCGCGCCAAGAAAGTAGCCGGCGCGCTCTGGCAGCACGGAACGCTGAAACGTGCGGGCTTCGTCACTCATTCCGCCCGAGAGATGGCGAAGGCGCAGACCCAAGCCGGCACGGTCGAGATCGTCTGCGGTTGCGCGCGTCAGCATCCCCTCCAATTCGCGCACCCTGGCGTACTGCCGCCGTTCATAGCCGAAATACTCCCACGGAGCGTGCCCCGGACTCAGCTGCCTCGCAGCATGAACTGCGAGGCCTTCGTTAACCAGGTGTTCGCGCAGCGGCACGTGCCGGCCGGTTTCCCAGTACGAGTAGTATCCGCCCGATTCATCGATGATCGAGCGCATCTCACTTCGACTGGCTGGCGACGTATAGCGCACACAGTGAGCGAGTTCGTGTGCGAGCCACATCGGGATGAGTTCGGGATCGAGACCCAGCCCGCGGCTCGACGGACTCGCGACGCTGGTAAAGTGCTCAACGCACACGAACGCGACACCTCGTCCGTTTACGACGAGTTCCCCGGCGTTCGCCGCGCCGACTCCGACCATGAGTAGCACGTCAACTTCAGAATCGACTTCTAGCAACTCGGCGCACCGCGCTTCGGTCTCGCGAGCCAGCGCGACGACGTCGGTTCTCTCAAGCATGGAGTGCAAGTCGAAGCGATCGGCTCGCACCACGTCGCGCACAACCTCATCGAACTGCGGCCCGACCGGCTCGATTACATAGTTGTGCCAGTACGCCTCGAGGATGTCGTTGTGGTCCTGCAGGTACTGGCGATATGCCTGTTCCGGGTCAGCACTCTGCAGCACCGCAAAGAACTGGGGCAGCAGATTGATGAGCATTGAATGGCAGTGTCGCGTGGAAGAAGTGGGGGCGCTTGTTCGGTGCGGCGGGCGCAAAGCGGCGAGTCAAGCAACCGCGCGAGAATGTAGACCCCCACGTGATTGCAAACAAGAGCACGTGATTGCAGCGCAGTTACCGATGACCGGTTAGTCGTGGCGTGCCGCTCGATACTTGCGGTGCTGTTGTGCTGGTTCAGCGTGCCGGATCAGCGCGTGCCAAACAGGCGATCACCAGCGTCGCCGAGCCCAGGCAGGATGTACCCGCTGGCGCTGAGCTCGCGGTCTAGCGCGGCAGAAAAAATTTCGACATCGGGATGTGTGGCGCGTAGACGGCGCACGCCCTCAGGTGCTGCGACGAGGCAAAGAAAGCGAATTCGGGTCGCGCCGGAAGCTTTCAGTCTGGAGACTGCGGCTACGGCGCTCCCGCCTGTGGCAAGCATCGGGTCGAGTATGAAAAACTGCCGCTCTTCAGCGTTGGCGGGGATTTTGAAATAGTAGTCCACTGGCTCGAGCGTCTCGTGATCGCGATAGAGCCCGACGTGTCCGACACGCGCAGAAGGAATGAGGCGGAGAAATCCATCCACCATACCGAGGCCAGCGCGAAGAATCGGTACCAGAACGAGTTTCTTTCCAGACACCTTCGCTCCAACCGTTCGCTCCAGCGGAGTCTCAACGTCGCATGGGTCAAGGCCGAGGTCCGCTGTGGCTTCATACGCCATAAGCATGGCGATTTCGTCAACGAGCTCCTTGAAAATCTTGGTCGGGGTGTCTCGGTTTCGCAGTATTGCGAGCTTGTGTTGCACCAGGGGATGGCGAACAAGGGAGAGTCCAGGCATGTCAGGGGTGGTGGTCATGGTGTTTAGTCTAGTATTTTCGCGACAATGAAAGAATACCAAGCGGTCATCGTGCGGCTGACACGCCGGGTGCGCGAGGACGAAGATGCGATCACGGATCTTCTCAATGAGCGCAGTCGCGGCGGCTGGCAACCGGAACTCATGACGCAGGACACAGAGCGTGTGACCGTCGTGTTCTCGCGACGCGCCGAGACTGGGCGCTGATTAGGGGCGCGAACATCGCGTTTGCTGAATCACAGCCCCGCGCGGCTGGCTTAGCGCGCTCAACAGAGACTTCGCCATGCAGCTGACGTTTCACGGTGCCGCACGAGAGGTGACGGGCTCGTGCCACGTCGTGCGCGTACACGGGAAGGTCGTGTTGCTGGACGGTGGCCTGTTTCAGGGCCGCCGATCTGAAGTGAGAGAAAAAAACACGACCCTTCCCGTTAAGCCGAGTTCGATTGACGCGGTTGTGCTGTCGCACGCCCATATCGATCACGCGGGCCGGCTGCCGTACTTTGTGCGCCGCGGATTTCATGGACCGATTTTCGCGACGCCCGCGACTAAAGACCTGTGCCGGGTGATGCTTACCGACTCAGCGCATATCCAGGAAAAGGACGCAGCGTTTCTTGCCAGGAGAAAGCGGGAACACCACGAACCGCTCTATGACAGGCGGGATGTTGACGCGACCATTAAAGCAATGATCGGCGAGGCGTACGGCGATTGGTTTGAAGTCGTCCCCGGACTGCGCGCGCAATTCATCGAAGCAGGCCATATCCTCGGGTCGGCGTCAGTGGTACTGGAGTGGAGCGAAGGGCAGTCGAGCCGCCGACTCGCGTTCAGTGGTGATATCGGAAGGGCCGGATTGTCGATCATTCGCGATCCGGTACCGCCGCAGAGCGTAGACGCCGTGATCATGGAGAGCACGTACGGCAATCGCGAGCACGCCGGAATCGATGGGACCAGGGATCGTCTTGCCGAGGTGGTGATTGCGACCGCTGCGCGCGGCGGAAAGATCTTCATTCCCGCGTTCGCGGTGGGCCGTACCCAAGAATTGATATACTCGCTTCACGAACTGGTTCGCGCGAATCGCATTCCGAAAATTCCAATTGTCATTGACAGCCCGCTGGCCATTCGCGCGACTAAGGTGTTCACAGAGCACGCCGAGTTGTTCGATTCAGGGGAATCGTTGGTACAGGCGTTTGCAGCCAAGCCCAGCGATACACTGCATAGCGATCTTGTCGAATACGCCGAATCAGCAGACGAGTCGAAGGCTGCGATGAGACGAAACGGTCCGATGGTGGTTGTCGCCGCGTCGGGAATGGTAGAGTCGGGACGAATCCTGCACCATCTGGCACACGGCGCCCCTGATCCAAGAAACACGATAATGATCGTTGGCTATCAGGCCGAGCATACACTCGGTCGCCGCATAGTCGAGCGCCGGCCAACGATCAGGGTGTTCGGCGATGAAGTAGAGCTCCGGGCGAACGTCGAGGTCCTTAACGGCTACAGTGCACACGCAGGACGTACCGGGCTTCTGGCGTGGCACGCTGAAGTTCGCCGAACATCTCCGAACCTCCGGCACACTTGGCTTGTGCACGGAGAACCGGAAGCTCAGGACGCACTTGCCGGAGAACTGAACAGCCTCGGCGCTGTGACCACGTGTCCGACTGCCGGATCGCAGGCCGTCGTATGACGCGGCCGCCGATACCCATTCCGGCTACGATCGCGACGCGACCGGTCCACAACGGGCGTGTGATCAGTGTTCACGCGGATACGGTTCGCTTTCCCGACGGTTCGACCGGCACACTCGACATCGTTCGCCATCCGGGAGCAAGCGCTGTCGTACCGTTCCTTGGGGAGCCCGGCGGCGATGACCCGACTGTGCTGCTCATACGCCAATACCGATATGCTACCGGACGGTGGCTGCTCGAAATTCCAGCGGGACGACTCGACGTGGGCGAGACTCCAGAGGCGTGCGCGCGCCGCGAGTTGCGCGAAGAGACTGGCTGCACTGCCATAGTCATGGAGCCGATGACGACAATATTCACCACGCCGGGCTTCAGCGATGAGCGGATCCATCTGTTCCTAGCCACCGGTTTGACTCGCGGCGAGTCGAGCCATGAAGCCGACGAGTTCATCGAACCCGTGGCCATTTCGCTGACCGAGGCGCTGTCCAGGGTCGAGTCTGGCGAAATATCTGATGCCAAGAGCGCGCTGGCACTCTTATTTGCAGCCGGGTTCAGGGCAGGGCGCTAGGCTCCAGGCCGGCTGTCTTTCCGGACCCAACGCCAACGCTCACCAAAACGTCGACCGTCCACACAATTCGTCCTATATTTAGGACAATGTCGCAAATATGGCTCGGTTCAGCAAGAACGGTTTGATAACGTAAGCGGTTGTGAAATAACAAGTTAGACGAAACACCGGCCTGGCGTCCAGAGCGGCATGAGAAATGCCCTTTAGTCAATCGGACAAGCACGCATCCGATTGCTGGGGGGATTTCCAAATGGTACAGGCCACCGCACGCGCGAAGCAGTTGACTCAGCAGGTAACGGCGACTCGTGCCGAACTAGACCTGCTTGACGACTCCCAGCTGGTTCAGCAGCACCTGATCGGAAATACGCGCGCTTTCGACCTGTTGGTCGGTCGTTATCAGGTACGCCTACTGAACTTCGTTTACCGTATCGTGGGTGATCGGGAACGAGCGGAAGATTTGGTGCAGGAGGCGTTCATTCGCGTGCACCGGCATCTGGCGCGGTTCGACCGTTCAAAGAAATTTTCTACGTGGATCTATACGATTGCGTCGAACCTGGCCAAGAACGAGCTCCGGAACAGAGCGCGTAGCCCGCTCGTTCTCTTTACCGCTCTCACGCCTCACTGGGACGACGACGAACGGCCGCTCGAGTTCGAAGATTCGGAGGATGCCCAGCCGGATGAGGTGTATCGGCGTAGGCACCTGCGCCAGGCAGTCGAGCAGTCGGTCGCGAAGCTCCCTGCTCACCACCGCGATGTGTTTGTGCTTCGTGAACTCGAGGGACGCTCATACGAGGAGATCGCCGAGATCACGCATTGCAATCTTGGCACGGTGAAGTCGCGTCTCAACCGGGCCCGCAACGCGTTCGCCGAGATCATCGAGCCCGAGCTTCGGTAGGAGAGTAGGGCTCAGCCGCCGGTTAGCGACGGAACCCGCTGGTTCCAGGTGGGGTAGGCTACGCATGCCTGCCCCGCCTGTCGCATGACCTGCCGCACGTTTCGAGACCTGCACCGGGCTCTTCTCGACGGCGAACTCAGCGAGTCTCGCGCCGCACTGGCGCGCACGCATCTGCTCCGGTGTGATCGCTGCGCGAGCCTGCACGTGGCGTTACGCCGCGGCCTCATGGCTCTCGCACTCCTCCGTGACGAGCAGCCATCCGCTGCGTTCCGGAGCGCTCTTGAATTGCGACTGAACCGCATCGTCGCGCGACGGAGTGAGGATCGTTCGGTGAGAGCTATATTCCGATCATGCCCCACGTCGCCCTGGACCGTCTCGATTCCGCGCTCTCAGCCGGAACGCCAGACGAGGTCTATCTCTTTTTCGGCGAGAATGAGTTCCTGAAAGAAGAAAAGTTGCGAGACGTCGTAGAGAAACTCGTCGACGCCGGAACACGCGACTTCAATCTCGATGTTCTCCGAGGCAGCGACGCCGACCCAGGTCGGGTGTCGACGGCCCTGGATGCGCTTCCGTTGATGGCCTTGCGGCGGGTTGTGGTGATCCGCGACCTGCCGGCGCTCAAGAAAGGATCGCGGGCGATCGTGGATCGGTATGTGGCCGCACCGGCGGCAGACACTGTGTTGGTGTTAATCGCACCGGCCGGGTGGAAGACTGATGCATCGCTCGTTTCTCGGACGAGCGCGGTGGAATTCACGGCGCTTACAACCAGTCAGGCGTTGAAGTGGACGGTGGAACGGGCAGCCGTATTTGGCGTGACGATTGAACCCGATGCGGGGCGGCTGCTGATGGCGGCGACAGGACCCGACTTGTCGGCTATTGACGGCGAGCTTCGCAAGCTGCGTGACTATGCAACAAATGGAACGATCGACTCGAACGCTGTGCGCGATATCGTCGGCGTCTCCGAGGGACGCACAACGAGCGACCTTATCGATCTTGTGTGTGCACGCGACGGCGAGGGCGCGTCGGCGCTGGTGCCGGTGGTTCTGTCGCAGCCGAAGGCATCGGGCGTGGGCCTCGTTATGGCGCTGACGACGCATCTACTCGGCATTGGCCAGGTACTCACCGATCGCGGGAATCGTGTCGGGCCGCGGCAGCAGACCGCGAACCTTTACGCCATGATGGGCGAGGCCCGAAGCGCACCCGTCGCCAGACCGTGGAGTGAGGCAGTTTCAGCGATGACCAAACACGCCGATCAATGGGACCATGCAGCGGTCGATCGTGGTCTTGGGTGGTTGGCCGATGCCGACAGTGCGCTCAAAAACACTGGCCTGTCTACCGACGATCATGTTTTGGGCACGTTGGTGTTGATGATGTGCGCCCGGCGCCAGCCACGCAAACGAGTGGCGTAGCCATGTACATGATATTGCGAAAATTAGCTTGCGTTCGGCGCACATCATGGAGGTTGGTCGCCTGCGCAGCCGCGACGCTCATGATGATTCCAGGCGCAATTGTCCGAGCACAGTCATCGGCGAATACGGCGATTGCACGTGCGCAGGCACTGGCCGAATCAGGAGACACTACCGCCGCGCGAACGCTGGTGGATTCGGTGCTCGCCGACACCGACCCCGAGATGTCAACGTATTTTGACGCGCTGTATTGGCGAGGCGCGCTGGCCCAGAGCTTCGACGAGGGGCGGAAGAACTTTTTGCGCCTCGTTGTGGAATATCCGTTTTCGCCGCTCGTGGGTGAGGCACTGTACCGGCTGGCGGCAGGCGAAGTCATCGCGGGAGACCGCCGCAGCGCGCAGCGGCACCTGGAGCGACTCCTGCGCGATCATGCAGGAAGCCCGTCCGGGCCCCGCGGGGCGTTTGAGTTGGCGAAGATGCTCATGACGGATGGCGATGTTCGTGCGGCGTGCGCGGCGCTCGATTCAGCGCTCGCCTACGAGCCGGCGGGCAACATCGAAACCCGAAATCAGATCGCCTATTCCCAGCGGCCATGCGAGCGCCTCAGTAATGATCCGGTTGAGCCGCCGCCGTCATCCGTCCGTTCGGGAAGGAGCGGCGGCAGTGCCGCTCCACCAACAGCGCAGCCAACACCCGCGCGGCGCTGGAGCGTGCAGGTGGCCGCACTCGACGGGAAGAGTGATGCAGCGGCCCTTGCCGCGCGCCTCAAAGTGGACGGGTACGATTCGCGGGTGTTCGGCTCGCAAGCACCCTATCGTGTGCGGATTGGTCGTTTCGCTACACGAGTCGAAGCGACGGCAATCGTCGCGAAACTGAAGGCCGGAAACCAAGTTGCGATCGTCGTCGAAGCCGAACGCCCATGAGTGCGGCAACCATCACGCCGCTGATGCAGCAATACCAGGAGATCAAGTCGCGGCATCGCGATGCGATCCTTTTTTTTCGCATGGGCGATTTTTTTGAGATGTTCTACGACGATGCCGAAACAGCTGCACGCGTGTTGGGGCTGACATTGACATCGCGCAACAATGGCAGCGCAGCTGCGGTTCCACTTGCCGGTGTCCCGGTCAAAGCTGCGAACGAGTATTTGCGACGGCTCGTGCAGCAGGGATTTCGGGTTGCTGTTTGTGAGCAGGTCGAAGATCCGAAACAGGCCAAGGGAATTGTCCGCCGCGAAGTCGTCGAAACGGTCACGCCGGGAGCCGCGTTTTCCGACGACCTGCTCGACGGCTCCCAGAACACATACCTCGTGGCGGTTCGTCGGCGAGGTGACGCGGTTGGACTCGCCGCAGCAGATTTATCGACCGGTGAGTTCCGTCTGATTGAGTCGGCGTTGTCGGACGTCGCGGCGACGCTCGCACGGCTCGCACCGCGGGAGATCATAATGGCGGCGTCGTACCGCGAATCGAGGGACGACGCGTCGTTTGGCGGGGCGCTCGTTACCGAGCGGCAGGATTGGGAGTTTGACGAGAACCCGGCCGAGCGCGAACTGACAGAATTGTTTGGCGTACGATCGCTCGAGGGCCTCGGCATCGGACCGTCGGACGGACTTGTGGTCGGAGCGGCAGGGGCTCTCGTGCGGTACCTGCGTGAGCTGCAGCCGTCCGGCATCTCGCATTTGGCACGTCCTGCGGTTGAACGCCCCGGCGGGGTGATGCCGTTAGACGACATGACTCGGCGCAACCTCGAACTCGTCGAGTCCATGCGTGGCGACGCCGACGGCGGAACGCTCCTCAGCGTGCTCGACCGAACTCTGACGCCTATGGGCGCCAGGTTGCTCAGGGCGCGACTGTTGGCACCACTCACCGAGCGCGGAGCCATTGACGATCGCCTCGACGGCGTAGCAGCACTCGTGGCCGCGCCGACCGCGCTCGCGGCGCTTAGAGAGTCCGTTGGTGGAGTTCGTGATGTGGAGAGGCTGGCGGTGAAGACGGCCGCCGGACGTGCAAACCCCCGCGAAGTACGGGCGCTTGGTGATTCGCTAAGCCGACTCCCGGCGCTCGCAAAGTCACTGGCCGATGTCGAGCTTCGCGGCGAGTTGTCGGGCATTGTCGCCGAATGGGATTCCGTCGACGATCTTCGAGGCGAAGTACTGCGGGTGCTCGTAGAGCGCCCACCGATTTCGATTGGAGAGGGTGACTCGATTGCCGCCGGCGTCAGCGGCGAACTCGATGAATTGCGTGCGATTGCGACAGGAGGGAAGGATGCGATTGCGGCAATGCAGCATGCCGAACGCGAGCGCACGGGAATCAGCTCACTGAAAGTCGGCCACAACCGGGTGTTCGGGTACTACATCGAGGTAACGAACGCCAATACACATCTGGTGCCGCCAGAGTATCAGCGACGGCAGACGCTGACGGGGGCAGAGCGATACGTCACGTCCGCGCTCAAGGAATTCGAAGAAAAAGTGCTTACCGCGACGGAGCGCATCGAAGTGCTGGAGCGCGAGCTTTTCGAAAGTCTTCGCGCAATACTCGGCGGCGCGATCCGGCGCTTGCAGGCTACGGCACACCGCGTGGCTCGGCTCGACGCGCTGGCTTCCCTGGCCGATGTGGCTGTGCGTGAAGGCTACGTGCGTCCGGAAATGCACGATGGCCCCGAACTCGAAGTCGTCGCCGGTCGGCATCCAGTTGTAGAACGGATGATGCCGCGCGAGCAGTTCATTCCAAACGATGTCTCGCTGACGCCTGATGCGCGGATGATCATCCTGACTGGGCCGAACATGGCCGGCAAGAGCACGATTCTCCGGCAAGTCGGACTGCAGGTTTTGATGGCGCACATTGGGAGCTTCGTTCCGGCGTCGCGCGCACGCATCAGCGTCTGCGATCGCGTCTTCACGCGCGTCGGGGCGAGTGACAACCTGGTCCGTGGACAGTCCACGTTCATGGTCGAGATGTCGGAAACGAGCGCGATCCTGCACACGGCGACGGCCCGAAGCCTGATCCTGCTCGACGAAATCGGTCGTGGGACGAGCACCTGGGACGGCGTGAGCATCGCCTGGGCAGTGAGCGAACACCTGCACAACCGAGTGGGGAGCAAGACGGTATTCGCGACCCATTACCATGAGTTGACGCAGCTCGAAGACGAGCTTCCCGGCGTGCGCAACTTCAACGTCGCAGTAGAAGAACGTGGTGGCGAGATTCGTTTCCTGCACCGACTGCGCCCCGGGGGAGCCGACCGATCGTACGGGATCGAAGTCGGTCGCCTAGCAGGATTGCCCGACCCTGTGCTTCGGCGCGCGCGGGCGTTGCTGGCGATTCTCGAGGGCGAGCAGCTCGCTGTGGCTCTCTCGGGTGGGCCTCATCGCCACGTGAGGAGCCCCGGTTCACAGCTTCCGTTGTTTGGCCCGGCCCGAGAACATCCAGTGGTGGAGCGGTTACGGGCGACTGACGTGAACCAGGTGACTCCGTTGGAAGCGCTGGCGTTGCTGGCCGAACTCGCCGCTGACGCCCGCGCCGAGGATACCAGCGTCGCCGGCTCCGAGGGCGACGGGTAGATTCCGGTCACTCTTTTTCTCGGATCTGCGCAACGCCATGGCTACGCCAACGCGCGACCTTCATGTATACGAATCTGTCCTCGAATCGATCGGATGGACGCCACTGATCCACCTGACGCGCGTCACTCGAGGCATTACCACACCGGTCTGGGTCAAAGCGGAAACGCGGAGTCCAGGTGGATCCGTCAAGGACCGAATTGGGCTGGCGATCATTGAATGCGCGGAGCGTGAAGGACGCCTGAAGCCGGGCGGTACGATTGTCGAGGGAACGAGTGGCAACACGGGGGTCGCGCTGGCTATCGCCGCGGCACTGAGGGGATATCGCTGCATCTTCACAATGCCGGACAAAATGTCCCAGGAAAAGGTCCGCCTACTGAAGGCATATGGAGCGGAGGTAATCATCACGCCGACGGCCGTGCCGGCGGATCACCCCGATAGTTACGTGATGACGGCGAAGCGCATTGCGAGCGAGACGCCGAACGCGTTGCTGGCCGACCAGTTCTACAATCAGGCCAATCCGGATGCCCACGAGGCCACCACCGGACCGGAAATCTGGGAGCAGACGAAAGGACAGGTGACCCATGTGGTGTGCGGAGCCGGAACGGGCGGAACGATCACCGGCGTCGGACGGTTCCTCAAGAAGAAGAATCCGAAAGTCCAGATGATTTGCGGCGATCCGGTCGGATCGATTCTTGCTGAACACTGGCGGAGCGGCGGAACGTCCACGGGCGAGGGCGTGCCGTACAAGGTTGAAGGAATCGGACAGGACAAGATTCCGGGTTCGTTGGACATGACGGTGATCGACGAGTTCCAAACCGTTACAGACCGTGACGCCTTTGCCATGGCACGCCGCCTCACGCGCGAAGAGGGGCTTTTTGCGGGCGGCTCATCGGGTCTTCTCGTGCACGTCGCGTTGACCGTGGCGCGGCGCATCAACGACGCGAACGCGTGTGTCGTGACATTTCTGTGCGACACCGGCGAGCGATACCTGTCGAAGATTTACAGCGATGAGTGGATGCGCGAGAACCAAATGATGGACCAACCGCGCACGACGCTTGCCCAGTTGCTCGAGGCGAAGCACGGGAATACGCCGACGGCAGTCATCAGTGTCGCACCAACCGCCACGGTACGGCAGGCATTGCGCCTGATGACGCTTCATGACGTTTCACAGCTGCCGGTCATGGATAACGGCAACTGTATTGGCGCGGCAAACGAGAGTGGGCTGAGTGCCGCGGCGCTCAATGACGTGAAGGTGCTTGAGCAGTCTGTGGCCGACGCAATGGACTCGCCGTTTCCGACCATCGAGGCCGGCGAATCGGTCGACGCGATCGTAAAGGTGCTGTCGAAGGCCAACCCCGCTGTTCTCGTGCGGGAGAACGGAAAGATTTGCGGCATCGTTACGCGCTCGGATATGCTCGCCTACGTCATGGCCCGATAGTATGCGCATTGTTGTGCTGCTTGGTGGCACTTCGTCGGAACGTGACGTATCAATGGCGTCGGGTTTGCGGATTTCAGCGGCCCTTCGCGAGCGAGGGCACGACGTCGTGACGATAGACACGGTGCGTGGTGCGCTTGGCACTGCCGAGGAGGCCGCGCTGCTGCACGGAGGCGTGATGCGTACGCTCCCACCGGACCCAGCTGCACTGGCGCGGTTGGGGGCGTCAACGCTTTCCAAGACGATAGGCGGACTCACCGGAGCCAGCGACGTGGACGTGGTATTTCTCGCTCTTCACGGCGGCCAAGGAGAGGACGGCACGATCCAGGCCATGCTCGACTTGACCGGAGTTCCGTACACGGGCAGCGGACAACTCGCCAGCGCAATCGCGATGGACAAGGATCTCTCCAAACGATTGTTCCGAGATGCCGGCGTACCAACCCCGGAATGGACGATGCTTCGGAGTGGCGGCGACGTGGACTGGAAAGCGAGCGCGTTCTCCGAGAGTGTTCTGCCCAGCCTTGGGTTGCCACTAATCGTCAAGCCGTCGAAGGAGGGTTCGACAGTCGGGCTCACGCTCGTGAAAAGTGTCGAAGGACTGACCGGGGCGATCGAAGAAGCGTTTCGGCACGACGACGAAGTCATGCTCGAGCAATTCATTGCCGGACGTGAACTCACGGTGGGAATTCTTGGAAACCGTGCGCTTCCGGTCGGAGAGATCATTCCGAAGCACGAACTGTATGACTACGAATGCAAATACACGCCGGGTATGGCCGAAGAGGTATTTCCTGCGGCGATCACCGATGCGCAACGCGAGGAGGTACAAGATTTGGCGTTGCGTGCGTTCAGAGTACTGAAGCTGTCCGGGTACGCCCGCATTGACTTCCGAATGGCCGAGGGCGGACAATTCTATTGTCTGGAGGCCAATACATTGCCTGGGATGACTGAGCTCAGCCTCATTCCTCAGGCGGCTGCGGCCGACGGCATCCTGTTTCCAGATTTATGTGAGCGAATCGTAGGGCTTGCTCTGCGCGCTCATTCCAAAGAGGAGTCCCGATGACCGAAAGCACACCAGTCCCGGCGGCAGCACTGGCAGGAGTTCCGGCTGGCGTGCAGGCGCAGGGAGTCTGGATGGGAAGGCGGCAACTTTTCGTGCGCTTTGCAGGCGAAGCGGAAACAGCGACGATGTATTCGGCAACGGCGACCCTGCTTGAGCAAGCGGCTGCGTCGCACGGCGATTGTCGGCTGACGCTGCGACTCCCTTCGCCGGCTGGACTGCGGTGAACGACGCGGAGCGCAGCAGCGGCACGACATCGGCGCCGGCCGATCACCGCCCGCGTGCCGTGCGCGTTGCGCTCGCGCTGTCGTTCGCGCTCTACTTTGTCCAGACGACAGTACTGGCACCGGGTGATGTCGAGTCAACGCTCGGGTTTTCGTCGAACGACCTGGGACGCAAATGGTGGACCTTGGCAACGTTCACGCTGGTGCATTCCGGGATGTGGCCTCTCGTCCTCAACCTCGCAGTTCTGGGTGTGTTCGGATCGTATCTGGAACGGATCTGGGGCACTGGCGAGTTCATTCGCTACTACGCGATCTGCTCGCTTGGCGCGTGGATTGCTCACCTCACGTTCGTGTCGTCGGATATTACGCTTGCCGGCGCGGCTGCGCCGGCGATCGGCATGCTTCTCGCCTTCGCTGCCATGAATGGTGGCGCGCAGCATTTTCGGGTCGGGGCCGTCTCACTTTCCAGCGGCACACTGGCCGCGCTTGGCACAATCGCCATCCTGATAGCAGGCGCTGCCACTGCGTCGGGCGATGGATCGGCCGCGTACCTGGTGCATGGGGCCGGCCTCTTCGCCGGCTGGGCGTACCTCCGGACAACGTCGTCGATCAACCTGGTTCGCCTCCGAGAGGGCGTGTCGCCGGTTCCCGATGAGACCGACGACATTCCGCCGCGCGCGGTGCCAAGAAACCACCACCCGAGGGCGCAGCGTCACGATGAAGATGACATCGTGGCTCGCAGCAACGCTGCGGTCGCCCTTGAATCAGCGGCTCGGACAATGCCGCCGCCGCGCGAGCCAGTTAACCTCAATCAGGTACTCGACAAGATTTCGGAACAAGGAATCGAAAGCCTGACAAACGACGAACGCCGTCTGCTCGATGAAGTGTCGCGCAGGCTACGCGACATCTGAGCCGATCAGTGCCGAAACCGGAACTGCTGGAAACCTTTCCGAATCCGTACGTCGGTCGTGACTACGAAATCGTGATGACGTGTCCGGAGTTCACGTCCTTGTGTCCGGTTGGGGGGATCGAATCTGACGCCGCCGAGCTGGCTGCACTTGGGGGTGGCGCGCCGGATTTTGGTACGATCACGATCAGCTACGTTCCGAACCGCCGATGCATCGAGCTCAAGAGCCTCAAGTTGTATCTCTGGAGTTTCCGAAACGACGGCATCTTCTACGAACGTGCTGTCAATACGATTCTCGACGACCTGATCCGCGTCATCAAACCAAGCACCATGAAGGTAATTGGCGATTTCAATGTCCGCGGTGGCATCAAGTCGACCGTCACCGCTCGCGCGGGACGATCAAAGCGCCGCTAGTCGACCGGCGGGATTGAGCCCGACCGCCAGCCAATCGATCCGCGACGCCCTGCGTTCCAGCGTGGATAGGTGCCGAGCCAACGCAGATCGCGCCCGGCAGATCGCGCCCGGCAGAACCGACTTCGGCCAGCACGTCTTCGATTTCGGTATCGCCACTTTCGTGGTCGAATTCCACAAAGAACCGGTAGCTCCACGGCTCGCCGGTGGGGCGTCCTTCCAGACGCCTGATGTTCACGCCGTGACTCGCGAGCGGCGCGAGCGCGTGCAGCAGCTCGCCGGGAACGTCTCCAATCGTGACCAACACCGTTGTTCGGACGGGCGTACCGGCCGGCATCACCTGCCGTTCGGCAGAAATACCCACAAATCGGGTTTGAGCGTCGGGTCTGTTCTGAATGTCCGGCGCAACGAGCGTCAACTCATACGTGAGCAGAGCGACCCGGCTTGCGACCACCGCAAACTGCGGGTCGGAGAGCGCCTCAACGTCAACCACGGAAGCGCCCGTGTCGAGCACTGAATGGACCGTGATTCGAGGGTTGGACCGAAAAAATGTGGAGCACTGAGCAAGAGCGACGGGATGGCAGAAGACGTCGCCAACAGCCTCCAGCTTCGTGTCCGGCGCTCCTAGCAGGCAGAGGTGCGAGGGGACAACGGTTTCGGCGACGACCACGATGCCGGGAGCCGCATCAATGGCATCGTGGCTCGCCTGTACCGATCCGAGAATCGTGTGTTCGATCGGGAGCACGCCCCGATGGGCCGTGCCCGAGGCAACCGCCGCGGTGATGTCAGCGAAGTCCTGGAGCGGGACCAACTCGGCATCCCCGCCCCACAGTTGGTGGGCGGCTTCCTCGCCGAACGCGCTCAGCTCTTGCTGATAGGCTATCTGGAGTGTGGTCACTGTGTATAGGAAGAATACAGTTGTGTGTTAGTCACAGTGAAGGGCGGGGTTGGCCCAGCCCTGCGAGCCGGAGTAAATTCCGCGGCTTGGCTAGGTAGCTCAGTTGGTAGAGCAGCGGACTGAAAATCCGCGTGTCGGCGGTTCGATTCCGTCCCTAGCCATTTCTGTTGATTTCCCGTGACCACTGCTGGGCAACCGCCGGCCATGGGGCACTGCTTAGGACACTGCTTAGGACACTGCTTAGGACACTGCTTAGGACACTGCTTAGGACACTGCTTAGGACACTGCTTAGGACACGGTCAGCATTAGCCGCGCGACTCATACCGCACCCGAGCTCCAGCAGGCTAAGCCTGATCGGGCCGCTGCTGGCGAAGTCCGAGCTTGACGATTCGTTCCAGCAGCTCGGTGTACGAAACCCCTGCCGAATGGGCAGCCGACGCGAACTCTTCATGTTCGGAAATTTCCGGATTCGGATTGGCTTCCAGAAAATAGAACTGCCCGTTCGCGTCGAGCCGGAAATCAAGGCGCGCATATCCGGTGATCTCGAGAATCTTGTAGATGCGTCGCGAAGCATGCGTGATTTTCGCGGCGAGCTCGACCGGCAGTTCGGCCGGACCGGTTACAATCCCGTGCCGTTCCTGATAGTCGACGTCGTGCTTGACCTTTGCCGTCGCGATGAGCGGCTCTCCTTCAGGCCGGTTTTGGGCGACGAGTTCCCACACGGGAAACGCCGCCAGCCGTTCGTTGCCGAGTACACTGACATACAACTCGCGCCCCTCGATGAATTGTTCGGCGATCGCGTCAGTGCCGACACGTTCGTGAATAAACGCGACGCGCTCAGCAAGCTTTTCATCGGAATCGACGACGGACGCGCGGGCGATCCCGACCGAGGCGTGCTCAATGAGCGATTTGACGATGAGCGGGAACTTCAATCGCGACGGCCGACGCACCCGTTTTCCGGTTGGAAACACCGCAAACTCTGGCACACGAATGCGATGGTAGGCAACGAGTTTCTTTGAGAGCGCCTTGCCGCGCGAGATGATCATGCCACGCGGGTTGCAGCCGGTGTACGGCATGTGGAGGAGTTCGAGAAAGCTCACGACGTTCTGGTCGAACAGCACCTCACCGTGAAATTCCTCGAGCAGATTGAAAACGATATGTGGCTTGATCGACTCAATCGCGTCGCGGATCGGGAAGAGTTCGTACTGAACACCGAGGGGGTGCACGTCGTGACCGGCGTCTTGCAGGGTATGAACGACGTCGTACTCAGTTTTGGAATTTGACGCCTCCTGTTCGGTCATCCCGCTGCGACTTTCGGCGGGCACGAGCTCGGGGTGCATCAATGCGAGAACTCGGACGCTCTTCATACGGCGAACCAGTCCCGGCGACCCTGTGTCAACATTCCGATCGTTCTCGCGGTCAAAAGCACCATGAAATCCGTGAGAGTTTGCCGGTCGCGACCGACAACACGGAGACGAAGTTCGCGACAGCGTCCAATCATGTCTCCCAGGACGGTGTCGAGCGTCAACTGGTATTCACCGGTCCAGCGAGCGACTATACGCCGAATGGAGGTCCGGTGGCGGCGCAGAAACACCGCGGCGGATTCCTTCGACTTGAGCCGACGGTCGTCCGAGAACAGGCGGCGGAGGTCGGCGTCCCACGTCTCGGGGAATTCGACGGAATGGAGCGCGCGCTTGTTTGTATAGTGCTCAAAGAGCGTGGCCGAGAGCGTCTGGATGGAGTCGACGCGCCGCTTCGACCGTACGAGTGGGGCAACGCCGGCAAGTTCCTTCATCAGGCGATCCACGTATTGCAGTTTCTTCAGTGCCGGCCACCCGGAATACCGTCGCCTCCAATCTGAACGGGGCTGCAGCCACACGGCGAACGTTTCGGCGAAATCTTCGTCGGGATGGCTCTGCGCATACCAACACGGGAGATGTTGAACGTGACGCTTGCTCCCCGGATTCGGGCGATACGACTCCGGATATCGCGTGGACGATCGCCCGAAAAGCCGTTGCCATTCTCGCTTCCGGTGAAGCACGTAGGCGTGCTGCACGGCGTGCCCACACTCGTGGCGCAGGATTCGCATGCAACCAGCGCTAGTCCCGCCCTCGACTTCGAGCAATTGGGAGCGCTCGAGACGAATTAGGCGCGGATGTGCGAGGTAGAAAGGAATCGCGATTCCCGGTACTCCACCAGGTGAGAACCACTCGTCCGAAAGCCACGCGTGTGGCTTGAGCGTTAGGCGTCGCGCCGCGAGTTCGTCGAACAATTCGTCGAGACGGCCCTGCAGCCAAGTACCCTCGATCCGAAGATTGAGATCCTTGAGGCGGAGCTGAAGCAGCCGCTTTGTGGGCCATCTGGTCCACGGGCGTGCCGTGCGGGATGGAGTACGGGCTTTTCGTGGCATATCAGGAAGTCGAGTGGGGACGATGCGTGCAAGTTCTGCGAGTAGCAAGGGGAGACACGCGCCGGTAGCATTCCGCCGTGGCCGTCTGGCCTCGGCGTGCCTCGGCGTGCCTCGGCGTGCCTCGGCGTGCCTCGGCGTGCCTCGGCGTGCCTCGGCGTGCCTCGATCGGCGCCGGCGACATGGTGAGCGTGTTCATCCGATCCACGCTGACGCTTGTTGGTGTCGGCGTCACTGCCTGGCTAAACCCACGCTCCGGCGGCTTGGCGCCATGGATCCTGCGCAGGATGAACCAACGATTTCCCGTCCTAGAGAAGCAGGCCCCGCGCCGCCGCTGCCACAGCCCCCGCCGTAATTCCATACTCTTCGTAGAGTTTCTCGTACGGGGCGGACGCGCCGAAGCGATCGATGCCGATGACTGCACCCCGATCGCCGACGAGCGCATGCCACGACATGGGGTGTGCCGCCTCCACCGCAACCCTCGGGACTCCCGGCGGAAGAACAGTGGCGCGGTATTCCGCGTCTTGCCGGGCGAAGAGTTCGTGGCTTGGGACGCTGACGACACGTGTAGGCACGCCTTCAGCGGACAGGGCTGACGCGGCGTCGAGTGCAACCTGAACTTCCGATCCACTTGCAAGCAGCACAACGGCCGGAGTAGCAGAATCGAGCAACGTGTAGGCGCCGCGCGCCACGCCGGACGCCGGCGCAAGTGCGGTTCGATCGAGCAGGGCGAGTTTCTGACGTGTGAGCACGAGCGCCGTCGGGCCGGTACGGTTCTTCAACGCTACCCGCCAGGCTTCGGCTGTTTCGGCAGCATCGGCCGGGCGAAGCACGATGAGATTCGGGATGCACCGGAGCGCACTGAGATGCTCGATGGGCTGGTGCGTCGGGCCATCCTCGCCGAGTCCGATCGAATCGTGGGTGAACACATAGATCGCCTGACGACCCATGAGCGCTGCGAGTCGAATGGCTGGCCGCATGTAGTCGGCGAAGACGAGAAAAGTCCCGCCATACGGTATTACCCCACCGTGGAGCGACATGCCGTTCATGACGGCTCCCATCGCATGCTCACGGATGCCGAAAAAGAAATTTCGGCCGGTGGGAGTATCTGGCGTGAACGCCGGCACTCCCTTCACGGTTGTCAGGTTCGAGCCCGAGAGGTCCGCCGACCCGCCCATCAATTCCGGAATCTGCGGAGCGACCGCGTTGAGGACGACACCGGAAGCGGCTCTGGTCGCCACGTTTCCATTCTTCTGGTCGAACGATGGTATGGCCGACTCCCAGCCAGAGGGAAGGTCGCCGTGCATGCGACGTCCAAATTCCTTCGCTTCCGTTGGAAACGCGCGGGCGTAGGCGATCAACTGACGGCGCCACGCGTCCTGCGTCGCCTCGCCGCGATCACGGGCCGTGCGCCAATGCGTCAATGCGTCGTCGGGCACATGAAACGGATCGGTCCACGTCCAGCCGAGTGTCTTCTTGGCTAGCGCAAGTTCGTCCTTGCCGAGTGGTTCTCCGTGCGCCTTGGCAGTATCGACGCGGTTGGGGCTCCCGAACCCTATGTGCGACCGGACAATGATGAGAGAGGGGCGAGTAACGGCGCCGCGTGCTTCGGCGATGGCTGTGTCGAGCGCGGACAGATCGTTGATGTCGGCCACCATCGCCACGTGCCAGCCATACGCCGAGAACCGCGCAGAAACGTCGTCGGTACACGAGAGGTCGGTACTTCCGTCGATCGTGATGCGGTTGTCGTCGAAAAAGCCGATCAACTTACCGAGCTTATGGTGCCCGGCAAATGACGCCGCTTCGTGGGACAGTCCTTCCATAAGGTCGCCATCGCCGGCGATGAACCACGTGATGTGATCGACGATTGAGTGCCCATCGCGGTTGAACGTAGCCGCGAGCGACCGTTCGGCGACGGCCATTCCGACGGCGTTGGCAATTCCCTGGCCGAGCGGGCCGGTCGTGGTTTCGACACCCGGCGTATGTCCGACTTCCGGATGACCGGGCGTCTTGCTTCCCCACTGGCGGAAGCGCCGTATTTCGTCGAGCGGGACGTCGTAGCCCGAAAGGTGCAGCGACGCATAGAGTAGCATTGACGCGTGGCCTGCAGAGAGAACGAAGCGGTCGCGGTCCGGCCAAGCGGGATCGGCCGGATTGTGGCGCATGTGCCGGTGAAACAGCGAATACGCCAACGGGGCAAGCGCCATCGGCGTGCCGGGGTGGCCAGATTCTGCGGCCTGCACAGCATCCATCGCCAGTGTGCGGACCGTATTGATGGCGAGTAGCTCGAGGTCGGCGATTGACACGGCGCGTTCGACGGGGAGCGAGATGTGAGGACGGCGGGGAGGAGGGCGGACGGGCGAAAACTAGCCGCGCACGCGACTCGATGCCGCGGATCCCCACGCGGGCACGCGGGCATGCTTTGCAGCACCACGTCCCCCGCGCCATAAATTGCGGAATGACTCACCCGAGTTCGGGAGAAACCTCTGCGGCACTCTCGCGCGAATTGTCGGATTTTCTGATCGAGCTTTCGATCGGGCTCCACAAGAACGCGATCTACCCGCCGGGGCATCCGCTTCTGGAGGGGGCGACGAGCGGAATTGCGCGCCGGGTGGACGCGCTGCTGCAGGGACGGGCGTCATTGTCGCTTGGTGTGGCGCGGCAGCAGCTCATCATTGAGGGCGTGGCCACCGACGAGGGTAATCCCGGTACTGCGGGACTTGGCGCAGCGCCTGCACCGGCACCACCTCGGTGCCGTGAAGTTCATTGCCGGCGTTACACCCGATGAGATCGCAGACGCGCTCGCGACGATAGCGGTTGACATTGGGCGACGCGCCCGGCCGCTCGGGCTCGAGGGACCGGAAGTGTTGCAGCGTTGGGAGCACGTGCGCCTGTTCCCACTCACGTTCGAGCAGTTGCAGTTGCTCGAGGAAGATCCTGCCGATTCAAGCGACCAAATGCGCGGAGACAAGAGCCGCGCTGCGCAGCTGTGGATTGGTCTCGCGCGCGCTGCGATCGCGGCCGGTTCGGATGATGACGAGGCTGATGACAACACCACCGAGTCAACAGATCCTGTGATTGTCGCGAAGGCGATCGACGAACACAAGAAAGACGCTGCGTACGATCAGGTCGTTGTCGGCTACCTGCTGCAGATTGCGCAGGAATTGAAATCGAAGGGCGGGAAAGAAGCCGCCGCGCTCCAGAAGCGCATTTCGCGGCTGGTGGCGACGCTCCAGCCGGACACGTTGTCGCGCCTGCTCAACATGGGTGGCGATTCCCGACAGCGTCAACAGTTCGTGCTTGACGCAACACAGGGCATGGCGGTCGACGCGGTCGTCGAGTTGGTGCAGGCCGCGGCGGATACGTCTGGGCAAAACGTGTCGCACTCTCTCTTGCGCATGTTCTCGAAACTTGCCGTACACGCTGATGAGGGGGCACCCCTTGGCCGGGCGGCTGCGGATGGTGCCCTGCGCGATACGGTGTCCAACCTGATAAAAAATTGGACTCTCGACGATCCGAATCCCGACGGCTATCGCAAAGCGCTCGAAAAGATGTCGAAGGCATCACCTGTGTTTCAGACCGGCGATGATGTCTATCCCTGCGAGCCGGAACGCCTCCTCGCAATGGGAATCGAAATCGAAATGCTTGGCGACCCTGTCTGGCGTGCGCTCAACTCTCTCTCGGCGGTCGACGACATTAAACCGCTCTTGGACCTCCTGGACAGCGCCCCGGAGGGATGGATACGGGAAACACTTTGGCGTCAGACGGCTACGCCAGATACGCTGCATCGCCAACTAGCCCGTTCACCTGTGGACATCGATGTCGTGGAACGCCTCGCCGCGCGCATGGGACTGGCGGCTGTTCCGGCGCTGCTGGATGCTCTGGAGCTGAGCGATGATCGCCAGTCGGCCGCGCTTGTCGATTTGATCGTACAGGCAGGTCCGGTAGCCGGAGAGCTCGTCGCGAGCCAGATGGACGGTGCCCGCCCCGGGCAGCTGCGCGTCCTCTTGTCAATAATCACCAAGATCGGCACGCCGCCGGAAGGATTCGACCTCACCGCGTATACCAGGCACGCTGACGCTGCTGTGCGACGCGAGGCGTATCGCGTGATCATTCGCGATCCAGCTCAGCGTGACGATGCCATTGCCGGCGCGCTTGCCGATCTGGACGAGCGCATCGTTCGCCTCGCGCTGGGTGCCGCCATGTCGAACTGCCCTCCCAGGGCCGCCACGACACTCTTATCACGTGCGGATGACAACACGCTTTCCCCGGACTTGCGGGCGCTCGGGATCCGTGCGGTCTCGTCGTTCAAGGCGCCGGAAGTTCTACAGTTTCTGCTCGTACGAACGCAACGGAAGCGCCGGTTCATGCGCCGCCAAGCGCTCGCTGCGCCGACCCCCGAGATGCTGGCGGCGCTCTCGGGGCTGGCCACGCACTGGGCCGACGAACCCACCGCCCAGCACATTCTAGATGCGGCGACGAAGAGCACCGACAAAGATGTGCGCGACGCAGTTGCTCGCCGTAACGCGCCTGGCGAACGCGACGCGACCAACTCATGACCAACGCACGAGCAACGCATGAGCGCTGAAGCTGCACGTTTCCTGAACGCATTCACGCAGTCGCTGGCGACGATGGCGCTCTACACGAGCGGCCATCCGGCGCGGGAACGCACGATCGACAATTCGTTCGAGCAACTGAAGCGACTGCAGGAGACGAATCCAATCCCGCAGTTTTCGTTCCTGGGGCTCGACGTCGTCTACGGCCAAGTGGCAATGCGCGAGCTAAAGGAATGGGACTGGGGACTTCGGCTGGCCAACGCCGGCGTACAGCGCCTTGAGTTTCCAGCGGCTGTAACAAGGGACGAATTCGAGCAGTTCCTCGACGAAGTGCTCGGGCGCATTTCACTCGTTGCGGCGGAATCGGCAACACGAAATCCCGAGCGCCGGTCGACTATCAAATTCGGCGCCATCGGTGTACGCGGTACCGAGGGTGTGCAGCGCATTGAGGATCTACTGCCCACCGCAACGATCCAATACTCACTGGGCGAAGAGGCGGACACCATCCGGTGGTTGCACGACGAAGTGGAGATGACCGGAGAACTTCCGCTCCTTGAAGCCGAGAGCGTGGTGCGATCGCTATCGGTGGCCATGCACGGCGATCGCGACATCGTCATTCCGCTGCTGCAACTCAAAGAGTTCGACGAATACACGACAACGCATTCGCTCAACGTCAGCGTGCTCGCCATGGCGCTGGCCGAGTTCATCGGACTCGGCCCCAAGGATGTGCGTGCATTCGGCGTCGCCGGCTTGCTGCACGATCTCGGCAGGGTTCGCATCCCCAAAGACGTGCTGATCAAACCGGGCAAACTGACGGATGACGAATGGACGATCATGCGCCGCCATCCTATTGATGGTGCGAAGATCATCTATGAGAGTGACAAACAGCTCGATCTGGCGTCGGCAGTGGCCTACGAGCATCACATCATGATTGACGGAGGCGGATATCCGTCACGCCATTTTCGTCGCGAACCCCACAAGGCCAGCAAGCTCGTTCACATATGCGATGTGTACGATGCTCTCCGCACGCGTCGCCCGTACCGTGAAGCGTGGGAAGCCGAGCGCGTGCTGGAGAATCTCGAGCGCGGCGCCGGTCCCGACTTCGACGCCGAGCTCACGGCGGCGTTTGTGAAGATGATGCGCAAGTGGGAGCGTCGTGTCGCAGTAGTTGATGACAAGACGCCACTTCCGCACCTCGCCAATCCGGCGCAGGCAGTGGCGGACGAAGCTGTAGCCGCGGCCCATCGCGCCGTTGCGGCCGCGCGAGCTTCGGCGGCGATCGTCGCGCCGGTCCTGACCGCCAGCGAGGCAGGTGACGCCACTCCAGCTGTGAATTCGGCTGCTGCTCCCGCGTCCACGGAGCCACCACCGGATCCTCCGTCCTCGAAATAGCCGGAGCGGGTCAGGTCAGTCGGTACCGGGCTTGTTTGCGGTCTGGCGTGCGGCCCGTTCGTGGAGCCGTCCGTGTTGCTGGGTACGCCGTGCCCTGAGCACTGTGCGACCGACCGATACACCGCCGAGCAGGATGTACAGGTAAAACGTGTAAAACCGCCACCAGAGCAGCGACCCAGCCAGCACGGCCGGCGCCATCATCCCGTTGTACGCCAACTGATATCCGAATTCCACAGCGCCACCGCCGCCCGGCGCCGGCGCAATCGCTCCGCCATACAGAAACACCAAGGGCCAGAGGACGAGCGAAGACAGAGGCAGGGTCGGGTCGAGTGCGAGTGCGATAATGGGTAGAATGGAGAGGCGAAGCCCGATGTGCAGGAGAGAGGCCACGAAAGCGGCGATCATTGGGCCGATACGGGCGTGCCGAAGGGCCGCGAGATTGGTGCGTAGCGCCCGCAGGGCCCGCTGCACCGCTCGCCAGCGTCCTGCGTGCAGTCCGATTGCGGTCGCCCAGCTCGGCGAGGGACCTCGTGCATGTCGCTGTGCAAGCGAGTATGCGCCGACACCGGCCACAACGACAAGGATCGCATACGCGCCAATCATCGTCGTCATCAGGCCGAGCACTCCACCTTCTCCGCGAAAGACGACCAGGAAGACGGCACATAGTGCCACCAGCGACCAGGTTTCGAGCAGAAGTTCCGCAAACAGAATGAGGAGCGACGATGCCGGCGCCACGCCGGCCTCGGCGAGCACGAGGAAGCGTGCGGGTTCGGCGCCCGATCGCGCCGGTGTGATGGAGGCCGCGAAGTCTCCGCCGAGGCATACGCGAAGCGACGTTCCGAACCGCAGCGGAATGCGAAGTGAGGCGGCCGCCCAGTGAATTTTTACCGCACGCGTGCCGATTTCGAGCAGCACGGCGAGCAGAGCCGCGCCGTGCGCCCAGAGCGGAAGGAGCGGGTGGGGGCCGGGACGCGAGAAGCCGTCACGCAGGAAATACCCAGTGATGCCCGTGGTAGCCGCGAACGACAACAGTAGAATGATCCATCGACGGCGACTCAAAGCCGTGTCTCCGGTGTGTATCCACTTGTCCGCTGGCGGTGCATTCTCAAATCTACGAGGGGGATTACGCCGGGGCCGTTCGCAGCGTACTTGCCTCGTGCAGTCCACGCCCGGACGTATAGGTACTCACCAATGACCATGGAGAGCGTCTGAATGAAGCCACACTGCCGTGCCACATCGGCGAACGGGTACGCGACTCCAACGACGGCCGAAGACGTGCACAAGTCCGATAACAGCGCACGCGGAGACGGTCGGCTTGTTGTGCGAAACTCGACACCGAGCGACGGGCCAGCGGTTCTGGCGCTCAACAATGCCTCGACGCCGAACGTGAACGCGTTGAGCGGAGAACAGTTTGTTTCGATCGCCGCGCTCTGTGGCTATTTCCGCGTCGCCGTGCTGGACGGAGAGCTAGCCGGCTTTGTAATGGCGATTGGCCACGGAGCATCGTATTGGAGCGCGAACTACGCGTGGTTTGGCGAACGCTATGGTGAATTTCTTTACGTAGACCGCGCTATTGTCGCACCCCACGTGCGCAGGTCGGGCATAGGCCGGGCGTTGTACCGAGATCTCCGGGAGTTCGCACGCAATCAGTGGCCGCGCATTACGCTCGAGGTGAACGTCCAGCCGCCCAATCCAGGGTCAATCGTGTTCCACGAGGCAATGGGGTTTCGCCGCGTGGGTTCGCGGATCTACGATGAAAACGAAGTCGCGCTGTTCGAGTTACCCGTCAGCGCTTCGTAGCCGGTGGGTCCGGCGTGATTTCATCATACTCCAGTGCCCAACCGGGATCTTTGGCGAGCTTTCGCCACTTCGATACGAAAGTGCCGCGCTCAAGCGCGGTTTCGCCGCCGCCGCGTTTTGAAGCCATCAAATACGCTCCCGAATCGGTGTAGACCGAGTCGATCGCATTCGTGCTCCGCGATTGGCGAACCATCTCATTGACCGAAGAACGCCTGAACAAATCGACGAGTGCGGCCGCTGCGCGAACGCCGCCCGTGAACGTGGAGTCTCCGAGCCTGAGCATTGCTCCCGGCGAATAGATGCTCACGAGCATGCGGCGATCACCGAACACCGCTGCCGCGCCAAGAACGGAATACTGCGGGATGAGTTCACGTGCGGCGTCCGACATTCGCTGGCGATAGTCGGGCATTGTGTCGGGGCGTGCGGTATCCGACGGGATAATGATTGGCGGCCCCTGAACGACAGCCGGAAGGTTCGGGTCAACCTTGCGGGCCGCGTTCGCCGCGTTCGCCGCGTTCGCCGCGTCTTCGCGTGACGTGCACGCTGTGATCACGGCGACCACGCACAGCGTTCCAAGTGTGACGGCCGAGCGCATACGCCTGTTCATTCGCCAACTCCATCAACGGCCATACCCATAATGTGATATCCCTTGTCCACGTAGACAGTCGATCCGGTGATTCCACTCGCGAGCGGCGACGCGAGAAACGCCGCTGCCTTGCCGACCTCACTGGCAGTCAACGCCTCGGGTATCGGCGTGTTGGCAGCGCAGTATTGCACCATGCGTTCGATGATGCCGATCGCGCTCGCGGCGCGCGACGCAAACGGGCCTGCACTGATCGTATTGACGCGGGCGCCCCAACGGCGCCCGGCCTCGAAAGCCAGCGTGCGCGTGTCCGACTCGAGCGCTGCCTTGGCCGACGACATTCCCCCGCCATAACCGGGAACAACACGTTCGCTCGCCATATAGGTGAGCGAGAGTACCGACGCCGACGGTCGTAAAATGGGGCCAAGGTGGTGCAGCAGCGAGATGAGCGAGTACGCACTCACGCCGACGGCGGTGAGATACCCGCTGCGACTCGTGTCGAGAAGCGGCTTCTTGACGTCAGGTCCGTTGGCGAGCGAGTGCACGAGAATATCGAGCGACTGCGGACCGAAATCAGTCGCCATCTGCGACGCGAGACCGGCAATGGAAAAATCGCCGACATTCTTGTATCGCTTGTTCGCGCGCAGGTCGTCCGGTGCGTCAGCCAGCGTGTCGAAGGCAGCGTCGAGTGGATAAATCTTTTCGAACGTCAGGAGCGATCCGTCGCTCATGCGTCGCGATTCGTCGAGCTTTCCGCGTTCGATGAGATTCAAAAAAATATTGAGCGCCGGCGGCCATGTAGCGACGCACACCGTCGCACCGGCTTCGGCGAGTTCCTTGGCGATGGCGAACCCAAATCCGCCATCGTCCGCGACGCCGGCAACAAGGGCGCGCTTTCCGGTCAGGTCAATCTTGAGCATATGGTGAAATCTTCGGAGTGGCGGGGGTGATGCAAGTGGGGCGAGCAGATCGGCACGAAATCCCCAATCGTACGCCCGGCGCCGGGACGCGCTCCGCGACGAAGCCGACACACTACCGCGCACGCCGGCAGGGGGTGAAGCTCAGGGTATGAGTCGCCGAACAATCGAAGCCAAGGAGGCGACGCCACGACTGGTCGCCGGTACCCCGGCATCCGTGCCGCTCGCGCCGGTTCTCACGGGTCGCCCGCAGTCGTATGCCCGGGCGCTCTGGCGCATTACGTCGGCGGACGTGTCGCCAGGAAATCGGGTAATGCTCTATTCGGATGGCGACGAGGCATTCGACGCAATGATTGCGTTGATCGAGGGGGCAAACGAGAGCGTATCGCTCGAGAGCTACATCTTTCGTGACGATTCCACAGGCGAACGATTTCTTGACGCCCTTTGTGGCGCCGTCTCCAGAGGAGTGAATGTCCGCGTTCTGGGTGACTGGATTGGCATGCGCGGGACGTCGGACATGTTTCTTGATCGTCTGACCAGCGGCGGCGTGGAGCTGCGGGTGTTTAGCAGCCCGGGGTTGCGTCGTTGGCTCGGCCTGATTCCGCGCGACCATCGCAAGTTGCTGGTCGCCGACGAAAAGGCGGGGATCACTGGAGGAATCGGTATTGGTGACGAGTGGCACCGTGGGCTCGTGCTTCGGCGACGTATGGCGTGGCGCGATCGATGCGCGCGAATCGAGGGGCCGGCGGCGGCGGACATGCAGCGAGCGTTCGACACGATGTGGCGCCGCGCTGCCGGCGAGCGACCTTCGAAGGCCGAGCGGCGCCTGCGTCGAAAGCCCCGCAACCCTGACCTCGTGCCAGCGACCTCAGAGCCGGCGCTCGTCGCTGTTGTCGAGGGTGAACCGTGGCGATTTCGAGTCGGGCGCGCACTGCACCTTCAGGCTGCGGCATCCGAACGCTCGATCTGGCTTGCGTCGGCGTATTTCCTGCCGTCATTCGCCGAGGTTGATGCGCTGACCGGGGCAGCGCGCGACGGGGTGGATGTGCGACTCCTCGTTCCTAGTGAAAACGATCACCCGTGGGTGCACCGCTACCAGAAGCGGTACTACCGGAGCCTGTTGAGCAACGGCGTGCGCATCTGGGAATGGGGCGGCGAAATGATGCACGCCAAGACAAGCGTCGTTGACGGTCGATGGACGCGGGTGGGCTCGACAGACTTCAATCCACTCGGCGTTGCCATCAACTTCGAACTCGATGTCTATATCGAGGACCCCGACGTGGGTGCCAAGGCAGAAAGTCTGTTCCTGGCCGACCTCGAGCTGTCGCGCGAAATCAAAGCACCGTCACGCGAGATGTAGCCCGCTGTTTGCGCCGGGAGTCGCGTCAGGAGCTGAGCTCGCTGGACGCAATTCGGGCGCACTGGGCGAGTACTGCGGACGCGGTGAACAAGGCATCTTCGGCCGGCGCGAACGTCGCGGTGTGCACGTCAAGCGGAAGTCCGCCCGGCTCGCGCGACCCGATGCGCATGAAGCACCCGGTCATTCGTTCGAGATAATAGGAAAAATCTTCGCCGCCCATGTTGGTGATTCCCAGCGGGCGGACGGCGTCGTCGCCCAGCACACCGCGCACCGCGGACGCCGCCCATCCGGCAGCGTCATCGCCATTAACCAGCGGAGGAGTGCCCCTGCTCACCTGAACGGTCGCGACAACGCCGTGTGCCGCAGCGACGGCATTGGTGAGGCGCTCGAGTTCTGCGAGGATCAAGGTGCGGGCGGACTCTGTCGTCGTCCGAACAGTACCGGCGAGATCGACCACATCCGGAATGACGTTCGCGGCGTTGCCTCCGTGGATGGCGCCAATCGAAAGGACGCCTGGCGATGCCGGATCGAGGCGTCTCGAAACAATTGTCTGCAGGGCGAGGATCAGCGCCCCTGCGCCGACAATTGGATCGATGGATATGTGTGGTCGCGCACCGTGGCCGCCGCGCCCTCGGAGTGAAATACGAAACGTGTCCGTCGATGCGGCGACCGGACCTGCCTGCGCCACGACCTGACCGACGTCGAATCTGCGGTCGACGTGCCCGCCAAAAATCGCCTTCACGCCATCGACCGCGCCGGCATCGATCATGGCTCGTGCGCCCTTGCCCAGCTCCTCTGCCGGCTGGAGCACTATCACGACGTCGCCCGCCGCGGGATTGCGAGTGAGGAGCAATGCGGCGCCAACCGCCCACGACGCATGCATGTCGTGTCCGCACGCGTGCATAACCCCAGGATTCTCTGAGGCGTACGGCAATCCTGTCTCTTCTGTAATCGGCAGCGCGTCGATGTCACCACGAATTGCCACGGTAGCGCCGCCGCCGGTGCCCGGAACGCGGCCAACGAGCCCCGTCGTCGCGACGTGTCGGATGTCGGTTACTCCGCATTCGCGCAGCGCACGTTCGAGGCGTATTTGAGTTTGGACCTCTTTCCACGACAGCTCGGGATTGCGGTGCAGATCCCGGCGCAACGCGATGATGAGCGCACGGTCGGCGTCGCTGAACGGAAGGGAAGTTGTCATCGGCGAAGGGTGGCGGTGCGAACGGTGAGGGAATCGATCTGCGCCTCGTCTACGGCCACGCCGATTCCCGGTTGATCAAGCGGTACGCGGACGATGCCGTCGTCCATCACCCATTCCGGTGACACGACGTCGGCCGTCCAGTAACGGGCGCTCGGGCTCACGTCGCCCGGCAGCGTGAAATTCGGAAGTGAGGCGAGGGCGACATTGTACGCGCGACCGACGCCACTTTCGAACATGCCACCGCACCAGACAGGTATTGCCATCTCCTGACAATAGTCATGGATCGCGATGGCACTGCTGAATCCGCCGACGCGACCCGGCTTGATGTTCACAATGCGTCCGCTGTGAAGAGCGACCATGTCCTGTGCGCGCTCAAGTGAGGTGATGGATTCGTCGAGGCAGATCGCGGTCTTCAGGCGCTTCTGCAGTTTGGCGTGGCGCACGAGATCGTCCCAAGCGAGCGGCTGTTCGATCATCAGCAGGTCCAGTGCGTCGAATTTCGCGAGATGTTCGGCGTCATCGAGCGTGTAGGCGTTGTTCGCGTCGGCCATGAGGTGTGCGGACGGACCAGCCGCCTCGCGAACCGCACGCACCCATTCCACGTCCCGCCCCGGTTCAATCTTGATCTTGATCTTCCGGTAACCTTCGGCGAGCGCGGCGAGCGCCTTGGCGACCAACGCTTCCGGCGACGGCTGGATTCCCAGGGAAATACCAACTTCGATTCCAGCCCGGGTTCCACCGATGAAGCGGCCCAGTGGTTCGTCCGCTTCGGTGGCAGCGAGGCCCCACAGTCCCATTTCTACGGCGGCCTTGGCCATCTGGTGTCCGCGAAAATCGCGCTCGAAGAACGCGTGGGCTTCACCCGGATGGTCGAATGCCCGACTCAGGGCACGCGGCGCCACGTGCTGTTCGATCATGGTCCACGCGGTATCGATCGTTTCCGGTGAATAATTCGGGGTCTCGCCGGCAACGCATTCACTCCATGCGCGCGCTCCATCACTGGAGACCAGTTCGAGGAGCAGGATGCGCCGTTCGCGAAACTCACCCGACGAAATGCGGAAGGGTTCCTTGAGAGCGAGGCGAATCTCGCGCATGGTGATCTGATCGACGCGCATCGAAAGAGTGGTCAGGTGGAAGAGAGGAGATACGCGGCGTCGGCGCCGTTACCCGGAACGAAGGCACTCACGCAATATCCTTGGGCGAGGTAGTGCTCGAACGCACGGCGTGCAGACGCGCGCCACGCGCGTGCGTGGGAGATGTCACCAGCCAGAACGGTCGAATAGTCGTGAGGAATCCTAACGACCACTGACGGGCCGGATGGAAGCGGTGTTGAAGCATCCGGGCCGTCTCCGGGCGAGCCGCCGGCAACGGGTACTCCGGTCAGCAACAAAGGATCTGACGGCATGGGCCGCGCTTCGCCGCGCAGGTCCCACTCGGCGATGAATCGATCCGTACCGAGCGAACCGTGTACCGGGCTGTTGGTCGACGTGCCGTACATGTCCCGTTCGAACGTCGCGATGCGCGCGCCGAGGATGTTGAGATTCAGGTGGGCATTTCGTGCGACAAACGGGTCAAAGGTCCAAAGCATCCGTTCGACGCCGGTGTTCCGGCACCTCTCGCGCTGATACTGCTTCAGTGCACGTCCGATTCCGCGGCCCTGAGCGTCAAGGCGTACGGCAAGAATATCAGACCAGTGGATGAGTGTGCCGCCGCGAGTTCCAGTGAGTCCGAAGACGAACCCCAGCATCCGGCCGTCGCGGGCGAAGGCTGCGGCGGCAACGCCGCCGATTCGTTCGGCCACGAGCAGGATTGCCGCGGGGACTTTTTCGCTGAACCCCGCACCCCACGTCTCCTCTTCCAAACGCACGGCCTCTTCCCGCTCGGCGTGTGACCCGAGCGGGCGAATGACGATGCCGTCAGCTATCGTTACGTTCTGCATTGCGTGGGGAGATACGTGACTGGTTTCCGGAAATTCCGCTGAAGGGTGTGCTGATGCGCAAGCTGGCGACAGCGATGATCGGGCTCATTGGCTGGGCGACGCTGCTCTCGAACGGTGCTTCTGCCATGCAGTCCGGCGCGCAGTCTGGCGCGCAGTCTGGCGCGCAGTCCCCGGCCGCTGTCGTGGATGATCGGACCGAAGCGAACGTCGTTTGGCGGGTCGACGCCGCAGTGCAACGATCCCTGCAAGAGTCGCGGCGAAGGAGCGGTGCGGTTGCGACAACGGTATCCCGGGCGGCCAACTGGTGGGGTGGAACGGGCGTGATCGTGTTCGCCGCGATCCTGTGGCTTGGGGGGCGTGCGCTGGGAAAGACGCAGGTGGCGCGAATTGGATTACGCGGCGCCGAGGGAATCGCGGTGGCCAGCGCTCTCAGCGGTATCACCAAGGGCCTTGCAGGCCGTGCGCGCCCATTCATCGCTACGGGCGAGCCGTGGCAGTGGGATTTCAATCACGGCTGGAGCGACGCGCGGTATTTCTCGATGCCATCGGGGCATACGACGGCCACGTTTGCGTTCGCGGTAGCGGCGATGATCGCTGCCTGGAACTATCGCCGAATCGGGGGCAGGGTGTTTGGGGTCGGGTGTGTGGCAAGCGCACTGGGCGTTGGCTTCGCGCGCATGTACGCCGACCAGCACTGGCTGTCAGATGTCGTTGTCGCTGCGCTACTGGGGACCATCACAAGCATTGCGCTTGCCCGCGTTCACGCCCGCACGCCAGGCGCCGCGTACCATCGAGTGATGCTGGGTACGAGTGCAGACATCGTAGCGCCGCCCGCATGACGATCGCTGCCAAGAGGATTGTGATAGTCGCGTTTCTGGCGATTCCGTTCACGGCGTCGCTCACGCCGCCGCTTGCGGCTCAGCCCGATTCGGCGAAGCACGGAGCCATTCTGACTTCGCGCGACGGGTGGTGGCTGGCCGGCTCGGTTGGCGCGGCCGCCATGCTCGTTGGTTCTGACGCGAGCATCACGTCGCGGGCTCTACGATCGTCGATTCAAAATGGTGGGTTTGTGCGCAGCTCTCTGGACGCGGCGAGTGATATGGGCGGACCAGGGGCGCTGGTATTCAGCGCTGGGCTCTGGGGAGTGGGGCGTATCGTCCACTCGCGAACGCCAGAGCTCGTTGGCCTGCGTGCCACCGAGGCGATCCTCGTGAGTGGTGCGGTGACATCAGCGCTGAAAGGCCTCACCGGTCGGGCGCGGCCGGATCAGTCTCCGGGCGATCCACGTGATTTTGCGTTCGCCCGGGGAATACGGGAGCAGAAGGGATTCCGCTCTTTTCCGTCCGGTCACGCGACAACGGCGTTTGCGCTGGCTTCGGTGCTCGATGCCGAGTGGAAGCGGCTCTCACCGGAGCGACCGCGCTGGCTTCGGCCGGCACTGTACGCGGTGGCGGCGCTCACGGCTGCATCTCGCGTATTCGACAATCGACACTGGGTGAGCGACGTGCTTGTGGGCTCGGTTATTGGTACGGTTGGCGGGCACGCTGTCGTGCGCTGGCACGCAGACCGACCTTAGCTGACCAGAGCGGCCGCCGTGAACGGGGTATTCATCACAACCGAGCTCGAGGGGGCGCTCGCGACGCGTATCCGAGCCGTGCAAGAGCGGTTCGACCCCAAGCTCGCGAAGGAACTCCCGCCGCACGTCACGCTCATTGGTTCGTCGGGAGCCGGTCCGATTGCTCCAGACTCGCAGGTCGACGCGCTTCGCTCGGCGATATTGTCGATTACGGATGCGGCTCCGCCATTGACGTTGTCATTCCTGACACCAATGCGATTCATCGGGCGCGAAATCGTGGTGTTGCCGCTCGACCCGCACGGGACGTTGCGCGCACTGCACGAGTCGTTGAAATCGTCCGGCGTCCGGTACGAAACGGCGCGATGGCCGTTCACGCCGCACTGCACGCTCAACTACTACATGACGCTCACACCGGAATCGCTTCGCGCGCTGCTGGCGGTACGGGAACCGGATCCGTGGCTGCTGCACACGCTCCGGGTCTATCACAGCCGCGACGGCGTCCCTCCCAAACTGCTGTTCGACGCACCGCTCAAGGGCTGAGCGCTAGAAAGCCTTTGCGATCGCGGCTGCGAGGTTCTGCTTGCCGCCAGTTCCGGTGTACACGACGACGCCCTTGGCGTTGAGTACAACGACGTAGCTCGTTGCCGGCACGTCGTAGGCATCAGTCAGAAAGCCCTTTCGATCGTAAAGTTGTTCACCTTGCAAACCATGCTGTTCTACATAGCGCTTTACGAGAGCGGCCGATTGGTTCACGCTCACGGCCACGCCGACGAAGCGGACCCTGCCGGCGAACTGTTTCTGGACCGCCAAAAGCTGCGGCTCAAGCTCCCGACAGTTGGGGCACCAGGTCGCCCAGAATTCGATGAAGATCGGCTCCTTGCCAATCCACGCACTCAGGTCTGCCGGCATGCCGTCGAGGGTTTCGGCGGCGGCCGTAGCAAGCGGAGTGGATCCAATTGGTATTCCGGATTCCTGAGCGCTCGCGCGGTGCGACAGCAGCGAGATGAGCAACAGTGCGCTGAGCGCCAGGCATGCGACGGCGCCACCATGACGGACAGCGCGGCGATTGTACGCGAGTGTGTCGTTCAATGATCGATTGTTCATCATAGCCAGAGTCTCCCTGCTTGAATCAGATAATACTGTGCCACGCCAATCATCATGATGGCGAACACGCGCTTCACCCACACCATCCACGCACCAGCTTTCGGTAGCCGTGCCGCGAGTCCACTCGACATGCCGACGACGACAAGGAGCGTGCACATCCCGAGCGAGAACGTGAAAAGATAGGCGAACCCGAGCCCGGCAGATTGCGTGGTTGTCACCCATGTCAGCACAGCGGCCATTACGGGCGCCCCGCACGGTGCCGCAACCAGTCCCGACATCGCGCCCATCACCAGCGCCCCCCCAAATCGCCCGCTATCGCCCGCCGTCGCGGCGCGTTGCATGATGAACGCCGGTACGCGAATGGGAATCACGTCGAGCATCGCGAGCGCGGCGAGTGTCAGAACCTGCGCCATGGCGAAGTAGAGCCAAGGGTTGCTGCTAACAGCACCGAAGATCGTGCCGCTCATGCCAGCGACGAGTCCAAGAATCGAATACACGAGCGCGAGTCCCACGACGTACGTGAGCGTCAACAGGACTGTCCGCAGCCGGGACACTTTGCCACCCAGCGCCGAGCCGCCAACGATCGCCGACGTAATCGGGATCATCGGATACATGCACGGGTTGAGACTCGTGAGGACGCCGGCTAGGAAGAGCACAGGAAGAGCAGTGCCGGGGCTCGCACTCAGGCGCTCGGCCAGGTTGGAGAAGTCCATTCCCCAAGATAGACCCAGCACGCCCGTATGGTTCGCGCAGTCACGGCGCTATCGGTCGTCGAACACGCAGAGCACCCCCGCTCGCAGATCCACGTCCACCTCCGGCACGACTATCTCAATCCGTCCGTGGCGCCAGGTGGCCACCATGACGCTGGAATACGCTTCGCCGACTGAAAAATAGTTGAGGTACAGGATCCGCCCCTCGTTTTCGTACCGACCGACAAACGCAACGGTACTCTCGTATGCAACGCCGTGATCCCAGTCGATCACGTCCACCAGCAGTTGATATGAATGGTCGCGCCGCAGGGTCAGCGTCCCGCTGGTGACCTCCGTGCGAATCGCATTGGGGCCGTAACCGCCGCTGACGACGGCCGGCACAGGATAGTTGTTCGCGTACCGCAGTTCGTACGTGCCGCCGTCCCAATACGGCGAAAACGGATTGTCGCCGCACGCTACGCTGGCGAGGGCGAGCACTCCAAGAATCGTGGCGTGGAATAGACGGCGCAGCCGAGTCTGGATGGACAAGGGAACTGGCATAAGAGCCTCGTGGGAAAGGATGGATTCCCGAACTTCTGGCTCTAAGACGGAGCAATCGCCGTGCCACACGAGAATCGGCGTCGGAGCGGCTGAATCGTCCTTTTCCGTAGACACTGTGTGTCAGATTACGCGACCGCCCACGTAACTTCCCCGCGGATTTGGCGTACCCCTCAACCTGCAGCGTGACAGGAACTTCAGAGCAATGGCACCGCAATTCATTTATGTGATGAAGGGACTGCGGAAGGTGATTCCGCCTTCCCGCATCATTCTCGACGATATCTGGCTTTCGTATTACCCGGGCGCCAAGATCGGCGTGCTCGGACCGAACGGGTCCGGCAAGAGTTCGCTGCTCCGCATCATGGCGGGCGTGGACCAGGAGTTTCAGGGCGAGGCCTGGGCGCACAAAGGAACCAGGATCGGGTTCCTCCCCCAGGAGCCGCAGCTCGACGAGTCACTCGACGTGCGCGGAAACGTCGAACTGGCCCTCAAGGAACAGCGTGCCAAGCTCGATCGGTACAACGCGGTTGCGATGGAGTTCGCGGAACCGATGGACGACGACAAGATGAACGCGCTTTTGGAGGAGCAGGGAAAACTTCAGGAGTACATCGACCATCACGACCTCTGGAACCTCGACAACAAGATCGAGGTGGCGATGGATGCGCTGCGTCTTCCGCCGCCTGACGCCGACGTGAAGATCCTGTCCGGTGGCGAGAAGCGCCGCGTGGCGCTCTGCCGCGTGTTGCTCGAAGAGCCCGACCTTCTGCTCCTGGACGAGCCGACGAACCACCTCGACGCCGAGTCGGTGGCGTGGCTGGAGCATCACCTCGAACGATTTCCCGGAACCGTCGTGGCTATCACCCATGACCGGTACTTCCTCGACAACGTGGCGAAATGGATTCTCGAACTCGACCGCGGCCGGGGCGTGCCGTACGAGGGAAATTATTCCGGTTGGCTGGGCCAGAAACGCGATCGGCTGGCGAAGGAAGAGAAGGCATCGAGTGCGCGGCAGAAAACGCTCGAGCGTGAACTCGAATGGGTACGGCTCGCGCCTCGTGCACGACAGGCCAAGAACAAGGCCCGTCTGCAGCAGTATGAGGAACTCGCGAGCGAGGCTCAGCAAGACAAGGTCTTGCAGAACGAAATCGTCATCCCGCCGGCACCGCGGCTTGGCAACGATGTGGTCATCGCGAGCAAGCTCAAGAAGGCCTATGGCGACAAACTGCTGTTCGAGAACGTCTCGTTCTCGCTTCCGCGCGCGGGCATCGTCGGCATCATTGGCCCCAACGGTGCCGGCAAGACGACCCTGTTCCGGATGATCAACGGCGTCGACAAGCCGGATTCGGGCACGCTCAAACTCGGCGAAACGGTGTCGATTTCGTATCAGGATCAGGACCGGACGCTCGAGGGAAAGCGCACCGTGTGGGAAGAAATGTCAGGCGGGCTGGAGATGCTTCCTGTGGGCAAGAAAGAAGTCAACTCGCGCGGATACTGCTCGTCGTTCGGGTTCAAGGGCGCCGATCAACAAAAGCTCGTCGCGAATCTGTCGGGCGGGGAGCGCAATCGTCTGCACCTCGCCAAGACGCTGATGCAGGGCGGCAACCTGCTGATGCTCGACGAACCGACAAATGACCTGGATGTGGATACGTTGCGCGCGTTGGAAGACGCCGTGCTCGATTTCAGTGGCTGCGCAGCGATCATCTCGCATGACCGGTGGTTCCTCGACCGTGTCGCGACACACATCCTGGCGTTCGAGGGCGACTCTGAGGTTGTCTGGTTCGAGGGGAATTTTGGCGCTTACATCGAAGACCTGAAGAAGCGAAAGGGCCCAGACGCCGACCAACCGCACCGAATCAAGTACAAGAAACTGGTTCGATAGTTCGTAGAGAGATTGCTGCGGCAGCGTGGACAACCCAACAGACAAACTGACGGTCTTCGCTATATGGTCGGTTGCGGAACATTAACAGAACATGAACATTTGCGTTGAGGCCGTGTAGATCATCTATATGTCGGGGCGATGACGCGCGGCCAGACTGGGTGGTGTAACAGACGCAGCCGGCTGAGCGCCGGGCGACGTTCGCGCGAACGGAGACGAGGAGGATTCCGATGACGAAGTTGAGTGTTCGCTTGCTGGCCATCGCAGCGGTAGCATCGATTTCCGCGCTGCCCGCATCGGCGCAGGAAGCGTCTGGAAAGGGATTCCTCTTCGGCGCGCCTTCCGGAAGTTTTTCCATTCGCGGAGGCTATTCCGGAGCGAGTGCCGGGAGCGACGTGTTTTCGTTCGTGACCAACGAACTCACGCTGAATAAGGGCGATTTCGGTTCGTTTGCAATCGGCGGCGACGTTTCCGTTCGCATCTCACCGCGAGTCGACATCGTTGCCAGCTTCGATGCCGGTGGCATGAAGCGAAAATCGGAGTTTCGCGAGTGGGAAGACAACAGCGGCAACCCGATCGAGCAGAATACTGCGTTCTCGCGCAATACGTACGCTGCAAGTGCGAAGTTCTACTTGAGTGAGAGGGGACGCTCCCTGGGGCGGTACGCGTGGGTCCCGGCCCGCTACGTTCCGTGGGTGAGTGCCGGAATGGGACGGACGCTGTACAACTTCAGTCAAGACGGCGATTTCGTCGATTTCGACAAGAACAACAACGTGTTCGCCGATTCGTTCAAATCGTCCCAGTGGGCAACGACGGTGCAGCTGGGTGGCGGCGTCGACTGGAATCTCAACCAGCGGTTTGCGCTCACGACCCAGCTGAAGTATCTCTTCGGGAAGGCCGATCTTCAGTACGACTTTGCGGGGTTCGACCCAATTGACCTGTCGGGGCTTGGCCTGAGTGCCGGCTTTGCGGTCCGGTTCTAAGAGGGAGTCGATCAAATGGACTCAACTATGATGCGTCGCGGACTCGCCGGGCTGATCACGCTTTCAGTGACGGCTGCTGCACTTCACGCACAGGAACCGGACGCCCGCTGGCGGGCGTGGACGGGGTGCTGGACGACGACATCGTCGACGATAACGAGCCGGGGGACGGTGTGCGTCGTACCGGCAACTGGCACTTCGGCGGTCGAGATCATCTCGGTGGTCGGGTCGACCGTCGTGGATCGCGTGCGAGTGGAAGCTGATGGTATGCCGCACGAGTTTTCGCGAGCCAGGTGCACGGGTACCGAAACCGCGCGCTGGTCAGAAACAGGCACGCGCGTGTACACGTCCGAGGCGATGACGTGCCCGGGCGGCGTAACGCGGCATGTCAATGGTGTGATGTCGTTCAGTCCGCAGTATGAGTGGCTCGATGTTCGTGGTGTGTCGAGCGGTCAGGCGACCGGCGTTGCAGTAGCGCGATACCAGGCGCTGCTCGACACGGCCGGACTACCGGCGGCTGTGATGCCGGCGTTATCGCTACGCGGCCCGGCGGCCAGCAATGCCGTTCTTGCGGCGTCATCGCCGCTGACGCTGGCCGACATTGCGGACGTCGCAACATCGGTGGACAGTGGCGTGGCCGCGACCTGGCTGACGGAGCGCACGGAAGGCGTCAAAGTGTCGATAGACGCGAAGAATCTCATCGCGCTTGCCGACGCCGGCGTTGCGTCGTCGGTGATTGACGTGCTCGTGGCGATCGCGCATCCCGCCGTGTTTTCGCTCGATGCCAATACGCGCGACGCGGCGTTCCGTGAACGCACGACCACGAATCGAACGATTGGCATGTCAAGCGACCGCTACGGACGCGCCATGAACGATGGTTGGTACACGGGCGGCTATCTCTATGACCCGTATTACCTGTATGGCATGTACTCTCCATACTCCTACGGCTATCAAAACTCGGCGTTCGGATATGGCTATTCCTCGCCGTTCTATTCGCCGTACTACGGCTACTATCCCGGTTCGCGGCCGATCGTGATCGTGAACCGGTCGTCGGACAACGGCGGAGGCATCGGCGGCGGCATCGGCGGCAGTGGCGGATCGTCAGGCGGACGCGTCGTGAAGGGCAAGGGCTATACGAGCGGTTCGAGTTCCGGGTCGTCGGGCGGCGCCTCGACGCAGTCGTCGGGCTCCTCCGGTTCGTCGAGCAGCGGTTCATCGAGCAGCGGTTCATCGAGCAGCGCAGGAAGCAGCAGCGGCTCGAGTGGCTCGACGCGCACCGCGGTGCGCAAGCCGCCAGCGGATCAGTAGGCAGCGGCTCCAGAAATCAAAAGCGGCCGGCGGGAGCAAATCCTGCCGGCCGCTTTGTTGTTGGTACTCAGTGCTAGGGCACGATCGGCGGTTGAAAGAATCCCGGCGTTCCCTTGGCAGCGGCGCTCACCTCGCCTCCGAACATCAGCGAGTTGAACACCATGCGGAACGTGCTGGTGGGCTGGCCGCGCCACTGCGGCTGAAAGCCGAAGAGCACTACGTGCCCCTTGCCGCGCTTCACGTCGAGCGCGGCTGCCTGCTGTTGGATGTACTTGGCACCGCTGAGGTAGCCTGAGCGGAGCGGTCTCGGAGTGAACTTTGCGATTACCGATCCGTCGAAACCTTCTGTCGTGGCAAAAACCGGGCTGCCGCTGACCATGACGTCGGCCGACGCGGGCATCCCGGCCATCACTGGATGGGCGATGTCCACCACAACCTGCATCAGCGAGCTTCCCGTGAAGTACTCGCTCCTTGGCAGACCAGCCACGACGTTTCGCACGGGAAGATTCAACGACCCGACCGCGGCGGTTGCGCCCTGGTTCCACGTGACGAGCGTTCCGCCGTCATTCACGAAGGCTCCAACAGAAGCGGTGCGCGCCTCTCCGGCGCGGAGCGCTGTGCTATCCACGCCGCCGCCGCGTCCCCCTCCCCCACCGCGCCCGCCACGTCCACCACCACCAGCGGCGCCGAACGCCTGTGATCCCGTGACGATCACGTCTAATCTGTCGTTGAGGTTCCCCGACTGCAGGTCTTCAGGGCCGATCAACGAGTAATCGTATCCGTGCGTGTCGAACAACCATTCCGTCCAGCCTTCATCCATGTTGCCCGGCGCCGCCTTGTAGAGCGCGACCCGCTTCGGCGCGACCTGTGATGGCGGAAGCGATGCTATCCGTTGTGCGTTTACCGAGAGCTCTGTGGCCCACGTATTGGCGCTCGCCGTGGCAAGTCCACTGACAGCCCAACGTGCCCCACCGGCGGGAGCCTCTGGTACATAGCGAACCGTGGCACCCGCCGCGAGCGCCTTGGTAACGAAACGAAATCCGTTGTTCTCGGCAGGGTTGATCAGCAGGTGATCACCACGTCCCGACGCGCCACCACCCGGCGCGACGATTCCCGCGGCGACGGCGTTTGTCGTAAACGGATAGTCGGGCGACATGCCCCACGGTTCCGGCGTTCCGCGCACGGCCGTCATTGCCGCGCGGAAGTCGGCCGAAAGAGGCTGCGTCGCCTCGGCCACTTTGACGCCCATCTGGAACGGCAACGTCCACCCGGCCGCGTCGTACGGGAGATCATCTCCCATTTCGGGATAATTCTGTACCTCGAAGACTTCGCGGACGAGTTCGCCGAACTCCTGATCCAATGGCACAACCCACGTTCCCTTAGGGTAGGACGTGCCTTCGTGGGTCATATCGCGATCAAGCTGGCTGATGCGAACACCATGGAACGCGAAACGGCGCAGAAGTTCGACCGGCGCCATGGGATCGTGCTGTTTCTGCGGAACGATGTATGCGTACGGCGCCGACGTTCGGTACTTGCGGATGACGTCGCGGCCGGACTGGTAGCGATTGTAGAGCACCTCTTCACGGAACTTGGACGCGAACTTGAGCGTGGCGCGGGACGCCGTCACCATGTAGTCCACGGCGTCGCGCAGTCCCCACGGGCCACCTTCCCACGGGCTCAGGTACAACGCCTGCGGACGCAGCTCACGGTACGCAGGTGAAAAATTCTCCGGACGTCCGGGCTGCTTGGGAGTTGCGCAGCTTCCGCCCTGCGTCTCGGTCCACCAAGCCGGGATGTTCTGGTACACCGGCATGTAGTCGATGTAGCCGGGATAGTACGCATCGAATGTCGCGAGCATGTGTACGCCGCCGGGCTGGCCGTGCGCGTCGAGTTCCTGAGCGATGTACATCCCGATGGTGTTGATCGTGCGCGCGGGAAGCGGCGGCGCGCGCTGGCCAACGGGATCGGCGAACGGCGGAATCCACATGCGCGTCGGCTCAGGCGACGACTGGTGGTGCACGTAGATGATGTCGGGCTCCCACTCACGCCACGTCTTCTGGATGACCCGCGACTCAATGACGTTCATCATGTAGCTGTCGCGATTGTTGTCGTGCCCGATGTATTTCTGGTAGAGCTCCATTCTGGTATTCCGTCCGGCATACTGGTCGCGGCACCAGTTCACGACGATGTCCTGCCCATCGGGATTGATCGATGGCCAGAGCATGAATATCACGTTGTCGAAAATCGCGTCAATTTCGGGTTCGGCGGCCCTGGAGAGGAGATCGTACGCAAGCTGAGGCGTGTGCTGCGATCCCGCTATTTCCGATGCATGCAGGCCGCCGCTGATGTCGACGAAGACCTTGCCTTCGCGCGCAAGCGCGCGCGCGGCGCTGTCGCTCAGGCCGTCGGGATGCGCGAGTCGCTGGTTGATCTCTTTGTAGTGGTCGAGCCGCGCGAGATTCTGCGGAGACGAAATGATCGCCACTGTCCACGGCTTGCCGAACGAGGTCTTTCCGACCTCGATCAGCTTGATCCGGTTACTGGCGCTCGCGAGCCGCTGGAAGTACGCGATGGACTGTGCGTAGTCGAAAAGCTGGCTATCGGCGCCGACCTTGAACCCGAATACAGATTCCGGTGCGGGGACCGCGGCTGGCGTCTGGCCCTCGGCAATCGTGCCGGAGAGAGCCGCGACGGCCAGAAGGGCGAACAGCCGGCGCGAAACGCACGGCAGAGTTGGAACCGGCATGAGCAACTCCGTTAGGGCGGCACGCGGCATGGGACCAGCGCGCCGTGGAAATGAGGTGGGCCAGACCGTATGATGATGGCCTCCACATCCGTTCAGGAAGAGTAACCATGCAGAGCGTTCGAGACACCCTGACCGTCCTTTCGGTCGTCATCATCGCCGTAGCCGTTTCGGTAACGGGAATTGCCCGCGCTCAGGGCGCGACTGCGTCCGTGGCGCAAGCCGCCAGAGGACCTGTTCCGGCCAGCGAGTACACCAAATGGGAGTCCGTTGCCGGCGCCGATCTGTCGCCGGACGGCAAATGGATTGCGTACGAGCTCCGCAGGGTGAACGGAGCGAACGAGCTGCGCTATCGGCTCGTTGCGGGCGGCGCGGAGCAGACTGTGGCGCGTGGATCTGCGCCCCGGTTCACGCGTGACAGCCGGTGGTTGGCTTACACCATCGCGCCGGATACGAGTGGATCGGAAGGTAGCGGTGCTGGTGGGCGTGGCGCTGGTGGGCGTGGCGCTGGTGGGCGCGGCGGGCGTGGCGGAGCAGGCGGTGCGGGCGCGCGAAACAAGGTGGGGCTCATTGATCTCAGCGCCGGAACAACGGTGTCGTTCGACGACGTCCAGTCATTCGAACTGTCGCGTGACGGGGCGCACGCCGCGCTGCGGCGCTATCGTGCGCCCGCCGCTGCTGGATCCCCACCCGCCGCACGCGGTGCCGATCTGGTGGTAAGGAATCTCGCGGGCGGCACGCAGGTCACGTTCGGCAACATCGCGGAATTCGCGTGGGCCGGCGCTGGGACGCTACTGGCGATGACGGTCGACGTTGACGGTCGCACCGGAAACGGCGTGCAACTCTTCGACGCGACGACCGGGGCACTGAGGTCGCTCGATGCGGGCGATCACGACTACACCGGAATTGCGTGGCGTGCCGAGAGTAACGATCTGGCGGTGTTCCGTAGCCGAACCGACACGATGTTTGTCGATACGAGCGTCGTCGTCATCGCCTGGAAGGACGTGAGTGCGACACCGTCGCGTCTGGAATACGATTTCTCTACAGATGCGTCATTCTCGAAGGACACGCGCGTGGCATCGTACCGTGCGCTGCAGTGGAGCGAAAACGGAAGCTCTCTCGTGTTCGGCATTGCGCCGCGCGAACCGAAGCCGGCCCCGGCCGGACGCGGCGGACGCGGCGGGCGCGCCGGCTCAGCTCCGGCGCGTGTGCAGGTCTGGCACTGGAAGGATCTGCGTCAGTTTCACCAGCAGGAAGTAGGTGCGGCGCAAGACCGACGGCGTACGCTGCCGGTTTCGTGGAACGTTTCTTCTGACCACGTGGTGCGGCTTTCCTACGATCCCTACGAGACGCTGCAGTTCTCCGAGCAGCGCAACGCGGCGATCGCGAGCGACCAGTCTCCCTACGCACAAGAAGTGATGACCGGCCGTTCGTATCGCGATGTGTACCGTGTTGACGTGGGAACGGGAAATCGCGTGCAAGTCGTTGCGCACGCGATTGGTGCCACGGCGATATCGCCCAGCGGAGCGCACGTGTTGTACGCGCAGAAGGGACATTGGTGGGCGTTCGACGCATCGACCGGCAAGCGCACGAACCTCACGGGAAAGATTCGAAGCAGCTTCGTCAACCTCGAGGACGATCACCCGCTTCCCGAGCGGTCTGTGTACGGATTTGCCGGCTGGACTCCCGACGAGCGAGCCGCAGTGGTCTACGACCGGTTTGACGTGTGGCGGCTGAGCGTCGATGGCTCGGCCGCGGAGCGCCTGACACGTGGCCGTGAGGACACGACCATCTACCGCTACGTATCGCTCGACCCAGACCGTGCGGGCGGCGGATTCGGCGGCCGGGGCGGTGGCGGTGGTGGCGGCGGTGCGCAAGCGATCGATTTCTCGAAGCCCGTGATGCTCTCCATGTTTGGCAACCGCAGCAAGCAGAGCGGATACGCCAAGCTCGCTGCGGGCAAGGTGGAACCGCTCGTCTGGCGCGACAAATCAGTAACCCAGATCCGAAAGGCACGCGACGCCGAGACGTACGTGTATCTGGAGCAGAGTTTCGGCGACTCGCCGGACTACTTCGTAGCTACGTCGGATGCGCTCGGCAGCGCCACGCAAGTGTCGCACACCAATGCGTTCCAGTCGGACTACGCGTGGGGCCGGCAGGAGTTGATGGATTACCGCAACAAGCGTGGCGAAAAACTGCAGATGATGCTGACGTATCCGGCAAACTACGAACCGGGCAAGAAGTATCCGATGGTCGTGCACTACTACGAACTGCTGTCGCAGGGATTCAATCAGTACGTGGGTCTGAGCGATCGCACGGTGTACAACACTCAGGTTTTCAGCCAGAACGGATACTTCGTTCTCAGGCCCGACGTTGTCTTCGAGAAACGCAATCCCGGCTGGTCTGGCCTCGACTGCGTGACGTCTGCGGTGAAGACGGTGCTGGCGAGCGTGGGCGACATCGACGGCAAGCGCGTGGGTGCGATGGGCCATTCGTGGGGCGGCTACCAGAGTGCGTTCTACGCGGTGCACGCGCCCGGAACATTCGCAGCCGCGATTGCCGGCGCGCCGCTCACCAACCTCATTTCGATGTACGGCTACACGTCCGGAAACTCCGGTTTCGCGGAGAGCCAGCATTTCGAGACGAGTCAGGAGCGCATGGAAGTGCCGCTGTGGGAGGATCGCGAAGCGTATATCAGGAACTCGACGGTGTTCGCGATGGACTCGCTGCGCATTCCGTTGCTTCTCGAGGAAGGCGATTCAGACGGAAACGTGAATCCGTTCCAAAGTCAGGAGCTGTACAACTTCGGACGCCGGCTCGGCAAACAGGTGGTGTACCTCGTGTACGAAGGCGAGAACCACAACGTCGCGCGCGCTGAGAGTCAGCGAGACTATCAGAAACGCCAACTCGAGTGGTTCGCTCACTATTTGAAGGACGAGCCGGCCGCGGACTGGATCTCGAATGGTGAGACATACCTCGAGCGCCAGCGCATCCTGCGTGACGGCACGCCGCCTGCAGCGCAGCGCCCGGGTGGCGGTGGCGCGCCGTAACGCGCGGGCCGAGGCCCGCGAAGGACAGGGAGTCACCAGCGCTCCGTTTGACGCCGGTGCACTGCTGATCGAACCAACGCCTCGCGCCGCGCGCGCGGTGGCGATTGCATTGATCGATGCAATCGACGCGGAGTATCCACGGCTGGGCGCGAAAGGCGACACGGAAGCGTTGCACGATTTCCGTGTCGCCATGCGTCGGTTGCGCAGCTGGATGCGTGCCTACCATCGCGAGTTGAGCGACAGCGTCGGTTCGAAGACGCTTCGGCGGCTCGCGGAGCTCGCACGCGTCACCACGGACAGTAGAGACATCGAAGTTCACCTCGAGTGGATCACCGCCCAGGGCGGAACGCTGCAGCCCGCGGAGCGACCTGGCGCTCGATGGCTCGCCAAACGGCTCAGAGCTGAAAAGACGCGTGCGGACGCCGCGTTGCGTTCAGTACTGGCCGAGGAATTCACCGAAGTGTCGGCCCGGCTACGGAAGAACCTGGCCCGGTATGCCGTCGCCGTCTGGGATCAGGAACCCGCCGATAGATGGGCTGCCACCGCAGCGGGTCAGGTTCAGGAAGCGTTTACGGTTCTTCGCCGATGCCTGGCTGCAATCGAAGACCTGGACAGCGACGAGCAGGCGCATCGCGCGCGCATCGCGGGAAAGCGGTTGCGCTATCTGCTTGAACCGCTCGCCGGACCGGTGGAGGGCGTTCCTGAGTGCATCGAATTGTTGAAACGACTTCAGGATCTGCTTGGGTCTATGCACGACGCGTACGTGTTCACGCGGGTCGTGCGGCGCCATGCGCGAACGCAGCCGAAGTCGAAGGGCGGCGTGACGAGTCGGAATCCTCAGAAGGGGTTGCGCGCCCTGAGCAGGCGGCTCAAAACGCGACGCAACGAGGCGTGGACTGAATTCACGACGGCGTGGATGGAACGCGACTTCGCCGCACTTGCCGATGCTGTTCACGACGTCATCCGCCAACTGCAGGACATTGGCGGGGCCGGAGTGGAAATCGAACGAAAGTACCTGCTGCGAAAACTCCCGCCTGAGGCCAAGGCTGCGCCGGTCGCGGAAATCGAGCAGGGCTACCTGCCCGGCAGCGTCCTGATCGAGCGCGTACGCCGCGTGAAGACCGCCGACGGCGTGCGCTACGTTCGCACCGTCAAGACAGGTTCGGGGCTCGTACGTACTGAAGTGGAAGAGGAGTGCAGCTACGCCGTATTCAAGGCGCTCTGGCCACTCACGAAAGGGAAGCGGGTCCGCAAGTTCCGATACCGTCTGGCCGACGCGGGGCAGGTATGGGAGATCGATGAGTTTCGCGACCAGCGACTCGTGCTGGCCGAAATCGAGTTGAGGTCCGCGCGGGACGACGTACCGGTTCCGGACTGGCTGGCGCGATGCCTGGTGCGCGAAGTGACCGACGAGCCAGAGTATGTGAATGCCGTACTCGCTCGATGACGAGGCAAATGAACGCGCGGCTCAGCGACGGCGCTCACGTGGGCGGTGTGCGGTTGCAAGTGACGAACCTCGAACGTTCAGTCGCGTTTTATCGCGACCTCCTCGGCTTCGTGTTGCTGAGGCGTGATGGCAGCGAAGCACAGCTGGGAGTACCGGCCGGCGGTCGAACGCTCATCGCTCTCGTGGAGCGGCCCGTCGCGAGCGCGCTACCGCCGCGCAGCCGTCTCGGACTCTTTCATTTCGCGATTCTACTTCCCGATCGCGCGTCGCTTGGCAGTGTGATGCTGCACCTGCATGAGCAAGGCGTTCGGCTGGGGATGTCGGACCATTTGGTCAGTGAAGCGCTCTACCTCAACGACCCGGACGGGCTCGGCATCGAGATCTACAGGGACCGTCCGAAAGCCGAGTGGCGCCATGACGGTACCGAGCTGGCCATGGCCACCGATCCGCTCGATGCAGAAGGGCTCGCGCGCGAACCCGGGGTCGGGCCGTGGACGGGAATGCCCGCAGGCACGACGATCGGACACATGCACCTGCACGTTGGCGACCTGGTGAGCGCCGAAGCGTTTTACAGCGACGCGATTGGATTCGACGTGATGGTACGTCGATATCCCGGCGCGCTCTTCATGAGTGCCGGCGGCTATCACCACCACCTTGGTGCGAACACCTGGGCGCGAGGTGCCGAAGCATCCGTGCCAGACGAGCCGCAGTTGCTGTACTGGGAACTGATGCTTCGCGACGCGCGGGAACTCGCCGAAGTCTCAGCGCGCATCACCGAGTCCGGTGGAGCGACGACTGCCGACGGCGACAACGCCGCCGTTGCGCGCGATCCATCGGGAACAGCCGTGCGCCTGGTGGCCGAAGCGTAGCACAGCTTTGGACTTGGCCCGTTTTGCGCCCCGTTTTGCGCCCCGCTTTGCTAGGGCGCTATCGCCAGCGCAACAACCAGCCGCACGAGCGCATCGAGATCACGCAGATCGAGTACTTCGGCCGGAGTATGGGAATAACGGCCCGGCCACGACAACGACGCGTGCACCGGTCCGCGCCCCATTATCGCCGAGCCGTCGGTGCTGCCGAAGGTCGTACCGATCTGCAGCGGAATTCGTGCAGACCGCGCGATGTCGATGATGCGATCGCGCTCGGTTGGCGGAGTCAGCGCACCGTTGTCGAGCCCACGAAGCACCGCGCCATCGCCGAGCGGCGCGAACGCGAAGTGTGGTGACTCGAGTGGCGTGTCGCTCGAGACGAAGGTGTCGATGCTGTAGACGCGGGTCAACTCACTCCCGTGTTCAGCGCCGAACGCGCGGGCACCCTGCAGTCCACCCTCCTCGCGCACGGTCCAGACGAAATAAGTCTTTCGCGTGAGCTGCGCGGGATTGAGGCGCTGGACGGCAAAGAGGAGGGCCGTCGCACCGGCGCGATCGTCATTTGCACGCGCAACCAGACGCGTGCCATCGAGCCGCTCACCGCGCTTGTAACCGAGCACGGACTGGCCGACGCGAACGCCGCGGGCTACGAGCGCTGCGGAGTCCATTCCAAACCACGCCGTGAGGTCTTCGGGATCGCGTAGCCGGGCCGCATCGCGCGGAACGAAGACGCCTCGCAACGATTCGGGAGCGCGGCCGTTGGCATCGGTGTCGAAGTGGAGCAGGGCCGGACGTCCTTCCCAGGCCTGCGAGACAGCGCCGCCCATCCTGCGAAGCGACACGCTACCGTCGCGCTGAATTTCAGTGATTTCGTAGCCCACCTCATCCATGTGCGCGACAAAAGCCATCGGATCGCGATCTGGGCCCGCCGTTACGACGATGTTTCCAGCCGAATCGGTCACGGCGCGATCGCGCGCCCACTTCGGGAGGGCGGCGAGGAGCGTTTCGCGTACGCGCCACTCGTGACCCGGCGAGGCCGGCATGTCGGCAAGTGTGAGGAACTGTGTTTCGATGGCGCCGTACGCATCCGAACGAGGCGTGAGTACGCGCGTGGTATCGAGCGCCAACGCCATCGGAGAGTCGGTGTTTGCCGTTGACTTTGCCGCATTCAACGCGGCGCGCACGAGCGACCTGGCATCGGTCGCGTGAATCGACTCGACGACCGACCCCGGCCAACGCACAGCGGGGGTGACGAGCCGCAGCGCGTTGGTCTGTGCGCCCTCGACCACCGCACGAATGGCTTGCGTCGGGCCGCCGCGACCACCGCCACCACCGCGAGCACCACGTCCTCGACCGCTCCCGCCTGCAGCGGCAGGATCGCCGTCGAATCCGTCAGAAGCGCCGACGTCGAACACGGTCACTGCGTCAATCGGTCCGAGCTGCGACAGAAACGCGCCAAGTCCAACCCATCCGAACACTCGCTGGGTGGAAAGAACGAAAATCGTTTCTCCGGATTGCGGTGCGCCTGCAGCAGCGGCCGTCGCGACGGCCGCGCATCCCGCGCGAGCACCGGCGTTTGGCCCCGACGCGAATCCCTCGTACGTCCACGCCGGGCGGTCGTAGAACACCGGGTCGAGCAGGGTGATGCCGAGTTTCCCTACGTCCGCGCGCGATGACGCCCCGACGTCGATCCATAGTTGGTCAACAGTTGCCGCGAGCGAATCGGCACGATGGAATGCGGCATAGTGACCGTTCGCGATGGCACTGATCGCCTTTACAATGCGAGTCTTCGTGAGAATCGCGATGCGCTGGCCTTCGTGGAACTGGTCCCAGAGCTGGTGCGGGACTGTGGCACCCGTACGTCGCAGGCGCAGATATCCCTGATCGGTAATCTGACTTACGACGTATCCGGATTGATCGAGCGCGCACGCGACCACACGGCGCGGTGTGCCGCTCCCGGCGCGTTTGATGTAGTTGCCCCAGCGATCAACGGTCCAGCCCGTGAATGTCGCGTTGACCGATGCGCGTCCTTCGGAGCCGGCAGGTGCGTTGACGACGATCCACGATGCAACCGCTCCGGCTACAGCGGCATCGGGTTGTGCACCGAGCGCCGGTGCGGCCGCGCTCAGTGCAACGGCGAGCGCGCTGCATGCCACACGATTGCGCATCATGGAACGGTTCGTGTGGTCGCGAACAACTTCGTGAGACGATAGAGAAACTCCTGCCCGTCGTAGAGCGACTTTATGGGCAGCCGCTCGTCGCGACCATGCGCACGGATGTCGTCCACGTCATTCATGATTCCCGACACTCCATACGCAGGAATACCAGCGACGCGAAATGCCTGCGAATCTGTGGCGCCGGTGCTCATGGACGGAATGACCGGGATATCTCCGTAGACTTCGCGAGTCACCAACTCGACCGGGCCCAACATTTCCGGACCGATTGACGATGGATCAACCTGCGCACGGGCCGGCGGAGCCGAGATTTCAAGCTCCGGATCGGCGAAGGCGGCGATGATCGCATCGCGGACCTCCGTGGGCACCGCGTCCGGCAGAATCCGGCAGTTGATCGAGACTTGAGCTGTCTGCGGCAGCGCATTAGACGCGTGGCCGCCGGTGAGGCCGGTGGCGACACAGGTCGTGCGCAGCATCGAGTTGTAGCGCGGGTCCTTGGCCAGGACCGCCGTGGCCGCGGCGTCGTTCTGATCCTTGACGATCGCGGTCATGGCGGCGCCAACTTCGGGCGATTCGACGGCGGCGGTGCGCTCAAAGAAGACGCGCGTGACCGTGTTCAGCTTGACGGGAAAGTTGTATTTGGAAAACCGCGCGATGCCCTCGGCGAGTTGATAAATGGCATTGTCGGGCCGGGGAACGGACGAGTGGCCGCCCCGGTTCTTCGCCGTAACGGTGAACATCACGAAGTTCTTCTGCGTGGCCTGCATCTCGTTGAAGATCGGCTTGCCGTTCTTGAGCGCCCCCCGGCCACCCTCGTTGACGACGAACGCAGCGTCCACGAGAGCGCGCTGATTCTGGAGGAGCCAACGCACGCCGTTGAACCCGCCTCCTTCCTCGTCAGCGGTGAGCGCAAGGATGATGTCGCGGTCAGGAACAAAACCGTCCTGCTTCATCCGGATGAGATTGGCGACGAAGATTGCGCCCTGCGCCTTGTCGTCGGTCGTCCCGCGTCCGTAGTAGAAACCGTCACGTTCGAGGAACTTGAACGGATCCAGGTCATCCGACCAATCGCTCTTGAGCGCCTCGACCACATCGAGATGGGCGAGCAGGAGCAACGGTTTCGGCGCGTTTGCTCCTCCGCGGCCGCGAAGGCGAACGACGATGTTGTGCTTATCGGCGCGCGGTCCGCCGAGGTAGATGTCCCGTTCCGGGAAACCGGCGTCGCGAAAGCGCTTGGCCATCGCCTCGGCGGCGACTGTCGTGCCCGAGGTGATCACCGAGGTGTTGATCTCGATGAGTTCCTTGTAGACGTCCCTGAGGAGCTGCTGGTGCGGGGCCAGCTGCTGTGCGGCGAGGAGGGACGTCGTGGCGCCGAGCCCGGCAAAGACGGCAACGGCGAGTACAGAACTGACAAATCGGGTACGGAGCATGGCAGGGTCGGGATAGAGGCGGGTTGGAACCGAATGCTCGGAAATGTCCGAGAATACCGGAGATTCTACTGCGTACGCCCGCCGATGGTGAGGTGTTGGGACTTCTGCGCCTCATTGCGCCTTACGCCGCGTGCGAAATCGTGCGAGATTGCAACCGTATCGCAGGCTCCATGTAGGGCCCTGACCATCCACTCCAGACGGCCGATTTCACTCATGAATCACTGCTTCATGTACCATGGCGGGTTCGAGAACAACTTTGGCAAGATGAAGTCCGGCGCGACGAGCTTTGAGGGCTCCGACGGGCAGGCTCATCCAATTCCGGCCTGGCCATCCGGTGCCGACGGTGTCTGCATCGGCTACATGGAAAAGACCGGCAAGAAGTTCATGGCCGTGCGCGTCGTGCACGGAAGCACGGACGTGGTGCTGCAGGACGGTGTGGTCCTTGATGCCGCGCGGCACATGGGCTACGGGAAGCGCTTTGGCGCGGCACCAACGCTCGTGGACGACGACGGGATCATCATTATGCTTCTTGAAGACATCATGAAGAAAAATCCCGGGCAGGCCACGCCGCTCCTTCCGATTCGCAGCATGCTGAAGGCGCCGGAGAAGAAGTAGCGAACGAGGTTCCGGTACCATCAAATAATCGACGAAGCACGAGGGTATCCCCCATGCGCGGCGCGAACGTGAAGACTCTTTCTCTGGTCCTCCTTTTCGCGCCGCTCTTCGTTGCGGCGCAACCCGGTTCCGGTTCCGGTCAACCGCCGCGCCAGACCCAGGCGGACGACTACACGCGCTATGAGCTTCTCGCGCCCGGAAGCGGAAAGTTCCGGATCCTCTACGAAGTAACGGCGACCACGCCCGGCGCGACGCAGTTCTTCAACGGGATCCGGCAGGGAAGCGTGGCGAGCGACGAATCGGTATTCGACATGATGACCGGCAATCCGCTCAGATTCGACGAAGTCGGGCAGGAGATTGCGCGCGCCGGCGGCCGCGAGAACGCCGACTGGCTCCTCGCGGTGGCAAAGTCGCCAACCGAAACGGTGGCTCGCCGACGCAGGGTGATCAACGCCCTGGCCAAGTTCGACGACCCGCGAGTCAAGGCCGCGCTGAAGGACTTGATCGTGAAGTAGCGACGTAGGCGACAGTTCCGTAGTCCGATTGGCGGCGTTCCGTTCAGGGGGCGCCGTCAATCGCATCCGGACGCCTTTGGTGCAGGCCAACAGCCGAACGATAGCTTTCCGACCGTGACTGCTATCTACGACGTGATCGTGGTGGGACTCGGCGCGATGGGAAGCGCGACCGCATATCATCTCGCGTCCCGTGGCGCGAGAGTACTCGGCATTGACCAGCACGAGCCACCGCACGAATTCGGATCGTCGCACGGCGAGAGCCGCATCATCCGACTCGTGTACTACGAGCACCCGCTCTACGTGCCAATGTTGCAGCGGTCGTACGAGTTGTGGCACCAGCTCGAGCACGATGCCAACGAGCCGAACCTGCTGCGAATCACGGGCAATCTCATGCTCGGCTCTGAAAACAGCGGCCTGATTCACGGCGCCCGGCGGGCTGCCGAGGAACACGATCTGCCTTTGGAGGAAATCAAGAGCTCGTACCTGCAGGACCGTTTTCCGCAGTTCATGCCGATGGCCGGGTTCAAGGCGCTGCTCGATCCCGCCGCCGGCATGCTCAATCCCGAACGATGCGTGAAGGCGCATCTCGACCTCGCGGTGCGTCACGGCGCGACGCTGCGGCTCAATGAGCGCGTGACTAGCTGGGCTCCGATGGGGAGCGGGGTTCGCGTGCGGACCAGCGAGGGAACGTACGAAGCCGGAAAGCTCGTGCTTACCGCGGGTCCGTGGATGTCGGAGTTGGTGGGCGACGTGGGGCCGGCGCTGAACGTCGAACGGCAAACCGCGCTCTGGTTCCAACCACCGGGTGACCGCGAGATGTGGGCACCGGATCGCTTTCCGGTTTTCATGTGTGAGTTCGCTGACGGCCAGCTCATCTATGGCTTCCCGCTCCAGCCGCGCGGGTGGAAGGTGGCCGTGCACTACCAGGGAGAGCCGGTCACTGACATGCGGGCACTTCGCCGTGACGTCGAGCCGCACGACGTGGCGCGCGTGCGCAACGCCGTGTCGCGTCTCTTCGACTGGGTGAAGGAAGCGCCGCTGCTCGAGTCCGCGGCTTGCCTCTACACCGACACGCCGGACCTGCGATTTCTGATCGACTTCATGCCTGAAATGCCGCAGGTGCTGGTGTCGAGCGCGTGCTCAGGGCATGGATTCAAGTTTGCCAGCGTCATCGGTGAAATACAGGCAAAGCTGCTGCTCGACGGCAAGTGTGATTTCGACCTCACGCCATTCCGGATGGACCGCTAGGCGACAATTGTGGCGCTGTTGGTCTACGTTTTTCCGAACCTTTTCGCCGCCGCCTGGAGGAGCTCAATCGCGCGGTCGAGCTTGGGGGCGGCTGTCGCAAACGAGAAGCGAACAAACCCCTCGCCGGTGGGACCGAAGTCGGTGCCCGGGCAGCCGGCGACGCCGTGGTCCTGCAGCAGGCGCGCTGCGAACGCGTCAGTGTCGAGGCGCGATGCGGCAAGCAACGGCTGAACGTCGGCAAAGGCATAGAATGCGCCTGACGGAAGCGCGCACGTGATGCCGGGCACGGAGTTCAGGCCGGAGACGAACCGATCACGCCGTTCGTGCAGCGATTGTCGAAGCGCATGCACCACGTCCTGTGAACCCTCCATCGCCGCGAGCCCGCCTCGCTGGATGAACGGCGGTGTGCACGACGTGTTGTTGATGACGAGGGCGACGATATCGTCGTACAATGCCGCGGGCACGATGCCGAATCCGAGGCGCCACCCGGTCATGGACCACCGCTTGGAGAATCCGTCGATGATGATCGTGCGGTCGAGCATCCCCGGCACAGCGGCTGCTGACGGCGATGCGCCGTCGGCGTAGTCGTATGCGAGCCCACTGTAGATCTCATCGCTGATCACCCAGAGGTTGCGCTCGACGGCGATCCACGCAATGCGTGCCAGGTCGTCGCTTGTGGCGGTCCATCCGGTGGGATTGTGCGGCGAGTTGAGCACGATCGCGCGCGTGCGCGGCGTGAGCTGCCGCTCGATGGAGTCCCAGTCGAGTTGCCAGCCGTCGCGCGTGGAGGCGATGGCGTACGTTCGTTCGATGCCGCCAGCCAGGCGCACCGCAGACGGGTAGATGGGAAATCCGGGCGACGGGATGAGGACCTCATCGCCGGGATTCACGGCGGCGAGCAGTGCGTATTGCAACATCGGCTTCGCCGCGGACGTCACGACGACATTGCCCAATTCGGCTGGAATGCCGCGTCCACGGGCGTAGCCGAGTATCGCGTTTCGAAGTTCAGGAATTCCGGCTGGCGCGGTGTATTTCGCGTCGTCGGCCTCGAGCGCACCTACCCCAGCCGCAATTGCGTGCTGTGGCGACGGAAAATCGGGCTGGCCGAGTTCGAGGTGGATGACTTCGCGTCCCGACTCCTCCAGCGCGCGCGCAGCTGCGGCAACGGCGAACGCGCCTTCGATTCCGAGCCGGCCGAGGCGTGCAGCCTTGGCCGGTGCGGCCGAATCAGGGATCATCGCGGTGTCAGATGCACCTGCTGGCCACCCTGCGCAATCGAAATGATCAGCTGATCATACAATGGCGCCTCAGGTGACGCCGGCGGGTACGGGTTGACGTTCGGGAGCGAGAGGACGAACACATCATCTCCTCGCTCGGCGAGTACCGTGCCCACGGGGCTGCTGGTGCGCGTGGCCACCGTGGCCCACGCGGACTTGGTGAAGATTCGTAGCGTCATGAGCGTAAGCGACGGAGCCGCCGACCCGCTGTCCGGTACGAAGCTGAATACCACGCCAAGGCGCGCACCGGCGGTGGTGTCCCTCTTCTCTTCGGTGCGGTAGCGTCCGGTCCAGACACCCGGGAGCGTGAGATCGAACCCCGCTGTAGGGCTCACGTACTGCTCGGGCGGGAGCGTCTTGCCGGCGGCCGCCGCGGCCAGGGATTGGTCGGCTGACGGCGGCTGGGAGGCGGAATCGGATACATTGCCCGAGCAGGCTGCCAGCGCGAGGGAGAGTACGAGAGCGGTGAGTGGGCGCATGGAGGTGAAGATACGCCAACCGCTGGAATTCGGCGCCCGATCCGATACCTTTGGTTACAGCAATCCCGGCCGCTCACGTGGGGCCGGGATTCGTGTCCTCAGGGGTATTTGAGGGTGTGATGCGGTGTATTGGGGTGTATTGGGGTGTAGCTCAATCGGCAGAGCGCCGCACTGTTAATGCGGATGTTGGTGGTTCGAGTCCACCCGCCCCAGTTTCGAATCGTTGAGGGCCCGGCGAGAAACCACTTGCCGGGCCCTTTGCGGTTTCTACCGCTTGGCGTACACGCTCGTCTTGCCGCCCTTCGCAAACGCCATCACGTTGTACGGCTGCTTCGCCGACCCCTGCTCCATGCCCGGCGAGCCGACCACCATTCCCGGCACCGAGAGCCCGATGATCGCCGGCTGCTCGTTGAGCATCTTCTTGACCAGATCGGCAGGCACGTGGCCTTCAACGACGTACGCCCCGACCAACGCGGTGTGACAGCTCTCCATTGCCGCCGGAACGCCACTACCCGACTTGATCAGCCGCAAGTCGGCTATCTCAATGGTCTTCACCGTGAACCCGGATTTCTGCATGTACTTGATCCATTCCTTGCAGCAATCGCACGTGGGTGACCTGTAGACGGTCATCGTGGGCAGCACAGCTGCCTGGGTCGATCCCGCAGCTGTCGTCGTTGCCGAGGCCGTGCGCGAGAAAAGCGTGGCGCCAACCGACGCCAGCGCGACTGATCCCAGAAAATCGCGTCGTTGCATAACTACCGCTCCCGTAGTGATCCGATTTGATCCAGCGGTTTCATTGTTATCCCCTCATGGTGTCGTCGTACCGGCCAGTCCGGCGAGCGACGCCACTATCAATAAAGCCCATTGTGGGCCTTTATACCCCGTTGCGCCATCCTCGTACCACTCACCCGCTGCGTGGGAGTTACCACCACGGCCGCCTCCGTCAATCGTCATGGCGGGAATTCCCAAGCTCATTGGCAGGTTACTGTCGGTGCTGCTCGCACTGGTCTTGGCCTCAATGTCGAGCGCCAGGGCGGCGTCGAGCGCGGTCTTGATGATCGGTGTCGCGTCCGTCTGCACAACCCGGCCAACCGGACGAATGCCGATCGTATCGAACTTCACTGTGATTTTCGCAGGCGAGTTGGGCCAGCGGGCATTCTCGGCGCTTACGGCTCTTGCGACGGCGTCGTGAATCATCTCGTCGATTTTCGCGAGGTTGTCCACCGACTCCGAGCGCATGTCCACTTCCATCGACCCGTCGGGCGAAATGGTGTTCACCGATGTGCCGCCCTTGATGACGCCGACGTTGTACGTCGTCTTGATGCCGGGCGGCGGGACGATCTCATCAATGAGCGCGATCGCGCGGCCCATCGCGTGGATGGCGCTCGGCACTCTTCCGAACGCCCCATAACTGTGACCGCCGGGGCCGGTGAAAACCACGTTGTAACGATTGCTTCCCACAGCGCGTGACGTCACGTCGAATCCGGTGCCGTCCACGGAGATGTACCGGTCGATTTTCCCCTTGTAGCCATTGTTGAACAGCTCGCGCACTCCGCGCAGATTGCCCGGCCCTTCTTCACCGACGTTCGCGACAAGAATGACCGTTCCCAGTGTCTGGATCCGGCCTTCGTTGAGCGCGCGCGCGACTGCGAGAATCACGGCGAGTCCACGGCAATCGTCACCGATGCCGGCTCCGGTATATCGCTCGCCTTCCTTCTTGACCGAAACGTCGGTCCCCTCAGGAAAGACGGTATCGAGATGCCCCGAGATCATGACGGTCGGGCCGCCGCCGCGTCCGGCGCGTTCGGCGATCACGTTGCCCACTACATCGATCTTTGTGTCGCGATACCCGAGTGCGATCAGCCGTTTCCGAAATTCGATGCCGCGAACCTGTTCCTTGAATGGTGGCGCCGGGATTTCGCACAGTGACACCTGATTTTCGAGAATCCAGCTGTTCCACGACTGGATGGCGTCGAATGCGCGGCGAATTCCGGGATCGTTCACCGGCAGCGAACCCTGCGCGGCGAGTGGTGCAGCGAGCGTTGCAGCGAGCGTTGCAGCGAGCGTTGCAGCGAGCGTTGCAGCGAGCGTTGCAGCAGCGCCGATTGCCAGCGCGCTACCGAACACGCTACTCAACGCGGTGCGAATTGCGGTCAGGCGGATGTACAGATGATTGCGAGGATGCATATTCGGCAAATGTCCATGAAGATTTGCGCGGCGACGTGCGTGATCCCACACGGAAAATACCGACCGCACCGATGAACCGCACGGATATGGAAGCGCGCTGGCTTGAGCACTACGACGCGGGCGTTCCCCGTACGCTCGCCCCGTACCCGGAACGCACGCTCCTCGACTATCTGCGTGACGCATCGCGCGAAGTTCCCGACGACGCGGCGCTCTGGTTCAAGGGCCGGACGATTTCGTGGAGCGAACTGGAGCGGGAAGCCGACGCGGCAGCGTGTGCGTTTGCGGCAATGGGCATCGGGCGCGGCGACCGGGTTGCCCTGGTGCTTCCCAACTGTCCGCAGTTCCTGATTGCGGAATACGGCGCGTGGAAGTTGGGTGCCGTGGTCTGCCCGCTGAATCCGATCTACACGGACGACGAACTGCGATCGAAGCTTGAGGCGCTTGCTCCGCGCGTCGTTGTTGCGCTGACGCCGTTCTATGATCGGGTCTGCGCTGCCCGCACAGGAACCGCTGTCGAGCACGTCATCGCGACGAACATCAAGGAGTTCTTTCCGCCGCTGCTGCGCCTCGTATTCACTCTTGCGATGGAAAAGCGGGGTGGTCACCGGGTGGAGCTGCGAGCCGGCGATCTTGAATGGCGCTCGTGGCTTGCCCCGCACCGGGGCCACCGTCCGTCGGCCGCACCGCCTGGTCCGCAGGACGACGCAATGATCCTGCTATCCGGCGGTACCACGGGCACTCCGAAAGGCGTGCCGGCGTGGCACCAGTCACTGGTGATCACGGCCGTTCAGTTTCGCGCCTGGACGAGAGCCTGTCTTCGCGACGGAGTAGACTCGATCCTGCTCCCGCTGCCGCTCTTCCACTCATACGCGGCGTGCTTCGTTCAGGCCGGCTATCTCGTTGGCCGACATCCACTTGCGCTGATACCGAATCCCCGCGATCTGAACGATCTCGTGAAGTCGATCGACCGGTTCAAGCCGGCGCTTTTTGCGGGCGTACCAACCTTATATAACGCGCTCCTGAATCACCGGGATGTGAAGCGCGGCAAGGTCAACTTCCGATCACTAAAGGTTTGCGCGTCTGGCTCCGCGCCGTTGATGGCCGAGACCAAGCGACGATTCGAAGAAGTGACCGGAGCGGCTATCACCGAGGCGTACGCGCTCACCGAATCACTGATTGCCGCCATCGCCAACCCGATCAGCGGCACGCGCAAGGTGGGGTCGGTGGGCATTCCACTTCCGGATGTGTTCGTGCGCATCGTGGACGCGGACGACACCAGGAAGGACCTTGCGTTGGGCGAAGTGGGCGAGATTCTGATTCGCGGACCGCAGATCATGCGCGGATACTTCAACAATCCGAAAGAAAGCGCAGACATGCTTGTGCGCCACGACGATGACATGATCTGGCTGCACACGGCGGACCTCGGCTATCTCGACGACGACGGCTACCTGTTCATTGTCGATCGGAAGAAGGACCTGATCAAGGCGAACGGCATGCAGGTCTGGCCGCGGGAGCTTGAAGAGGCGCTGGCGAAGCATCCGGCGGTTGCCGAAGTCGGCGTGCGCGGGTTTGCCGATGCGGCGCGGGGTGAAATCGCCGTGGCGTTCGTGGTGATCCGGGCCGGAATGAAGGCCTCGGAACAAGAGTTGCGGGAGTTCTGCAAGGCGAATCTGGCGTACTTCAAGGTTCCGGCGCGCGTGGTGTTCCGACGCGAGCTCGCGAAATCAATGATCGGAAAGGTGCTCCGGCGCGAACTCAGCCTGGAGCCCTCGGAACTGGCCAGGCAAACGGCGCAATAGCGCCAGTCGCCATGCGCCGCGGACGGCGCATGCATTTAGCGCCCTAGAATTCGCGGCGCTTCATTTCCTTGAAAAACTTGTCGCGCTCAATGTCGCCTTCGTCGGTCAGCCGCTGCGGAGCGGTCTTGTCGTAGACCTTTGCGAACTCCGACTTCGGTTTTGCCTGCTTTGCCATCTTCTTGACAAGATTCTGGATCTTCTTGTCGTCATACACTGCCATGGCCTGCCTCCTTGTGTCGCGGGCGTCCCGGCGGGAAATCTAGCTGCCCCAGCCGTCGCCGTGTTGCTGCCCCCGACGGCGCAGGCCTGCCGGTGTTTGCCCGCGGGCGTCCGCCCGGCGACATTCCGCGCGTGGACGCTCAGGCCGCTGCCGAATCTTCGGACCCGCCGAGTCGCTGGGGGAGCGCGGCGCTGGTGCTGGCATTCTGGCTCGCGGCGCTTGCAGCGTCCGGCGCGGTCGCGCCGTTCCGATCGTTCGAGCTGGATCGGTTCTTCGTTCCCAAAGAGCTGGCGCTGCATTGCGGCGCACTCGTCGTAGCGCTGGTTCTCACCGCGCGCCGCGGCGACCGGCGCTATACGCTGGCCGACCTTGCACTAGGCGCGTGGTTGATCTGGTCTGTGGTGTCGGCTTTGCTGGCCACGAGCGGCTGGCACGCCGCGCGCGCGCTGGCGATTTCGCTGAGCGCGGGCGCCGTATTCTGGGGCGCCACGGCGCTCCGCGCCGATGGGCGCGCGAGGCAGGTGGTGCTCGCGCTTGCCGCTGCCTCAGCGATCGCCGTGGCATCGGCTTTGGCGCAGGCGTACGGATACGGGAATGATCTCTTTGCCGCAAACCGCGCGCCCGGGGGGTTGCTGGGCAACCGGAATTTCATTGCGCACGTGGCGGCGATGGCGCTGCCGTTGTTCGTTTTTCTCGCAGCCACGTCGCGGTCATCGCTCGGTTCGCTCATTGGTGCGGCGGCGATCCTGGCGAGTTCGGCAGCGCTCGTCCTCTCGCGCAGTCGTGCGGCGTGGCTCGCGCTCGCCGTCTGGCTGCTTATCGCCGTGCCGGTCGCCTGGCAGGGTCGCGGCGTAATCAAAACAGCAATGGCGCCGCGTCGCGGACTGCTCCTCGCGGGAGCATTGGCGACGGGCCTTTTGCTCGCGCTGGTACTCCCGAATGCGCTCGACTGGCGCAGTGATTCCCCGTATCTGGATTCTGTTCGCGGCGTGGTGAACTACCGGGACGGAAGTGGTGCCGGCCGGCTCAAGCAATACACGAATTCGCTCAAGATCGCGCGTGCGAATCCCGTGGTGGGAGTCGGGCCGGGAAACTGGGCAGCGGAGTATCCGGGATTCGCGGTGAAGCCGGACCCTTCCATTTCGGAATCGAGTGGAATGACAGCCAATCCGTGGCCGAGCAGCGACTGGGTGGCGGCGATCGCGGAACGCGGTATTCCCGCGGCTCTGGCGATGGCCACGCTGCTGATTGTGCTCCTGATGAACGCGTGGCGCGGGTGGCGCGACTCGGTTTTCCCGTCGGCCGAGCGATTTGGCGCGCTGGCCGGCGGGAGCGCAGTGCTTATCGGTGTCGTGGAAGGTGGGTTAGATGCGGTGTCGCTTCTGGCTTTTCCTTCCATCATTCTCTGGGGGGCGGCAGGCGCAATGATTCCGGCCGGACGCGCAATGACGACGCGACGGTTCAGCCCTCGCGCACGCGCCTACCTGCTCGGCGCGACGGCAATTGTCTGGACCGGAATTGTGGCGATGACGGCGGGGAAGCTCGAAGCGATGCGGCTTTATTCTTGCAGTACGCTTGAGTCCGTGCGTGCGGCCGCGACGTACGACCCCGGGTCGTATCGCATCCAGATGCGGGCGGCCGAGCTTCTGGCTGAGCGCGGAATGTGCCGGCTGGCATACCACAACGCGATGGCGGCGCGCGGTCTCTTTCCACGGGCAGCGGCGCCGGAAGCGGTGCTGGCCAAGTGCGCGGGATCGACGCGGTAGGGTTCGGGACGGTTCGGGACGGTTCGGGACGGTTCGGGACGGTTCGGGACGGTTCGGGACGGTTCGGGACGCGCGATGTTGGCCACAGAACACGCAGACCACACAGAACGGCGGGCTACGCTTGGGTCGGCAGGGCGCCGATGGTGCGACAAACCACGAGGGATACCGATGGCTGAATCAGAACCGGCCGACAATACGCGACGGGAGTTTCTCTCGCAGGCCACGCTGGCAGCGGTTGGCGCTGTGCTCGCGGCGTGCTCGGGCGGGGGCGCCTCTGACGTCTTCGCGCCGACTCAGCAGAATCCGGAGCCCACCCCGGGAACGAGCGGATCGTCGCTGACGGTGACCCTCGCGTCATTCCCGGCGCTGGGTGCGGTGGGAGGAATCGCCGCAGTCGGAAATCTCGGCGCGAAACCGGTCGCCGTGGTACGCGACGGTGAAGCGACCTACGTGGCGCTTTCGCGGATATGTACGCACGCGGGATGCGACATCGGGATCGTCAGCGGCGGTTTTCAATGTCCGTGCCACGGGTCGCGATTCAACAGTTCCGGAGTGCCGACGCAGGGTCCGGCTCAGGCAGCATTGCAGCGATTCAACGTCGTGCTGAGTACGAACGGGACGACGCTGACGATCAGCTGATCATTCAGGGGTCGGGACGCGCGATGTTGGCCGCAGAGCACACAGACCACACAGAACTTCGGACTACGCTCCGGTCGGCGGGCCTCGGAGGGTGCGAGCTACGGCCTGAATGGCGGCGGCGTCGGGGACGGTTCCCTGCGCGATCTTCGCGTTTCCTCCACCGCGGCCACCATGTTCAGCGAGCAATGGCTTGAGCACTGCACCGGCGTCGACGCCGCTGTCGTCCGATGCGGCGAACATCACAGTCGGCGGCGAGTCGCACGTGCCGATGAAAGCGGCGCGAGGGAGCGCGGCCACGGCAAGGGCCAGCGCGCGGAGCTCGTCGGCCGACGCGGATTGCACCACGACGCGCCGCACGCCATCGGCGTCCGGCATGGCGGCATCGTATGACTCGCGCGCGCGGAACGTCGCGAGTGCCTCCGTGAGTTTCTTTCGCTCTGACTCGAGCGACCGAACCGCGTCGGCCTGCGTCGCGACGAGACGCGGCAGCTCGGCGATGCCGGCCGTGAGCGTTGCCGCGAGATTTCCGAGCGCGTCAAAATCCGAACGCGCCTGACGTGTTGCGCGCGAGCCGCACAAAAACTCGACGCGCGAGAGTTTCTTGTACTTCTCGATTTTCCGCACGAGCACCGCGCCGATTTCGCCGGTTGCGCGCACATGCGTACCGCCGCACGCGCTGCGGTCGATGCCTTCGATTGATACCACACGCAACTCGCCGGCCCTGTCGCTCGGCTTGCGGAGGCCAGCGGCGCTCGCCGCGTCTTCAAACGAAACAGCGACCACTCGATTCTCCGCGACCACGGCGTTCGCTCGTTCTTCAACCCGGACCACGGCGGCCGTGGAGAGCGATTCGGCATTCACGTCGAGCGTACACGAGTCGGCCCCGAAATGCACGCTGACGGTGGCGGCACCACAGAGATCCTCGAATAGCGCCGAGAGAAGATGCTGGCCGGTGTGTTGCTGCATGTGATCGAATCGCCGCGGCCAGCCCACCGCGCCTGACACGTCGGAACCCTGCGCCATCGGCGCTGCGGATTCCAATACGTGGACAATTCCCGATTCGTCGTCAATCACGTCCACCACGTGCACTCCGCCGAGTACCCCGGTATCGAACTGCTGACCGCCTGAGGTCGGGTAGAATGCGGTGCGGTCGAGTACTACACGCTGGTTCTCAACCGACAGAACTTTGCCGGAAAATTCCGTCGCATACGCGTCGGTGAAGTAAAGGCGCTCCGTCGTCACGAATCCCCTGTTGACAGAAATGGAAGATGCTCACCGGGATGCTACTGCCTGGGCCTACCGGGCGCGAGCCAACCGCTGATGCACCGCCGGTAAGGCGCTGGTACAGCGCTGGTACAGCGGAGCGACTCTGTATGGCGTAAGTTCTTGACGCAACCGGAGGGCGCCCCGCGCGCGCCGGTCACCCACTTAACGAGGGACGTTTCATGATGCGCATTCAGCGTGTCCTCCGCATGGTATCAGCCGCCGCAGTCGGCCTGTCGTTGCTCGTCGTGCCGGTTCGTGCACAAGGCAACGTGAACGCGGCCGCACAGATGGCTGCCGATAGAGAACTGCTCGCCAAGGAGGGATACCAGCTTCCTCCTGCCGAGATTGCGAAGCTCGTGACCGCACCGCGTCACCTCAATATCGCTCTCAATCAGCCGAGCCCCGATCGGACGACCTTTCTGAAGCAGGAGAGCGAAGGTCTTCCGAGCGTGCAGGAGTTCGGCAAGCCGCACAACTATTACGGTGGCCTGCAGGTTGATCCCATGGCGAATCGTGCGCGCACACTTACGACGCGCGGCAGCAAGGGACTGTCGTTGATCGACGCGGTTACAGGGAAGTCCACGTCGATCGAGATTCCGAAGGGCGCGACCGTAAGCAGCCCCACGTGGTCACCCGACGGCAGGCAACTCGCGTACATCGCGAACTTCGCCGCCGCGTCGCACGCCTACGTGGCGGATATTGCGACCGCAAAGTCGGTGCAAGTGACCAGGACCGCGCTACTCGCCACGCTGGTGACGAGCGTGGACTGGACCGCCGATGGCAAAAGCGTCATCGTGGTGCTCATCCCGGACGGGCGCGGCGCGGAACCAAAGCAGCCGGACATCGCCACGGGACCGCAGGTGAACGTCTGGCTCGATCCGGTAAAGTCTCCGCAGCGCAACTTCGCGAGCCTGATGGACGAGCCGTGGCAGTTCGACCAGCTGAAGTACTACACGACTGGTCAGCTTGCCGTGATTGACGTGAAGACGAAGGCCGTGAAGAAGATTGGCTCGCCGGCAATGTTTCGGAGTGTGGACCCGTCACCGGATGGCCAGTACTTCCGCGTGAACGCTATGCTTGAGCCGTTCTCGTACATGGTGCAGTACACGAGCTTCGGCGACGTGGAGCAGCTGTGGGACGTGAACGGAAAGGTGCTCACAGAGTTGCAGAAGAGACCTCTGCGGGAACGCCCCGATTCGACGCAGGCCGGCGCCGGATTCGGTGGGCGCGGTGGCGCTGACGGTCCGGAAGGAAAGCGCCTGCTGGCGTGGATGCCGGCTGGCGCCGGGATGTACTACGTGGCCGCTGATTCCGCGTCGAACGGTGGTGGGCGCGCCGGTGCGGGCGGAGGGGCCGGTGGCCGCGGCGGGCGTGGCGGGGCGGGCGG